>JANMHV010000143.1:0-10892 GCA_031375445.1 Burkholderiales bacterium | reverse complement strand
CATCTCGACTTCGGGTGCGTTGCCGACCACCACGGTGAGCGGCGCGCGACCCACGACCTCGGTCTCGGCGCCGGCGGGGTGGAGCTTGGAAACCAGCGTGCGGCCGCGGGCATCGCGCACCTCGACCCACGAGTCGCCCTTGAAGCGGAAGCGCACGCGCTTCTCGCCGGGCGCCACGGGAGCAGTGGCTCCCTCTCCCCTGGGAGAGGGCTGGGGAGAGGGTGAAGTCACCGCGAGCGGGGCTGCCTCTCCCCTGGGAGAGGGCTGCGCAGAGGGTGTCTTGGCCGCGAGCTTTTCTCCCTCTCCCCTGGAAGAGGGCCGGGGAGAGGGTGCCGTAGCCGCGAGCTTTTCTCCCTCTCCCCTGGGAGAGGGCCGGGGAGAGGGTGCCGTAGCAGGCACCTCCTCGCGCGGCGCATCCACCGGCGGCGGCGTCTCGGCCGGAGCCACCGGGGCCACAGCGACTTGCCGCGGCGTCACCACGCCCACGGGCTGCGCCTGGACCGGGGCGGGCTTGCGCGATTCGGCGGCGGGAGGCGTCGGGCGGATGAAAAGCCACCAGTACATCGCAGCGAATGCGAGCGACACCGCCACCACCGCGAGGCCCGCGGCCTTCACGTAGGGATTGGCGAGGCGCTCGCCCATCGGGTCGAAGCGGATGTTCTGGGTCGGCACCACGATGCGCGGCGCCACGGCCTTGGGCGCGGCGTCGGCCAGCAGCGGCAGGACCTTGTCCGGATCGAGGTGCAGCAGGCGCGCGTAGTTGCGCACGAAGCCGCGCAGGAACATGCCGCGCGGCAGGCGCTCGTAGTCGCCGCCCTCGAGCGCCTCCACCTGCCACTGGCTCATGTGCAGGCGCTGCGCCGCGTCGGTACGCGACAAGCCCTGGCGCTCGCGCTCCTCGGAGAGCACGCGGCCCAGGGGCAGGGCTTGCGCCGGATTGTCGGCTACCGATTCCATCGCGCTACCGGCTCTCCTCGAGCAGCTTCAGCTCCGGTGCATCGGGAAACAGGCGCCGCATCTGCTGCATGAGGCTGTCCTCGGCCACCTTGTCCTTCTTGGCGCGCGCGATCTTCACGCCGAGGATCAGGGGTGCCAGCGAGGGAGGGGCCACGCGCATGTAGCGCACCAGGTAATTCTCGGCGTCGGCGAGCGAGCCGCGGTCGAAGGTGAGGATGGCGAGGTTGTAGAGCGCGCCCACCAGGTCCGGGCGGATCAGCACCGCGCGGCGCAGGCTGTCTTCGGCTTCCACCGTGCGGCCCATGCGCATCTGGCAGAGGCCCGCCGACATCCACGCCTTTTCCGGCGTGCGGTAGAAGTTGTCGGCGGCGGCGCGCTGCAGCATCGGCAGCCCGCGCTCGGCCTCGTTCCTCAGGCACAGGAACCAGCCGTAGTTGTTGAGCACCTCGGCGTTGTTGGGCGAGATGCGCAGCGCCTCGCCGAAGGCCGCCTTGGCCGCGGCATCCTCGCGCAGCTCCATGTACACCAGGCCCTGGACGTTGTGCGCCGGGAAGTAGCTGGGGTCGTCCTTGATCGCGGCGCGGCTCTCGGCGAGCGCCACGGTGAAGTTGCCGCGCGCGAAGTACTCGCCGGCAAGCGCCGTGTGGTTCTCCGCCCGGCGCCGCGCATCCCCGAGGGAGGAGTCGGTGACGGGGCGGGTCTCGACGGTGCTCTGCGAGACGCAGCCCGCGGCGAGGAGAACCAAAGCAACCAGGAGGATGCGCATCGGGTCAGGGCCTCGCGTTACGGTGGAAGGAGACGGTCTTGCGCTTCATGCGGTTCACGACCTGGCCGGCGAGTTGCCCGCAGGCCGCATCGATGTCGTCGCCGCGCGTCTTGCGCACGGTGGCGATGTAGCCCGCATCCATCAGCACTTGCTGGAACAGCTTGATGCGGTCGTATTCGGTGCGCTCGAAGCCGGAGTCGGGAAACGGGTTGAACGGAATCAGGTTGAACTTGGCCGGCACCTTCGAGGCCTTGAGAGTCGCGGCGAGCTCCTTCGCGTGGTTGGGCGCGTCGTTGACACCCTTCAGCATCACGTACTCGAAGGTGATGAAGTCGCGCGGTGCCGCTTCCAGGTAATCGCGGCACGCGTCGAGCAGCGCGGCGATGGGGTACGCGTCGTTGATCGGCATGATGCGGCTGCGGATCTCGTCGTTGGGCGCGTGCAGGCTGACGGCGAGTGCGACCGGGAGTGCATCCTTCAGCTTGCGGATGTGCGGCACCACGCCCGAGGTGGAGAGCGTGACCCGCCGGCGCGAAAGGCCGTAGGCGTGGTCGTCGAGCATGATCGACATCGAGTCGACCACCGGCTGGAAATTGTTGAGCGGCTCGCCCATGCCCATCATCACGACGTTGGTGACGGGGAAGGGCGACATGCGACCCTCATCGCGATCTTCTCCCTCCCCCCTGGGGGAGGGCCGGGGAGAGGGTAGAAGCCTCGACGACAACCCCTGGGCCTCCATCTCCTCCAACCGCCTATTTGCCACCCACACCTGCCCGATGATCTCGCTCGCCGAGAGGTCGCGATTGAATCCCTGGCGGCCGGTCGAGCAGAACTTGCAGTCGAGGGCACAGCCCACCTGCGAAGAAACGCAGAGCGTGCCGCGATTATCCTCGGGGATGAACACCGTCTCGATGCCATTGCCGATGCCGACATCGAAGAGCCACTTGACGGTGCCATCGGCGGAGCGATGCTCCGACAGGATCGCCGGCGCGCGCACTTCGGCATGGGCGTGCAGCTTTTCCCGCAGCGACTTCGCGAGATCGGTCATCGCGTCGAAATCGGCGACACCGCGCTGGTGGATCCACTGGAACACCTGCCTCGCGCGGAACGGCTTCTCGCCCCGGGCGGCGAACCATTCGGTCAGCCGCGGCAGGGTGTAGTCGAGGAGGTTGGCGCGCTCGGACATCTCTCGCCTAGCGGGAGTAGACCTGGCTCGCGGGGAAGAAGTAGCCGATCTCCACTTGCGCGGTCTCGGGCGCATCGGAGCCGTGCACCGAATTCGCGTCGATCGAGTCGGCGAAGTCGGCACGGATGGTGCCCTTTTCCGCTTTCTTGGGATCGGTGGCGCCCATCAGGTCGCGGTTCTTCTGGATCGCGTTCTCGCCCTCGAGCACCTGGATCATCACCGGGCCGGAAATCATGAAAGACACGAGGTCGTTGAAGAAGGGACGCGACTTGTGGACGGCGTAGAAGCCTTCGGCGTCGCTCTTCGACAGGTGGGCCATGCGGGCCGCGATGACCTTGAGCCCCGCCTTTTCGAAACGGGCATAGATCTCGCCGATCACGTTCTTCGCGACGGCATCGGGCTTGATGATGGAAAGGGTGCGCTGGACTGCCATGGCTACTCCGCTAAATTGGGGTTAAAAGAGTCTAAATCAATGAAAAGTTTAGCTTTTCATTCTAGCACAGCGACGCGTTTCCCGCCACCCTCAAGCCCGGCCGAAGCCCTGGCTGGCTGGCCTCGCAGGCGTATTCCGCGGCGACTCCCAGGCCCGGAATCCATACCAGCCGTGCACCATGGAAGAGCAGCGGCAAATCTTGCCGTTTCCACCACGGCACGCCCCGCTCCTGCAGCAGGTTCTTGAGGGTGCGCGTGGGGCGCCCGGGGGCAAGGCGCATGCGCTCTCCGCCGGCGCGGGGTGCGACGCGCCATCCCTCGCCCGTGGCGAGGTGCGCGGCGATGCCCTCGCCCTTCGCGGGTTCGAAGGTCACTTCACCTCGTCCGGCGCCCAGGTCGAGGCTCGCCTCGCCATGCCAGGGCACTTCCCATCCCGGCACGCCCTCGAGCGCCTCGACGTGCAGGGCCCCGCGATGGCGCACCAGCCGCGCCCCGCCATGGTCGATCGATACCCGCGCATCACCCGCCGCGTCGTAGGCCTGGCGCGCGATCTCGGCGAGGCGCGCTTCCGACGGCATCGGCAGGCCCTGGGCTGCGAGGTACATGCGCAGGAGGTTGGCGCGACGCCGGGGATCGAGGGCGGAATCGAGGGGGAGCGGCGCATCGCTGTCCTCGGGCAGGCCATCGATGCGCGCGAGGGTCTCGAGGAGGTCATCGGCCGAGGCCGCGTGCCGCGCGAACCTCCCAAGTGCATCGCGCCAGTTGGGAAAGCGCGCATCGAGGACGGGGGCCGCGGCAAGCCGCAGGTAGTTGCGGTCGTGGCGTTCCCCCGCATTGGACTCGTCCTCGACCCAGGCGAGCCCCTGCGAGACCGCGTGCTCGTGGAGTGCCGCGCGGGGAAGGTCGAGCAGCGGACGCAAGAGGCTCACGCGATCGTTCAACGCTCGAAGCTCGGGCATCGCCGCCACGCCTCGCAGCCCCGTGCCGCGCAGCAGCTGCAGCAACACGGTCTCGGCCTGGTCGTCGCGATGGTGGGCGAGTGCCACGAATGGCTCGGGGCGCGCGGCGTACACCGCGTAGCGCGCGGCGCGGGCCGCGGCCTCGAGGCCCTCGGGAGCACGGCGGTCGACCTCGACGCGCTCGATGGCCAGCGGGATCGCTCGCGCCGCGCAGAAGGCGCTCGCCGCATCGGCCCACGCATCGGCGTTGGGGCTCAGGCCATGGTGGACGTGCACCGCGGTGACTTCGCGGCTGCCCACACGCTGCAGCGCATCGAGGAGCACGGTGGAATCGAGGCCGCCGGAGAAGCCGACGCAGATCGCCCCGGGAGGGAGCGTGGCGAGGCGGGTGGTGAGGTGGGCGGGGATCAGACCTCCCTCTCCCCTGGGAGAGGGCCGGGGAGTCAAACCGCCCTCTCCCTTGGGAGAGGGCCGGGGAGTCATACCTCCCTCTCCCTTGGGAGAGGGCCGGGGAGAGGGTCTGATGTTGTCCGTCGCCATCGTTACCCTCTCCCCGGCCCTCCCCCAGGGGGGAGGGAGAACTTCACTCCGCCAGCTCCTTGAACTTGCCGAAATTCACCAGCCGGTCCTGGCGGCGCTCGAGGAGCTCGTTGGTATCGAGGTCCTGCAGCGTGCGCAGGCTATCCTGGATCGCCTTCTTCAGGCTCTTGGCCGCCTCGGCGGGATCGCGGTGCGCGCCGCCCAGGGGCTCGGCGATCACCTTGTCGATGAGGCCGAGGGTCTTCAAGCGCGAGGCGGTGATGCCGAGGCTCTCCGCCGCCTCGCCCGCGTTCTCCGCGCTCTTCCACAGGATCGCCGCACACCCCTCGGGCGAGATCACCGAGTAGGTCGAGTATTGGTTCATGAGCGTCACGTCCCCCACGGCGATGGCGAGCGCCCCGCCGCTGCCGCCCTCCCCGATCACCGAGACCACGATCGGGACACGCAAGCCAGCCAGCACATAGAGGTTCTGGCCGATCGCCTCCGACTGCCCGCGCTCCTCGGCGCCGATGCCGGGATAGGCGCCGGGGGTGTCGACGAAGGTGAGCAGCGGGATGCCGAATTTCTCCGCCAGCTTCATCAGGCGCAGCGCCTTGCGGTACCCCTCGGGGCGCGGCATGCCGAAATTGCGGAAGATCTTGTCGGTGGTGTCGCGGCCCTTCTGGTGGCCGATCACCATGACACTCTGGCCGTTGAAGCGCGCGAGGCCCCCCACGATGGCCGGGTCGTCCGCGTAGCCCCGGTCGCCGTGCATCTCCTCGAAGTCGGTGCACAGCGCGTTCACGTAGTCGAGCGTGTAGGGGCGCTGCGGGTGGCGCGCCACCTTGGAGATCTGCCAGGCGGTGAGCTTGGCGTAGATCTCCCTGGTGAGCTCGCGGCTCTTCTTCGACAGCCGGTCGATCTCCTGGGAGATGTCGACCGCCGAATCGTCCTGCACGAAGCGCAGCTCCTCGATCTTCTGCTCGAGCTCCGCGATGGGTTGTTCAAAATCCAGAAAGCTCGTTTTCACGCCGGGATTATACAATCCGGGCCATGGCCAATCCCGAAGCCTCGCCCGCTCGCCTCGCCGAACTGCTCTCCCGCACCGCGCTGGGAGACCGCAAAGCCTTCGCCGAGCTCTACGAATCCACCCGATCGAAACTGTTTGCGGTCTCGCTGCGTATAGTCCGTGAGCCGCAGCTCGCGGAGGAAGTCTTGCAGGACAGCTTTGTCAGCATCTGGAATCACGCATCCGGCTACGCCCAGGCGAAAAGCGCCCCGGCCACGTGGATGACCGCGATCGTGCGCAACCGCAGCCTGGACATCGTCCGGCGCACCCGGGAGCTCGCGGACGTGGATGACGTATTGGCCGGGAACCTCGTCGACGAGGGCGCCGCACCCCCGGCCGAATACCAGGCGAGCGTCGACGCGCACCAGTTGCATGAATGCCTGAAGGAGCTGGAGGCCGAGCAGCGCCAGTCGATCGCGCTCGCGTTCTTCCACGGCCTCACCCACTCCGAGCTCGCCGCGCACATGCGCCGCCCCCTCGGCACCGTGAAGACCCACATCCGCCGCGGGCTGCTGCGGCTCAGGGATTGCCTCGACCGTACCCAGGGCGCGGAGGGAGGCCGCTGATGCGCAAGCTCCCGCAAGACAGCGCCCACGTCATCGCCGGCGAATACGTGCTGGGAACGCTGCGCGGCCCCGCGCGCCGGCGCTTCGAGGCGATGATGCGCGCCGATGCCGCGCTCACCACGATCGTCCGCCAGTGGGAGTCCGGCCTCATGCCGCTCGCCGATCGCGTTCCCGCCGTGGAGCCGCCGGCTCGCGTGTGGAGGGCCATCGAGGCGCGGATCGATCCCTACCGCGGGGCGGCCCCTGCGACGGCCGCGGACTCCTCCCCCTCCCCGGGGAAATGGTCGGGCCTCTGGTCCAGCCTCGCCTTCTGGCGCACCTTCGGCCTCACCGCCGGCGGCCGCGCCTCGGTACTGCTGGCCGGCTTCCTCTACCTGTCCACCGGGCCGCGCGGCGAGCCCGTATTCGTCGCGGTGCTCACCGATCCCACCGCCCCCGCCACCGCGCCGCCGCACCTCGTGATCTCGATGCACAGTCCCGACCTGCTGCGGGTGCGCATGGTGCGGCCGTGGGCGAACGTGGACACGAAGAGCCTCGAGCTGTGGGTGCTGCCGACAAAGGGCCAGCCGCGCTCCCTCGGCACGTTCACCAACGCGCCCGGCGATACGATGATCAAGATCACCGCCACCGATCCGCGCGTGCAGGGTGCCTACGCCCTCGCGGTGAGCCTGGAGCCGAAGGGCGGCTCGCCCACCGGGCAGCCGACGGGCCCGGTGGTGGCGTCGGGGTCGATCGCGCCGGTGCGCCGCAGCTGAGACCCGCATCGCCGCATATCGCGGCGATGTCTTCATGGGCGGCCGGCACCCCCGCAGGCTTGCCCGCCCCGTGCGCGGTTCTTACTCGATGCGGGCGCCGGAGGCCTTGATGAGCGGCAGCCACCGCTCGTTCTCACTCCTGATGAAGGCCGCGAAATCCTCCGGGCCACGCTCCACCACCGGAGTGCCGGCCTTCTCGAAGCGTTCGCGCACATCGGCCTTGGCCAGAATCTTTTTCAAGGCGGCGGCGAGACGCGCGACAACTTCCCGCGGCATTCCGGCCGGACCCACGAGACCCTGCCAACCCGCAGTCTCGAGGCTCGCGAATCCCTGCTCGCGCGCCGTTGCAACGGCGGGCAGCTCGGCGTCGCGCGTCGGGTTGGTCACCGCAATCGCTTTCAGCCTGCCGCCCTTCACCTGCGGGGTCAGGACCGCTCCCACGTCGATGAGGATGTGGGTGCGCCCGCCGATGAGGTCGGTGACCGCGGGCGCCGACCCCTTGTAGGGCACGTGCACCATCTTCAGCCCCGCCACCTGGTTCAGGAGCTCGCCGTTCAAGTGCGTGATCGAGCCATTGCCGCCGGAGGCGTAGTTGACCTTGCCGTCGTTCTTCTTCACCCACGCGATGAACTCGGCGAGCGTGCTTGCGGGGTGGTCGAACGGGACCGCCGCGACGAAGTAGGTCGCCACGAGCTGGCCGATCGCGGTGAAGTCGCGCGTGGGCTCGTACGGACGCTGCGCCATCATGCTCGGCGCCAGCGCGAACGGCCCGATATTGGCGATCGCCAGCGTGTAGCCATCGGGCGCGGCCTTCGCGAGTTCCGCCGCGGCGAGCACCCCGGCGGCGCCGGGCTTGTTCTCCACCACCACGGGCTGCCCCAGCTCCTCGCTCAGGTGCTGCGCCAGGAGTCGTGCCGTGAGGTCGATGCCGCCGCCCGGGGGGAAACCGGCCACGAGGCGAATGGGCTTGACGGGATAGGCCTGGGCGAGCGCCGAACCGCCCGCGGCCAACGTGAGGGCGGCGACCAACGCCGCCGCGATGCTTCTGATTGCGGGCATGTGTTCTCCTCTGGGGGGGCGGTACGAGAACGCGCTTCTTCAGCGGCGCGATCCGGGGAATATATTCAGCGCAAGGTCACGCTGTCAAAGAAATGCGCGTCATCTCATCGCCTCGAGACCCTCGCACAGACGCGCGATGCCCTCGGCCAGGCGCAGCGTCGGGCGCTGCAGCAGGTCGGCCTCGACGAACAACAGACGGCGCGCCTTCACCGCCGAGAGCGCCGACCGGGTGCGCCAGCGCGCCAGGAAATCGGCGTCATTGCCGACCGACCCCGCGCCGACGATCACCGGCGGATCGCGGCGGTAGAGCTCCTCCCACGGCACGCCGGGCGCCACGCCGGGCAGGTCGCGAAACGCGTTCTCGGCCCCGCACACCTCGAGCCCCTCGTTGATCCAGTGGGGGCCGGCGATGGTGCTGAGCGGCTGATGCCAGATCTCGAGGAACACCTCGAGGCGGGGACGGCGCGCGTACTGCGTTCGCAGCGCCCGGATACGAGCGCGGAACCCGGCCGCCGCTCGCGACACGTCACGGCCCGTGAGCTCACCTACCGCGAGCAACAGGCGTGGAACATCCTCGACTTGGCGCGCCTGAACCGCGAAGGTGGGAATGCCGAGGGCCGCGAAGCGCTCCAGATCCTCGGGCCGCACGCTGTCGCGCCAGGCGAGCACAAGGTCGGGGCGCAGCGCCGCGATCGCCTCGAGCGAGGGACCACCGGCATTGGCCACGACCGGAAGCGCGAGCGCCTCCGGCGGATAATTGCTGAAGGCGCTCACGCCCACGAGGCGCTCGCCCGCTCCGGCGGAGAAGACCAGCTCGGTAAGAAACGGTGCCAACGTCACGATGCGCTGCGGCGCCTGCGCGAGCAGGACCGAGCGGCCCAGGTCGTCGTTCACGCGGATCGGTGCGCCCTTCGCGGCGAAGGCGGCGACTGCCAGCCCCGCGCAGGCCAGTGCGGCGGCCCCCCTCACCCCGCGTGGGCTCGGGCGAGCTCCCGCCGTTTCACGTACGCCTCGCGGGCGATGGCGCAATCGTCGAGGAAGTACGGCAGCTCCGCGAGCGTGATCGCCTGCGCCGCGTCGACGAGCGCCTTGCGCGGCTCGGGATGCACGTCGGTGAGCACCAGGTTGGCGCCGGCGATGATGCCCTGGGCCGCGACGTGGAAGACGTCGGGGATGCCTTCGGGGGACGCGGCGCGCAGGCCCACGGAATGGGAGGGATCCACGCACACCGGCATGCGCGTCACCCGCTTCACCACCGGCACGTGGCTGAAGTCGATCAGGTTGCGGTGCGGGTCGCCGAAGTTGGTCTTCATGCCGCGCAGGCAAAAGACGATGTCGCGGTTGCCGGCGTTGGCCACGTACTCCGCCGCCAGCAGCGACTCGTGCAGCGTGATGCCGAAGCCGCGCTTGAGCATGATCGGAAAATCGCGCTGGCTGCCGACGGTCTTCAGCAGCTCGAAGTTCTGGGTGTTGCGGGTGCCGATCTGCAGCATGACGCCGGTGGCGTTGCCGGTCTGGGCCAGCGCCTCGCGCACCTCGTCCACGTGCTCGTCGCGGGTGACCTCCATCGAGATCACGCGGATGCCGTGCTTGCCCGCCAGCTCGAACACGTAGGGCAGGCACTGCTTGCCGTAGCCCTGGAAGGAATAGGGGCTGGTGCGGGGCTTGTAGGCTCCCATCCTCGCGCACACCTGGCCCGCGGCCTTCAGCGCCCGGAAGGTCTCGTCGACGTACTCGCGGGTGTCGACGGCGTTGAGGCCCGCGACCACGTGGAAGCAGTCCTGGTCGAAGTCCACTCCCTTGTAGTTGAAGCGGATCGACTCTTCGTTGCCGGCGCGGCGGCCGAGGATGCGGAATTCGTCAGCGGGTTTGGTCATGTGCGAGTGATGCTTGTAGTAAACCTGGGGATGGGGATGAATGGGATACGGCAATGGTGAGGTGTGATTCGCGCGTGCACAGGCCGCCGACCCTATTCGAGGTCAACACATGTTCCCCATCCCATTCATCCCATTCATCCCATTCATCCCCATCCCCCGCCCTACTCCCCGCGTGAGAGGCGGCGCTTGCGCACTCCCTCCGCCAGGGTATCGAGCAACTTCGCGGTGTCGTCCCAACCCAGGCAAGGGTCCGTAATGGAGACTCCCCGAAGCAAAGGCTGCCCAGGAATGAGATCCTGCCGCCCGGGATTCAGGTGGCTCTCCACCATCACCCCGAAAATACGGTCCTCCCCGAGCGCGAGCTGCGCCGCGATATCGGCACCCACGTCCATCTGCCGCTCGTACTTCTTGGAAGCATTGGCGTGCGAGAAATCCACCATCAGGTGCGGCGCGAGGCCCGCGGCGCCCAGCTCCTTCGCCGCGCCGTCGACGCTCGCCGCGTCGTAGTTCGGCGTCTTGCCGCCGCGAAGGATCACGTGGCAGTCCTCGTTGCCGGTGGTCTCGAAGATCGCCGCCTGTCCGGTCTTGGTCATCCCCATGAAGGCGTGGCGCGTGGCGGACGCCCGAATCGAGGAGGCGCCCCCGGTAACCGAGACGACCGTCACGTACGTAGAGCGTACCGGGCACCAAGGCGGCGAGCCGAGCTGTCGGTCAGAGTGCGCGACCGTGGTGAGAGCGCCAGTGGCG
>JANMHV010000121.1:0-2375 GCA_031375445.1 Burkholderiales bacterium | reverse complement strand
ATGCTGCTGGTCTTCCTGGTGCTCGCCGCGCTGTACGAGAGTGTCACGTTGCCGCTCGCGATCCTGCTCATCGTCCCCATGGGAGTGCTCGCCGCGATGACCGGCGTATGGCTGACCGGCGGCGAGAACAACGTGTTCACGCAGATAGGCCTGGTGGTGCTGGTGGGGCTGTCGGCGAAGAACGCGATCCTGATCGTGGAGTTCGCCCGCGAGCTCGAGCTGAACGGCCGCTCGCCGCTCAACGCCGCCATCGAGGCGGCGAGGCTCAGGCTGCGCCCGATCCTCATGACCTCCATCGCCTTCGTGATGGGCGTCCTGCCGCTGGTGTTCAGCGTCGGCGCGGGCGCCGAGATGCGCCAGGCGATGGGCATCGCGGTCTTCGCCGGGATGATCGGCGTGACGGCCTTCGGCCTCTTCCTTACCCCCGTGTTCTACGTGTTGCTGCGCGGGCTCGCGGGCAACCGGCCGTTGAAGCACCACGGCCCGGTGCCGCAGCTCGCCCCTGGAGATGACTGAAATGAAGCTCGCGACATTGGCCGCGGCACTGCTCCTCGCCGGATGCGTGTCGGTCCCGGCCCTCGACCCGGCGCAACTTCCCCCCACCGCGGAGCGCTTCCGCGAGGCGCAGCCGGCGGCGATCCTCGCGGCGCCGCAGGCTGAAGGCGCATGGTGGCGCGCCTTCAACGACCCGGTGATGGCCTCCCTCGTGGAGCGCGCGGTGAATGGCAACAACTCGATCCACGTGGCCGCGGCGCGGCTCGCCCAGGCGCGGGCGATCGCGCGCTCCACCGACGCCCAGCGCTTCCCGCAGTTGGGCGTGGGGGCAGGGGCCGCGCGGGGCTCCGACCTTTCCACCGGGGGGCGTCCCGCCACGGTGGGATCCGCCGGCGCCAACTTTTCCTACGAGATCGACCTCTTCGGTCGTCTCGCGGAAGCCACGCGCGCCGCCAACCTCGATGCCCAGAGCCGCGAGGCGTTGCTGGCCTCGACGCGGCTGCTGGTGCAAGCGGAAGTCGTCCAGTCGTACCTGCTGCTGCGAGCCCTCGATACGGAGCGTGCCCTCGTGCGCGATACGGTGACGGCGTACCGGGCGTCCCTGTCGCTTACCGAGCGCCGCCACGCCGCGGGCGACGTGGCGGAGCTCGACGTGGCACGGGTCAAGACCGAAGTCGCCGCGACCGAGGCCGAGGCCATCGCCCTCGACCGGCGGCGCGCCGAGGTCGAGCATGCGCTCGCCGTGCTGGTGGGCGAGAACCGCGTCGAGCTTCCAGGTGGGCGAGCGCGATTGGGACACGCGGTTGCCGGTGATTCCCGCCGGCGTGCCGAGCGTCGTTCTCGAGCGCCGACCCGATGTCGCCGCGGCCGAGCGCTCGATGCGCGCCGCCCAGGCGCGGGTGGGCGTGGCCAAGGCCGCGTGGTTCCCGAGCTTTTCGCTGACCGCCGACGGCGGCTTCGCCTCGGCCGACCTGGGCGACGTCTTCAAGTGGTCGTCGCGCGCCTGGGGCGTGGGCGCCTTGCTCTCGCTGCCGGTGTTCGATGGCGGGCGGCGCCAGGCGGAGGTCGAGCGCTCCGGCGCCGAGCTCGAGGCCTCGCTCGCCCAGTACCGCGACCAGGTGCTGGTGGCGTTCCGCGACGTGGAAGACCAGCTCTCGGCGCTGCGGCTGCTCTCCCTTCAGGCAGAAGCGCAGGCGAGTGCCGTTGATTCCGCGCGGCGCACCACCTCGCTTTCGGAGACTCGTTATCGCAACGGCTACGTGAGCCAGCTTGAGCTGCTGGACGCGCAGAGGAGCGAACTGCGCAACCGCAGGGCGCAACTGCAGGTGAAGAGCGCGCAGCACCAGGCGACGGTGGGGCTGGTGCGAGCGCTGGGAGGTGGCTGGTGAGGTGGTTCGCACGCAAGCGCTCCGCACCGCCGATCTCGCTGCGCCCGCCGGCTGAACCGGTGCGCGTGCGGCGCCTCACTCGCCTGCCCGAGATCGAGCCGCTGCGCGAAGCGATCGGCAAGGCGGCGGGCGACGACGCCGAGCGCGAAGCGATGACGTCATCCACGACCCCGGAAGGGTCCCGCGGAGCCTCGAATCGCGGCGGCAGCCTGGAGTAAGGCGCCGGAGGGGCCCGCCGCCGCGCTGGTGCGCGTGCGGCGAGTGCGGCGCTCAGTCGAGGGAAACGAGCGTCCCGTTGATCGTGAACGAGAAGACGCCGGCGCCATCGTCGACTCCCACCAGGAGGGCCGATCCCGAGGCTCCCTGCCAGCGACCGGTGCCGCCCACCACGGTGAGCGTGCCCCGGAAGCCCGTGGCCGACCGGTCGGCGCGGTAGAGGAAGTCCAGCTCGTCCCGGTTGGCGCCGATCATGGTGCCGGCGCCCGCGAACCC
>JANMHV010000097.1:0-5134 GCA_031375445.1 Burkholderiales bacterium | reverse complement strand
TCAAAGCAGTTTGAGCCGCGAAACCCCGGCCTCGCCCCCCGCGGGCACTTCGTGCCCGCGGGGGATCAACTCCCACGCACCACCCACAAAAACAACGGCCACCCAAAGGTGGCCGGTGTGTTTGTTGGTGGAGGCGGGGGGAATCGAACCCCCGTCCGCGAGCCTTTCCCAGACAGATCTACATGCGTAGCCAGGCCATTTGGTTTAACCACCGCCCCGTAGACCGGCGAACTGGGCGATGCTGAGCCACCTTGGTTTTAGCGCCGGCTGAAGTGGCCCCAGCCGACGCGATCTCATGAATATGACTCTGCCGTGGCTTGAAGCTTTACATCACCACCCGGGGGCATGAGCACCCCCGGAGCAGAGTCCAGCCGGTATTAGGCGGCCAGAGCGTAGTTGTCGTCGTTCGCAACTAGATTGCGTTACGGCTGGATTTACGAGGTTTTCCGTCCCTCGGCATGCCCTGCGCTGTGTCCGAACCCACGTCGAAACCGGGTCGCCCCCTTGAAATGGGATACTGCGATGCAGATTATACGGCCCTCGTGCACTTCAAAGGTTCACGTTGGGCCGCCCGCAACCCGTTTCAAGGTTCACCGAAGGAGCAGCCCATGGGTCCCATGAAGGTCGTAGGCATCATCCTCATCCTGGTCGGCGCGGTGGCGCTGGCCTATGGCGGTTTCAGCTATACGAAGGAAACGCACGAGGCCAAGATCGGCCCGTTGAGCCTCTCGGTGAAGGAGAAGGAGCAGGTGAACGTGCCGCAGTGGGTCGGCATCGGCTCGATCCTCGCCGGCGTGGCGCTACTGGTGGTCGGCCGGAAGAAGTAGCCTTCAGGACCGCAGCAGGTCGAGGGTGGCATGGCGGCGGTCGAAGACGCCGCCGCTATCCAGCCCCCACCAGCGCTCGACCACGGTGCTCCACAGCCGCCGCGTGTCGATCACCGGGGGTGGGCCGCCGATGTGGTGCATGCGCTCCACGCGGGGCGCCTGGCCCAGCAGGCCGCCCTTCACCCGCCCACCCATCACGAAGTGCGTGTTGGCGTGGCCGTGGTGGGTGCCGCGGTCGACGTTTTCCATCGGCGAGCGGCCGAATTCGTCGTAGGTCACGACCAGCGTCTCGTCCCAACGCCCGATCTCCTTCAACCCCGAGCGCAGCGAAGCGAGTCCGGTGGCCAGGCGCGATAGCGCGTCGCCGTGGTGGTCCACCTGCTTCCAGTGGCAGTCCACCGAATGGTGCTTGTCGCCGTCCACGCCATTCAAGGCGACGTGGAGCACCGGGATGGCACGATCGAAGGCCGCCAGCTCCACCGCGGCCCGCATCGCATTGCCGAAGGGGTCGGTCGGGAATTCGGTGCGCAGCGCGGGCGCCGGCAGTTGCGCCGCCCGGGCGACACTCGCCTTGCCCAGCGTGTTGGCCTCGAAGGTGCAGCGCTTGAGCTCGCGGCCCACCAGCAGGTCGGAGGCGAAATGCACGTTCACGACCCCCAGCTTGTCGCCACGGAACGGGCCCATGGGATCGGCGTCGCGGATGTCGAGCACGTCGAAGGCGATGGCATCGGCCAGCGCCTCCGGGCGGCGGTGGCGCGCCAGCGCGCGCGAGACCCAGCCCTCGCGCTGGAAGGTGGCGTCGGACGCGGTGAAGGCCGCCTCGATGTCGCGGTAATGCTGCTCCGTGCTCGCGGGATAGCCGATGCCCTGCACCAGCGCCAGCTCGCGCGCTTCCCATACCGGCATCAACGGCGCCATCGAGGGGTGGAGGCCGTGCTGGTCGGTGAGCTTGAGGACGCCATCGCGTGGAACGGCGATGGTGGGGCGGACCTTGTAGTAGAGCGGATCGGTGTACGGCACCCAGGTGTTGAAGCCGTCGTTGCCGCCGTAGAGGTACACCATCACCAGCAGGCGCGGGCGCTCGGGCGCGGCCCAGGCGGGAAGTGTCGCGGCGAGCGGTGCGGCGGCCAGGGCCTGCAGCAGGCGGCGGCGGTCGCGGTTCACGAGGCCACCCTGCGCGTTTGCGGATCGCGCTCGCGGATCCAGTGCGCGATCCCGGCCGGGGAGCTCACGATCGCGTCCGCGCCCCACAGGATCGCCGGCGGCCCGTCGCCCAGGTAGCCATAACCCGCCACCAGTGAAGGCATGCCCGCGGCGCGCGCGGCCTGGATGTCGCGCTCGTCGTCGCCGATGTAGAGCGTGCGCGTGGGCGCGATGCCGAGCTGTGCCGCGGCGTGGAGCAGCGGGTCCGGATGGGGCTTGGAGCGAGCGCAGGTGTCGCCGCCCACGATCACCCGGGCGCGCGCCTCGAGCCCCAGCCCCCGCAGGACCGGGAACGCGAAGCGCTCGAACTTGTTGGTGACGACCCCCCACGGGCGGCCCTCGGCCTCGAGGCCCGTGAGCAGCTCCGCCATCTCGGGGAAGAGCACGGTGTCCACGTCGAGGTTGTCCGCGTAGAGCGTGAGGAATTCCTCGCGCATCGCGGCGAAATCGGGATGCTCGGTCGTGATCTCGAAGGCTCCCAGCAGCATGCCCCGGGCCCCCTTGGAGACGTGCGGGCGCACCTTTTCCAGCGCCACTGGGGCGAGGCTCCTGCGTATGCGCATCTCGTTCACGGTGCGCGCCATGTCCGGCGCGGTGTCCGCCAGGGTGCCGTCCAGGTCGAACAGGACCGCCTCGATCATCGCGCCGCCGCCATCAGGTAATTCACGTCCACGTCCCGTCCCAGCGAGTACACCTTCGACAGGGGATTGTAGGTCATGCCGGTCACGTCGTTTACCTCGAGGCCCGCGGCGCGGCAGTGGGCAGCGAGTTCCGAGGGCCGGATGAAGCGCGCGTATTCGTGGGTGCCCTTCGGCAGCAGGTTCAGCACGTACTCGGCTCCCAGGATCGCGAGCAGGAACGACTTGGGGTTGCGGTTGATGGTGGAGAAGAAGACGTGGCCGCCGGGGCGGGCGAGGCGCGCGCAGGCGGCCACGATGCTGGCGGGATCCGGCACGTGCTCCAGCATCTCCATGCAGGTGACCACGTCGTAGGCGCCCGGGGCTTCGGCGGCGAGATCCTCGGCGGAGACCAGGCGGTACTCGACGTGGCTTCCCACCTCGATGCCGTGCAATGTCGCGACCTTCAACGGCTTGTCGGCGAGGTCGATGCCGGTGACGCGGGCGCCCTTGGCGGCCATCGCCTCGGCGAGGATGCCCCCGCCGCAGCCCACGTCCACGACGCGCTTGCCGGCGAGGCCACCGGCCAGCCGGTCGATGTGCTCGAGGCGCAGCGGGTTGATCTCGTGCAGCGGCCGGAATTCGCTGGTGGGGTCCCACCAGCGATGCGCGAGCGCGCTGAATTTCGCGAGCTCGGCGGGATCGACGTTTCCTCGCGATCCTTCGGGAGAGGGTCGGTGATCGTCTCCCTCTGCCTTGGGAGAGGGCCCGTGATCGTCTCCCACTCCCTTGGGAGAGGGCCGGGGAGAGGGTGCCGTAGTCGCGCTCATGCCGCTTGGATCCTTTTTTGCCACCAGAGTGCCTTTTCCTTCAGGTCCGCCTCGTCCAGCCGGGTGAGGCGCCGCTCCTCGAGCCTCGCCTCCCCCGCCACCCAGACGTGGGAAACATGCTCGCGCCCGGCGCTGTACACCACGTGGGAGGCGGGGTCGTAGCAGGGAAGCGTTTCGAGCGAGGAAAGCTCGATGGCGGCGAGATCGGCCCACTTGCCGGGTTCGATGGAGCCGATATCGCCATCGCGCCCGAGCGCGCGCGCGCCGCCGAGCGTCGCCATCTCGATCGCCTCGTGGGCGCCGAGGACGCTCGCGTCGCCGCTCGTCGCCTTCGCCAGGAGGGCCGCGGTGCGCGCCTCCGTGAGGAGGTCGAGCCGGTTGTTGCTCGCGGCACCATCGGTGCCCAGGCCCACGTTGATGCCGCGGCTGCGCATCTTCGCCACCGGCGCGATCCCGCTCGCGAGCTTCAGGTTGGAGGAGGGGCAGTGGGCCACGTGGCTGCCCTCGCGCGCGAGGATGTCGAGCTCGATGTCGTCGAAATGCACGCCGTGCACTGCGATGAGCCGGGGGCCCACGATGCCCAGCCGGCGCAGCCGCTCGAAGGGGCGCACGCCGTGCTGGGTGCTGCCCTGCTTCACTTCGTCGGCGGTCTCGTGCACGTGGATGTGGATCGGCACGTCGAGAACCTCGGCCAGCTTGGCGATGCGCTTCATCGTATCGTCGCCGACGGTGTAGGGCGCGTGGGGGGCGAGGGTGAAGGCGAGCAAGGCTTCTCCCTCGTAGGCGTCGCGCGTGGCGAGGCCCTTCTGGATGTAGCCGTTGGCGTCCGGCGCGTAGGCGCTGGGGAAATCGATGGCGAGGATGCCGAGGCTCGCGCGCATCCCGGCGCGCAGCGCCGCGCGGGCCGTGGCCTCGGGGAAGAAATACATGTCGTTCACGCACGTGATCCCGCCGCGCAGCATCTCCGCCATGGCGACGAGGCTGCCGTCGTGCACGAACTCGTCGTCCACGTGCTTTCCCTCGGCGGGCCAGATGTGCTGCTGCAGCCAGGTCATTAGCGGGGTGTCGTCGGCCAGGCCGCGCATGAGTGACATCGCCGCATGGCAGTGGAGGTTCACGAGTCCGGGCATCAGCACGTGTCGGTCGAGCCGCACGGTGTCACGGGCCTCGAAACGGGCGGTCGCCTCTGCGGAGGGCAGGAGGGCGACGATTTTTCCGGCGTGGATGGCCACCGCATGGGCCGCGAGAGAAGCGCGGGGGCTTACCGGCAGCACGTGGGCCGCGTGGATGAGGGTGTCTACTTTCTGCATGTGGCTGACATTGTCGCGGATTTTGGGAGGGGAACGGCACCACAAAGGACACGAAGGTCCACAAAGGTCCACGAAGGAAAGCAAAAGAAGGATTCAACGTAACTCGGCCGTTCATCGTGCACGCTGAAGATCGCCCTGCGTTGAACCCTTGGCTGGCCTTTGTGGACCTTTGTGGACCTTCGTGTCCTTTGTGGTGCCGTTCGCCTTAAAACAAAAAACCCCGCCGAAGCGGGGTTTTCTGCGGAGCCTGGTTCCAGCTTACTTGCGCACGCCCTTGAACTCGATGTCCACGCGGCGGTTCTTCTGGCGGCCCTCGGCGGTCTTGTTGGTCGCGACCGGCTGGGATT
>JANMHV010000073.1:0-3220 GCA_031375445.1 Burkholderiales bacterium | reverse complement strand
GTAGTTGGGATGCGGCTCGGCGCCGAACACTGTGATCTCGTAGCGGTCGGGGGCGAGCTTGAGGAGCTCCTCGATGGCGCGCACGCCGGCCATGCCGTTGCCGATGACGACGAGGCGGGACTTGACCCTCTCCCCGGCCCTCTCCCAGGGGAGAGGGTGAGTGTGCTCCCTCCCCCTTGGGGGAGGGCTGGGGAGAGGGTGCATTTCGCCCATTACGCCGCTTCCTTCTCGACGTGGGCCTGGCGGTCGTACAGGAACGCCAGCACCTCGCGCCGGTAGTCCACGTAGCGGGGATCGGCGGCGAGGTCGAGGCGTTTCCTGGGGCGCTCGAGGTCCACGTGCAGGATCTCGCCGAGGGTCGCCGCCGGGCCGTTGGTCATCATCACGATGCGGTCGGAGAGCAGCACCGCCTCGTCGACGTCGTGGGTCACCATCACGACGGTGGACTCGGTCTTGCGGACGATCACCATCAGCTCGTCCTGGAGGCGCGCGCGGGTGAGGGCGTCGAGCGCGCCGAAGGGCTCGTCGAGGAGCAGCACCTTGGGCTCCATCGCGAGCGCCCGCGCGATGCCCACCCGCTGCTTCATGCCCCCGGAGATCTCGTCGGGGTGCTTGTTCTCGGCCTGGGCCAAGCCCACCATCGCCAGGGCCGTGCGGGTGCGCTCCTTCAGCTGGGCGCGGGTCTCGCGGTCGCCGAAGACGCGCTCCACCGCCAGGTACACGTTGCCCGCGCAGGTGAGCCACGGCAGCAGCGAGTGGTTCTGGAACACGACACCCCGGTCCGGCCCGGGGCCGCCGATCTCCTTGTTGGCGAGCAGCAGGTGGCCGGAGGTGGGGCGCAGCAGCCCCGCCACGAGGCTGAGCAGCGTGGATTTGCCGCAGCCCGAGTGGCCGATCAGGCTCACGAACTCGCCGCGGGACACGGTGAGGTGGATTTCGCGCAGCGCCTCGAAGCGCACGCCGCGCTTCTCGAACACCATGCCGACGCCTTCGATGTCGAGGAATTTTTCCATGGGGGCTCCTACGCGGTGACGCCGTGGCTGACGCGCCGGGCGATGAAGATGAGGGCCTGCTCGAGCATCAGCCCGACCATGCCGATCACGAAGATCGCGATGATGATGTGGTCCACCTTGAGATTGTTCCATTCGTCCCACACCCAGAAGCCGATGCCGACGCCGCCCGTGAGCATCTCGGCGGCGACGATCACGAGCCAGGCGACGCCGATGGACAGGCGCACGCCGGTGAGCATGTAGGGCAGCACCGCGGGCAGCAGGATGCGGGTGAACACCTTCCACTCGGAGAGGTTCAGCACCCGGGCCACGTTGAGGTAGTCCTGGGGAATCTGGCGCACGCCCGCGGCCGTATTCACGACCATCGGCCACAGCGAGCAGATGAAGATCACGTAGATCGAGGCGGGGTTGGCCGCCTTGAACACCAGCAGCCCGATGGGCAGCCAGGCGAGCGGGCTCACGGGCTTCAACAGCGCGATGATCGGGGCCGCCATGTCGGAGAGGAAGCGGAAGCGCCCGATCAGGAAGCCCAGGGGGATGCCGACCAGCGCCGCCAGGCCGAAGCCGATGCCCACGCGCCCGAGCGAGTTGAGCACGTTCCAGCCGATCCCCTGGTCGTTCGGCCCCTTGCGGTAGAACGGGTCGGAGAAGATCACCAAGGCTTCCTTGACCACCGCCGCCGGCCCCGGGATGCGACCGAACTTTGCGACGAACGCCCACATCACGATGAAGAGCGCGATGCCGCAGGCCATGGCGAGCACTTGCGTGACCCACGCCGGCGGCGGCATGCGCGGTTTTTCTCCCTCTCCCTTGGGAGAGGGCCGGGGAGAGGGTTGCACCTGCACTGCCTTCACCCGCAGTGCCGACGGGTGCGCCACCACGACCCGCCTTGGCAGCGCACTCACCTATGCCACCTTCACTTTGAAGCCGCCCGCGTACCTCACAGGGTCCTTGCCGTCCCACACCACTCCGTCCATCAGCTTCGAGGTGCGCATCACGTCCTTCGAGACGTTGGTTTTCGCCGCGGCCGCGGCCTGCTTGTAGATCTCGATCTGGTTCACCTTCTTCGCCACCGCGAGGTAGTCCGGATCTTCCTTGAGCAGGCCCCAGCGGCGGTGCTGCGTCATGAACCACATGCCGTCGGAGAGGTAGGGGAAGTTCACCGCGCCGTCGCCGTGGAATTTCATGTAGTCGGCGTCGGTCCACTTCTTCCCGAGGCCGTCCTCGTACTGGCCCAGGAAGCGCCCGAGGATCACGTCGGCGTCGGTGTTCACGTAGGACTTCTGCGCGATCACTTCCGCCGTCTCCTTGCGATTGGCGGGAGAGGCGTCGATCCACTTGCCCGCCTCGAGGATCGCCGCGGTCATGGCGCGGGCGGTGTTGGGGTTCTTCTGGATGAATTCGGCCGTCGTGCCGAGCACCTTTTCCGGGTGGTCCTTCCACAGGCCCTGTGTCGTGGTGGCCGTGAAGCCGATCTTGTCGGCGATCGCGCGCGCGCCCCACGGCTCGCCCACGCAGAAGCCGTCCATGTTGCCGATGCGCATGTTCGCCACCATCTGGGGCGGGGGCACCGTGATGGTCTTCACGTCCTTCATCGGGTTGATGCCGTGCGCCGCGAGCCAGTAGTAGAGCCACATCGCGTGGGTGCCCGTGGGGAAGGTCTGCGCGAAGGTGTACTCGCGCTTTTCCTTCGCGATCAGGGCCGCGAGTTTCTCGCCGTCGGTGGCGCCTCTCTCCCGCAGCTGCTGCGAGAGCGTGATCGCCTGGCCGTTGTGGTTCAGGCTCATCAGGACCGCCATGTCCTTCTTCGGGCCGCCGATGCCCATCTGCACGCCGTAGATCAAGCCGTAGAGCACGTGGGAGGCGTCGAGCTCGCCATTCACGAGCTTGTCGCGCACGGCGGCCCAGCTGGCTTCCTTGGAAGGGGTGATGGTGACGCCGTGCTTCTTGTCGAAGCCTTTCACCGAAGCCATCACCACCGAGGCGCAGTCCGTGAGCGGGATGAAGCCGATCTTCACCTCCTGCTTTTCCGGTGCGTCGGAGCCGGCGGCCCAGACGGTGCTGCGCAGCGCCGGGCTCATGCCCGCGACCAGCGCCGCGGCGCCGGTGATGAATTGGCGACGGGGTTTCTTCGACTGCTCCATGTGCGGGGCTCCCTGGTATGCATCTGGCTCGTTCGAATGAAAAAGGGCGTCGAGACTCGTGCGATG
>JANMHV010000068.1:0-2811 GCA_031375445.1 Burkholderiales bacterium | reverse complement strand
ACCAGTCGAGGCCCCAGGTGCCTGCGCCAACTTGCGTCGACTTCTTCACCAGCTTCTGCATCGACGTCGTACCGTCGGAGCAGGTCGTGTGGTTGTGGAAATCGCCGGCGACGTAATTGCCGGAGGTCTTGGCGGCGGTGGCGATGAACGGCGCGGTGGCGATGGCGGTGGCGCCGAACGCGGCGGCGACAGCCACGGCGATGCGGCTGGGACTGGATGCGGACTTCATGGAACGCTCCTTGAAGGGGGGACGGAGACTCTTTGTCGGGGCTGGGCGATCGCCCAGCCGGCAACTTAG
Source organism: Burkholderiales bacterium (assembly GCA_031375445.1). Classification (GTDB taxonomy): domain Bacteria; phylum Pseudomonadota; class Gammaproteobacteria; order Burkholderiales; family Usitatibacteraceae; genus Usitatibacter. Next base: position 2,513 of record JANMHV010000068.1, on the reverse strand, counting down.
GGGCGGCGCGTGACAGATCGATGAAGGAACCGTGACAACGCCGCGCGATCCGCGCTCAGCGCCCCCGGCTCCACGCCGGCCGTCACGAATCTGTCGCATCGTCGCGCCACACTCCGCGCTCCATGCAGGACGTCATCCCGCTCTTCCCCACTCCCTTCATGCGCGTGCCCGGGGCCCTCGACCGGGGGCTGGTCGCGGGCCTCGTCGCGCACTTCGGCTCTCTCGCGGTGCAGGACAACAACAGCTCCCCCGCCCTCTCGCACACCGCCATGCTCAAGCCCGGCGACAGCCCGCTCCTCGTCGAGGTGGCACAGGCCCTCGCGCCGCTGACGGAGGACTTCGGCACGCTGTTGTTCGGCGAGCGCCTCGGCTGGTCGCTGAAGGAAATGTGGGTCAACGTGCTCGACACGGGGGGGCAGCAGGCGATGCACAACCACGCCAACAGCTTCATCTCGGGCGTGGTCTACCTCACCGAAACCCATCCGGCGGCGCGCACCGTCTTCATGAAGTCCCCTGGCGGCACCGATTTCGCGTTCCGCAACGACCACAAGGGTGTGGCCACCGGGGCGTTCAATGCCGACAAGTGGGTGAGCCCGCAGCCGGCTCCGGGCGACGTGGTCCTCTTCCCCAGCTACCTCATGCACGCCGTGCCGCCCAACCCGGGCGCGCGGCGCGTCACCATGGCCTTCAACGCGATCCCGGCGGCGCTCGAGTCCTGGGGCTATCGCGTTTCCTTCTCCGGCTGAAATGGCGCACGTGGTCGCCACGGCCGCGCAAGGCGCGGTGACCTCGCGCGGATTGCCGCTCCTGTTGATGGTGGCGTCCGGCTTTGCCGCCCTCGGCTGCCAGGTCGTCTGGACGCAGCAGAGCGCGCTCTGGCTCGGGCACGAGTCCGCGGCGGTGCTCGCGGTGGTTGCGGCATTCTTCGGCGGCCTCTCGCTGGGCGCTGCCACTCTCGGCGCCCGCATCGAGCGCAGCGCGCGGCCGGCGCTCTGGTATGGAGCGTGCGAGGCTGCGGTCGGCGCGTGGGCGCTGGTCCTGGTGATGGCGATGCCCTGGGCCGGATCGTGGCTCGCGCAGAGGATCGGCGCCGAGCCCGGCCCGTCGTGGCACTGGTCGATCGCGTTCCTCGGCACCTTCATGATGCTGCTTCCCGCCACCGCAGCGATGGGCGGCACGCTGCCCGCGATGGAGCGCGTGCTCGCGAACTTCCGCTCCCGGGGCTCGCCCATCGCCTTCCTCTACGCCGGCAACACCCTCGGCGCCGTGATCGGAGTGCTCGCCGCGACCTTCTGGCTCGTGCCGCGGTTCGGCCTCGCCGCGACCGCCTGCGCATGCGCCGCCGCGTGCCTCCTGTGCGCGCTGGGATCGCTGGGCCTGCCGGCGGCGCCCACGATGCGGCCGCGAGCCGCCCATGGGGTGCCGCGACGAACGGGCGCCGCCCTCGCGGCCACCGGGTTCCTCGGCATCGGCTACGAAGTGATCGTGGTGCGCGTGATGAGCCAGGTCGCCGAGAACACGGTCTATACCTATGCGATCCTGCTCGCGATCTACCTGGTGGGCACGGCGCTGGGCGCCGCTGCGTACCACCGGTGGGGAGCGCGCGTGGCCGCCGACGTCATGCGCGACCGGCTCCTGGCGGCACTCGCCGTCGCCTGCCTCCTCGGCATCGCCGCGCTCGCCTTCGCGCCGCACGCCAAGGCGGCGCTGCTCCGCGCAAGCGGCCCTTCCATCGGCTGGGCGCTCACGGGGGAGGCGCTGCTGTCCGCCGCCGCTTTCGCGGTGCCCACGATGCTCATGGGAGCCCTTTTCAGCCACCTCGCGACGGCCGCGCGTGGCGCGGGCGTCGACCTGGGCCGCGCCCTCGCGCTCAACACCCCCGGGGCCGCCGCCGCGCCCCTCGCCTTCGGCCTCCTCGTCATGGGCGGCGCCGGTGCCCGCTGGGCGATCACGGCCGTGGCGGCCGGCTACCTCCTGCTGCTCACCCGGGCCGCGTGGCGCTCGCCACGAGCGTGGATCGCCGCCGCGTCCGTCGCCGCCGCCGGAGCGCTCGGGCCGTCACTCGCCCTGGTGGACCTGCCCGAAGGCGGTCGCGTGCTGCGCACGCTCGAGGGCCCGCTCGCGACCGTCTCGGTGGTGGAAGACGCCACGGGTGTAGCGCGCCTGCACATCAACAATCGGCAACAGGAAGGCAGCAGTGCCACGCTGCTCGCCGATGCGCGCCAGGGCCTGCTGCCGATCCTCCTGCATCCGGCGCCGACGCGGGCCCTGTTCCTGGGGCTCGGCACGGGGCTCACCGCCTACTCGGCCGCGCAGGACCCGGCGCTCGCCGTGGATGCCGTGGAGCTGCTTCCGGAGGTCATCGAGGCTTCGCGCGTCTTCACCGCTGATTTCGCGCGCTCGCCGCGGGTGATCGCCGGCGATGCGCGCCGCTTCGTCCGCGCGACGCCGACCCGCTACGACGTGATCGTCTCCGACAACTTCCACCCGGCGCGCAGCGGCTCGGCGTCGCT
>JANMHV010000065.1:0-4311 GCA_031375445.1 Burkholderiales bacterium | reverse complement strand
CCAGCACCAGGGCCGCGATGAGGGCGGAGAGAAAATCGTCCACGTGCACGCCGGGGTAGAAGTAGGCCACCAGCAGCAGGGCGGCCGCGTTGACGATCCAGCGAAGCAGCAACGTGATCATTCTCGGCGCCTTTCGATCTTTTCGATGGCCAGGATGGACAAAGCGGTCATCCAGGCCGGGGTGTCGTTCGTGGTAGGGATGTAATGGAAATCCTTGCCGCCCGCATCCCGGAATGTCTCCTGCCCCTCGATCGCGATCTCCTCCAGCGTCTCGAGGCAGTCGGCCGCGAAACCGGGGCAGATCACGTCCACCCGCCCCACGCCTTCCTTGCCCAGCCGGGCGAGGGTCTCGTCGGTCGCGGGGCCGATCCACTTCGCCGCGCCGAAGCGGGACTGGAAGCTCACCACCGTGCGCGCGTCGTCCCAGCCCAGCTCGGTCGCGATCATCTTCGCCGAGGCGAGGCACTGCGCCTGGTAGGGGTCGCCGTCGTCGATGGCGCGCTGGGGCAGGCCATGGAAGCTCATCAGCAGCTTGTCGGGTCGCCCGTGCTTCATCCAGTACTCGCCCACGTTCTTCGCCACCGCCTTGGCGAAGGCGGGGTGGTCATGGAAGTCGTGGACGAAATCCACCTCGGGCGGCGGTTTCCATTTGCGCAGCCCGGCCTCCAGGGCGTCGCGCACGCTCTCGGTGGTGCTCGCGGCGTACTGCGGGTACATGGGAATCACCAGCAGCCGCTTCACCCCCTTGTCGCGCAGCTCCGCCAGGCCCTCGGCCACCGAGGGCTTGCCGTAGCGCATGGCGGCGGCCACCGGCACCAGGCGCTTCATCTTCTGCCCCAGGTAGCCGCGCAGCAGCTGCGCCTGCCGCAGGTGGTACACGCGCAGCGGCGAGCCATCCTTCAACCACACCTTGGCGTACTTCTTCGCGGTCTTCGCGGGCCGGAAGGGCAGGATGAAGAGGTACAGGATCGGCAGCCACGCCAGGCGCGGCAGCTCCACCACCCGCCGGTCGGAAAGGAATTGCCGCAGGTAGCGACGCACCGCGCCCGGGGTGGGCGCATCGGGCGTGCCAAGGTTCACCATCAGCACGCCCGTGTCGGGCGCGCGCTCTTCAGCCATCGGTGGGTAGTTTCAGTGCTGGGAAAGCGCGGAGGATACCAGCCGCGCGGTCACGTCCACGATCGGGATCACCCGCTCGTAGGCCATGCGCGTCGGGCCGATGACACCCACCGTGCCCACCACCTGGCCGTCCACCTCGTAGGGCGCGGTCACGATGGAGCACTCGTCCAGCGGCACCAGCTGCGAATCGCCGCCGATGAAGATCTTCACGCCCTCGGCGCGCTCGCTCTGCTCCAGCAGCTCCAGCAGCTGGGTCTTGCTCTCGAACAGGTCGAAGAGCCGGCGCATGCGGTCCATGTCCGCCGAGAGGTGGTCTACCGAAAGCAGGTTCCTGCCGCCGGAGATCACCACGCCGTCCACCGGCTGGCGGTTGCCCTCGCTGCCGGCGACGATCGCCGCCTGCATCAGGGTGGAGATGTCGTTGTGCAGGTCCAGCAACTCGTTGCGAACGCGGTTCCTCAGCTGGTCGAACTCCACCCCGGCGTAGTGCTGGTTGATGAAGTTGGCAGCCTCCACCAGTTGCGAGGGGCTGTAGGGCCGGTCCACCACCAGCACGCGGTTCTGCACGTCGCCGTCGGAGGCCACGATGATCAGCAGCACGCGCTTCTCCGAAAGGCCGAAGAACTCCACGTGCCGAAGCGCCGCACCCCGCCGTCGGGGGGAAACCACCACGCCCGCGAAGTGGGTGAGGTCGGAGAGGATCTGCGAGGCGTTGGCCACCACGCGGTGCGGGTCGTCCGGGCTGATCTGCTCCTCCAGCTGCTGGCGTTCCAACTGCTCCATCGGCTGCACCGTGAGGAGCGTGTCGACGAAGAAGCGATAGCCCTTGGGGGTGGGGATGCGCCCGGCGGAGGTGTGGGGGCTCGCGACGAAGCCCATCTCTTCCAGGTCGGCCATCACGTTGCGGATGGTGGCGGGGGAGAGATCCATCGTCGAGAACCGGGAGAGGGAGCGCGAGCCGACCGGCTGGCCATCGGCGATGTATCGCTCGACCAGGATCTTCAGCAGGGACTGCGCGCGTTCGTTCAGCATGACGGAGGCTATTCTAGAACCAATCATGCTCTAATTGCGTTCATGGCTGCCGCATTCAAGACGGTCGCCGTCGTGGGCAAAAGCGACGCGGCGAGCCTTCCCGACATTCTCGACGAGATTTCCGGCGTGATGCGCGCGCGCGGAGTGTCCATTCTCATGGACCCCGCCACGGCCGCGGCCTCCCGCGCGCGGCCCGATGACGTGGTGGAAATCCAGGCGTTGGCCGCCCGCAGCGACCTCGCCGTCATCGTGGGCGGGGATGGCACCCTCATCGCCAGCGCGCGAGCCATGGCGGAGCACAACGTGCCCCTGGTGGGCATCAACCTCGGCCGCCTGGGCTTCCTCACCGACATCCCCGCCGAGAGCGCGGGCCCCAACATCGGCGCCATCCTCGATGGGGAATTCCTGCCGGAGCAGCGCATGCTCCTCTCCGGCTCGGTGCGCCGCGGCGACAAGACGCTCCTCACGGCGCTGGCGATGAACGACGTGGTGGTGAACCGCGGCGCCATGGGCAGCATGATCGAGTTCGCGGTCACCGTGGATGGCGAGTTCATCTACTCCCTCCGGGCCGATGGCCTCATCGTCGCCACCCCCACCGGCACTACGGCTTATGCGCTGTCGGCGGGTGGCCCCATCCTGCATCCGTCGCTCTCGGCCATCGCGCTGGTGCCGATCTCGCCGCACACGCTGTCCAACCGGCCGGTGGCGATACGCAGCACCTCCAAGGTCGAGATCACCCTGGTGCGCGGGGAGGGCGCCCGCGCCAACTTCGACGTCCAGGCGTTCCACGAGCTGGAGCCCGACGACGTGGTGTGCGTGGCGGCCTCCTCCAAGCCCGCCACCCTGCTGCACCCCAAGGGCTACCGCTACTTCTCCATGCTGCGGCAGAAGCTGCGCTGGACCGAGCGCACCGCCTGATGCTGCGCTGGACTGGGCGCACCTCCTGATGCTTCGCGCACTCTCCATCCGCGATTTCGTCATCGTCGATCGGCTCGACCTGGAGCTCGCCGGCGGCTTCAGCGCCCTCACCGGCGAGACCGGGGCCGGCAAGTCGATCCTCGTCGATGCGCTGGCGCTGGCGCTCGGGGGCCGTGCCGATGCGGCGGTGGTCCGTGCGGGGGCCCAGCGCGCCGAGGTGAGCGCCGATTTCGACGTCGAGTCGCTGGCCCCCGCGCGCGAGTGGCTCGCGGCCCAGGAGCTCGAGGAAGGCGAGGGCGCCTGTCTCATCCGCCGTACGGTCGATGCCGGGGGCCGCTCCCGCGCGTTCGTGAACGGCCGGCCTGCCACCGTGGCGCAGTTGCGCGAGTTGGGTGAGCTGCTGGTCGACATCCACGGGCAGCACGACCACCAGCTGCTGCTCAAGCGCGACCGGCAGCGCTCCCTCCTCGATGCCTTCGGCGGCCACGAGCCCCTTGCGGGCGACGTCTCGCGCCTGCACGGCGCCTGGCGCCGGGTGGCGGAGCAGCGCATCGCAAGGGAGCACGCCCAAGCCACCTCGGCGCGGGAACGCGACCTCCTCTCCCACGAAATCCGCGACCTCGAACGGCTCTCCTTCGATCCGCTCCAGTGGCAGGAAGAGCAGGCGGAGCACCGCAGGCTCGCACATGCCCAGGAGCTGATCGAATCGGTGTCGGAATGCGCCGAAGCCCTCGACGACTCGCCCGAGTCGGCGACGGCACGCCTCGCCCACGCCGCGGCGCGGCTCGCCACCGCGGCCGAGCTCGATCCCGCGCTGGAGGAAGCGCGCCGGGATGCGGAAACGGCCGGTGTCCACGCGCGCGAGGCGGCGCAGCAGCTGCGTCGCTACCTGCAACGCCTCGAAGTCGATCCCCAGCGCCTGTCGCAGCTCGATGGGCGCTTGCGGGACGTGTTCGAGGCCGGGCGCAAGTATCGCGCCGATCCCGCCGAGCTGCCGGCGGCGCTGGAGGAGCGCCGGCGGCGCCTGGCCGAGCTGGGCGGCGAGGAGAGCCTGGAAAGCCTGCGCCAGCAGGAAGCTGCCGGCGAGACGGCCTACCGTGCCCGCGGCACCGAGCTTTCCGCGTCGCGCCGCGAGGCCGCACGGCGCCTCGGCACCGAGGTCACCAAGACCATGCAGCAGCTGGCCATGGGCGGCGGCCGCCTCGAAGCCGTGCTCCAGCCGCTGGAGACGCCCGCGGCGGG
>JANMHV010000064.1:0-36957 GCA_031375445.1 Burkholderiales bacterium | reverse complement strand
GCGCTCCACCAGGCACTCCAGCACGTAGCGGTCACCCACCTTCGCGCGGTGGAAGGGGATGCCCATCGCGCCCAGGCGCTTCTCGAGGGCGAAGTTGGTCATGAGCGTACCCACGACCCCGCCCTTGAGACGACCCTGGGCGTGGCGGTGCTTCACCATGGCGAAGAGCAGCTGGTCGCCGTCGAAGAGCGTCCCGTCGCGGTCGGCCATGGCGAGGCGGTCGCCATCGCCAACGAAGGCGATGCCGAAATCGGCGCGATGCTGCAGCACCGCGCGGGCCATGGAGGCCGGGGCGGTGGCGCCCACCCCCTCGTTGATGTTGGTGCCATTGGGCTGGCTGCCGATGGCTATGACCTCGGCGCCCAGCTCCTGGAAGACGCGGATGCCGATACGGTAGGTCGCGCCATGGGCACAATCGACCACCAGACGCATGCCGCGCAGCGACAGGTTCTTGGGGAACGTGCCCTTGCAGAACTCGAGGTAGCGCCCTTCGGCGTCGGCGAGCCGCTCGGCCTTGCCCAGGCCCGCGGAGCTGGCCGGCAGCGTCATCGGATGCTCCAGCAGCGCCTCGATCTCGCTCTCCACGGAGTCCGGCAGCTTCAACCCCTCGGCGGAGAAGAACTTGATGCCGTTGTCCTCGAAGGCGTTGTGGGAGGCGGAGATCATGATGCCGGCAGACAGCCGCAGCGCCCGGGTGAGGAATGCCACGGCCGGCGTGGGCATCGGCCCCACCAGGAAGGTGTCGACGCCCGCCGCGAGGAAACCGGACTCGAGCGCCGACTCCAGCATGTAGCAGGAGATGCGGGTGTCCTTGCCGATCAGCACCGTGGGGCGCTCGCGGTGGGGCGGGGCCACGTCGGCCCGGGACAGGACCTTGCCGGCGCAATAGCCGAGCTTCATCACGAACTCGGGGGTGATGGGATCCTTGCCCACGCGACCGCGCACGCCATCGGTACCGAAGAATTTTCTGCTCATCGCAACTCCATCCACACGTTGATCGCATCCACCGTCGCGCGCACGTCGTGAACCCGGACGATGCGCGCCCCATACTCTACCGCCGCCAGGGCCGCCGCGAGGCTGCCGGGCAGGCGTTCGCCCGACTCGCGACCGCCGGCCCACTCGCCGATCATGCGCTTGCGAGACACGCCCACCAGCACCGGGTATCCCAGCGCCACCAGACGGGGCAGGCCCCGAAACAGCTGCCGGTTGTGGCCCAGGTCCTTGCCGAAACCGAAGCCGGGGTCGAGGGCGATGCGCGACTTGGCGACCCCGGCCGCCTCCAGCGCCCGGGCGCGGCCCATCAGGAACGCGCCCACCTCCTCGACCACATCGCCGTACCGCGGCGCCTCCTGCATGGTGCGAGGGGTGCCCTGCATGTGCATCACCACCAGCCCCACGGGACTTCCCGCCACCGCCTCGATGGCGCCCGGGGCCTGGAAGCCGTTCACGTCGTTTACCACCGCGCACCCGGCGCCGATGGCCGAGCGCATCACCTCGGGCTTCATCGTGTCCACGGAGACCGCCACGCCCTGGCGGGCAAGGGCCTCGACGATCGGAACCACGCGCGCCAGCTCGTCGGCGAGGGGCACGGGCTCCGCGCCGGGGCGGGTGGACTCGGCACCCACGTCGACCAGCGAGGCGCCCTGGTCGCGCAGCCTCAACCCATGCTCGATGGCGCGGGAGGCGTCGAGATACCGCCCGCCGTCCGCGAAGGAATCGGCGGTGACGTTCACGATGCCCATCACGATCGGGCGGCTGGAGGAGAAGGGATTCATGCGGGGGGGCTCAAAGGAAAAGGGGTGGCCGTGGCCACCCCTTCCCGACTGCTTGCTGGATGCAACCGGCCTCAGCCTTCCGCGGCGGGCGCCGGATTCGGCGCCACCGTGGCGCCGGTGTCGGTGGGCGGGGTGCCGCCCGCGGGCTGCTTGGGCGCCGCCGGCTTCGGCGGGCGCGGGGGCCGGCCCTGCATGATGTCCTCGATCTGGTGCGCGTCGATGGTCTCGAATTCGAGCAGCGCCTTGGTCATGGCCTCGACCTTGTCGCGGTTCTCCTCGAGCAGGCGGCGCGCCAGCGCGTACTGGCCGTCGATGATGTTGCGCACCTCGCGGTCCACCGACTTGAGGGTCTCCTCCGACATGTTCTGGTGCGTGGTGACCTGGCGGCCGAGGAACACCTCGCCCTCGTTCTCGCCATAAACCATCGGACCCATGTCCGACATGCCCCACTCCGTGACCATGCGGCGGGCCATTTCGGTGGCGCGCTTGAAGTCGTTGGAAGCGCCGGTCGTCATCTGGTTCATGAAGAGCTCCTCGGCGATGCGGCCACCGAACAGCACGGCGTTGTTGTTGAGCAGGTAATTGCGGTCGTAGCTGTAGCGCTCCACGACCGGGAGCTGAATCGTGTCGCCCAGCGCGCGGCCGCGCGGGATGATGGTGACCTTGTGCACGGGGTCGGTCTTGGGCAGCAGGCGGGCCACGATGGCGTGGCCGCTCTCGTGGTATGCGGTGTTCTTGCGCTCCTCCTCGGGCATGACCATCGAGCGGCGCTCCGCGCCCATGGTGACCTTGTCCTTGGCGCGCTCGAAGTCGTCCATGTCCACCAGGCGCTTGGTGCCGCGCGCGGCGAAGAGCGCCGCCTCGTTCACGAGGTTCGCAAGGTCGGCGCCCGAGAAGCCGGGGGTGCCGCGCGCGATGATGGAGGCGTCCACGTCCGGCGCGATGGGGACTTTGCGCATGTGGACCAGCAGGATCTGCTCGCGGCCGCGGATGTCGGGCAGCGGCACGACCACCTGGCGGTCGAAGCGGCCCGGGCGCAACAGCGCCGGGTCCAGCACGTCGGGACGGTTGGTGGCGGCGATCACGATGACGCCCGAGGTGCCCTCGAAGCCATCCATCTCCACCAGCAGCTGGTTCAAGGTCTGCTCGCGCTCGTCGTTGCCGCCGCCCATGCCCGCGCCGCGCTGGCGGCCGACCGCGTCGATCTCGTCGATGAATATGATGCAGGGGGCGTTCTTCTTCGCCTGCTCGAACATGTCGCGCACGCGAGCGGCACCCACGCCCACGAACATCTCGACGAAGTCGGAGCCCGAGATCGAGAAGAACGGCACTTTCGCCTCACCCGCGATGGCGCGAGCCAGGAGGGTCTTGCCGGTGCCCGGCGAGCCGACCATCAGAACGCCGCGCGGGATGCGCCCGCCGAGCTTCTGGAACTTGGAGGGGTCGCGCAGGAAGTCGACCAGCTCGGCGACCTCTTCCTTGGCCTCGTCCACGCCCGCCACGTCGGCGAAGGTGACCTGGTTCTGGTTCTCGTCGAGCATGCGCGCGCGGCTCTTGCCGAACGAGAAGGCGCCGCCACGGCCGCCGCCCTGCATCTGGCGCATGAAGAAGATCCAGACGCCGATCAGCAGCAGCATCGGGAACCACGACACGAAGATGTTCATGAGGAGCGAGGGCTCCTCTTCCGGCTTGGCCTCGACCGTGACGTTGTTCTTCAGCAGGTCGCCGACCATCCAGGGATCCTGTATTCCGGGGGTGTAGACGGTGTAGTTCTTGCCGTCGCGCGAAGTCGCCTTCAGGGTGCGGGTACTGTCCATCTTCACCTTGGCGATGTGGCCCTGGCGGGCCTCTTCCATGAAGGTCGAGTAGTCGAGGATGTTGGCGCTCGACTGGCGGTTGCCGACCTGCATGAACACCATCGTGAGGATGATGCCGATGACCACCCAAACCATGATGGTGCGAATCGTGTTGTTCACAGGCTAATCCTTCCGCGGAAAATTGCGCGAGATATCATGGGGATGGACACGGGCTACTGTAACAAAGTTCGGGCGGTGCCCCGGTTTTCCAAGGGGGTGCGCCGATTTCATTTTGCGTTCGCCTCGGCTGGCGTTTCCTTGAGGCCGCGCGCCAGCAGGTACAGCTCCGCGCTCTCGCCGCGGGAGGCATCGGGCTTCCGGACCATCACCTTGTGGAAAGCGCGACGCAGCGAGAGGTGATACTCATCATACCCCGCCCCCTGGAAAATCTTGATCAGCAGGGCGCCATCCAGTTTCAGGTGCAACAGCGCGAAATCCCGGGCGATCTCCGCCAATTCCATCTGGCGCGCCTGGTCGGTCATGGCGATGCCGGTCATGTTGGGGGCCATGTCCGAGAGGACGAGGTCGGCACGCCGCCCGTCGAGTGCGGCCTGGACCGCTTCCAGCCCCGCGCGGCTCGCGAAATCGCCCTTGATGAAGGTCACGCCTGGAACCGGCTCCATCTCGAGGAGGTCGATCGCCACGATCCTCCCCTGCCCGTTCATGCGCTTGGCCAGCACCTGGCTCCAGCCCCCCGGGGCGGCACCCAGGTCCACGACGACGCTGCCGGGCCGGAACAGCTTGTCCCGATCGTCGATCTCGGTCAACTTGTAGGCCGAGCGGCTCCGATACCCCTCGCGCTTCGACTTCTGCACGTAGGGGTCGTTCACGTGGCGCTTGAGCCACCGCTTGCTCGAGTGCGACTTGCTCATTCGGGGACGCTCCGGGATTTCCTTATACTGCGACGATGAAAACGCTCTCCCCCAAGCGCCGCAGCGAGCTGCGCGCCGAAGCCCACAAGCTTTCCCCTCTCGTCATCATCGGCGACAAGGGCCTCACCGACCTGGTCGTGGCCGAGATCGACCGCACGCTCAAGGCCCACGAGCTGATCAAGGTGCGCGCCACCACCGACGACCGCAAGGCCCGCGACGAGTGGCTCGCGACCATCTGCGAGCGCCTGGAAGCCCACGGGGTCCAGCAGATCGGAAAAATCTACGTCCTCTACCGCGAGAATCCGAAGGAAAAGGAGGAAGTGCGCAAGCCACGGGCGGCTCCCCTCCAGGACAAGCGTGAGGTCCGGGACGGCAAACCCGCCGCGGGGCGCAAGCCCCAGGTGCGGGATGCGAATCCCTCGGGAGGAAGGACCCGGTACCCCGAGCGGGACGCGAAGCCCGCCGGCGGCAGGAACCGGCGCGTGCTGCAGGAGGGTGGCCCCGCGGCCGGGCGGAAGAAATCCCGCGGCTCGCTGGACCCTTGGACCCCGGTGGGGGGGCCGAAAGGCCCCTCGGCGAGCCGCACCCGCACCCTCCCGGCAACGCACACCGAGGGCGCGACTACGGACGATAGTGGACGTCGACGATCTCGAACTCCTTCACCCCGCCCGGCGTCCGGACCTCCGCGACGTCCCCGGAGTACTTCCCGATGATCGCCTTGGCGATCGGGGACGAGTAGGAGATCTTGCCCAGCTTGATGTCGGCCTCGTCTTCGCCGACGATCTGGTAGACCAGCGCCTCGGCATTTTCGGTGTCGGTGAGCTCGACGGTGGTGCCGAAGACCACGCGGCCATCGTCGTCCAGCAGCGCCGGGTCGATGATCTGCGCGTTGGCGAGCTTCGCCTCGAGCTCGATGATCCGGCCCTCGATGAAGCCCTGGCGCTCGCGCGCCGCCTCGTATTCGGCGTTCTCGCTGATGTCGCCCTGGGCGCGGGCCTCCGCGATGGCGATGATCACCGCCGGGCGGTCGGTGGACTTGAGGCGTTGAAGCTCGGCGCGAAGCAGCTCGGCGCCTACTACGGTCACGGGGATTTTGGGCATTTTGGCAGGAGGGCGTGGAGCGACTGGATGTCGTAGGGGCGCAACTCCTGCAAGTGTCGCATGCCGAGGCATGCGGCGCGGGCGCCGGCGATGGTGGTGTAGTAGGTGATACGGTTTTGCAGCGCGGAGTTGCGGATCGACCAGGAATCCTGGATCGAGCGCCGGTCCTCCTCCACGGTGTTCACGATGAGCGTGATCTCGCGGTTCTTCAGCAGGTCGACGATGTGGGGACGACCTTCCATCACCTTGTTGACGGTCTGGACGGTGAGGCCCGCCTTCTCCAGGACCGCCGCGGTGCCGCGCGTGGCGACGAGGCCGAAGCCCAGCTCCTTCAGCGCGCGTCCGACCTCGATCGCGCGCTCCTTGTCGGAATCGCGTACCGAGAGGAATGCCTTGCCCGATTTCGGCAGGCGCACGCCCGCGGCCAGCTGGCTTTTCACGAACGCCTCGGCGAAAGTCTCGCCCACGCCCATCACCTCGCCCGTGGATTTCATCTCCGGGCCCAGGATCGTGTCCACCCCGGGGAACTTGATGAAGGGGAACACCGCCTCCTTCACGCAGAAATAGGGCGGAACCACTTCCTTCGTGATGCCCTGCCGTGCCAGCGATTGCCCCACCATGCAGCGCGCGGCCACCTTGGCGAGCGGGATGCCGATGGCCTTCGAGACGAAGGGCACGGTGCGCGAGGCGCGGGGATTGACTTCCAGCACGTAGACCCGGTCCTGCTGGATCGCGAACTGCACGTTCATGAGGCCCACCACGTTCAGCCCGTGGGCCATGGCGACGGTCTGGCGCTTCAACTCCGCCTGCATCTCTTCGGACAGGCTGAAGGGTGGCAGGCAGCACGCCGAGTCTCCGGAGTGCACGCCCGCCTGCTCGACGTGCTCCATGATCCCGCCGATGAAGACGTCGCGGCCGTCGCAGATGGCGTCGACGTCGACCTCCGCCGCGTCGTTCAGGAAGCGGTCGATCAGCACCGGGGAATCGTTCGAGACCTTCACCGCCTCGCGCATGTAGCGCACCAGGTCGCTCTCGGCGTGGACGATCTCCATCGCGCGCCCACCCAGCACGTAGGAGGGGCGCACCACCACCGGGTAGCCGATCTCCTTCGCCGCGATCAGCGCCGCCTCGGGCGTGCGCGCGGTTCGGTTGGGCGGCTGCAGCAGGCCCAGCTTGTGCAGGAGCTGCTGGAAGCGCTCGCGGTCCTCGGCGGCGTCGATGGCGTCGGGCGAGGTGCCGATGATCGGCACGCCCGCGGCCTCGAGGTCGCGCGCGAGCTTGAGCGGGGTCTGCCCGCCGAACTGCACGATCACTCCCACGGGCTTTTCGCGGTCGACGATCTCGAGCACGTCTTCCAGCGTGAGGGGCTCGAAGTACAACCGGTCGGAAGTGTCGTAGTCGGTCGACACCGTCTCCGGGTTGCAGTTGACCATGATGGTCTCGTAGCCGTCCTCGCGGAGTGCCAGTGCGGCGTGGACGCAGCAGTAGTCGAACTCGATGCCCTGGCCGATGCGGTTGGGGCCCCCGCCCAGCACCATGATCTTCTTGCGGTCCGTGGGATCGGCCTCGTCCTCCTCGTCGTAGGAGGAATACATGTAGGCGGTGCGGGTGGCGAACTCCGCGGCGCAGGTATCCACGCGCTTGAACACCGGGCGGATGCCGAAGGCGTGGCGGACCTTTCGCACCTCGTGCTCCGTGGTCTTCCACAGGTGGGCCAGGCGCCGGTCGGAAAAGCCCTTGCGCTTGAGGGCGTACAACGCGTCGCGGTCGAAATCGGCGAGCGTCTTCTTCTCCACTTCGAGCTCGGTGTCCACCAGGTCCTTGATCTGCACCAGGAACCAGGGGTCGATCTTCGTGAAGCGGTGGATGTCCTCGAGCGACATCCCCACGCCAAAGGCATCTGCGACGTACCAAAGGCGCTCGGCGCGCGGGTAGGCGAGCTCGTCCTCGATCTTCTCGAAGTCGACGCTCTTCAGGTTGAAGCCGTCGACTCCCACCTCCAGCCCGCGCAGCGCCTTCTGCAGCGACTCCTGGAAGTTGCGCCCGATGGCCATCACCTCGCCCACGCTCTTCATCTGGGTGGTGAGGCGGTCGTCGGCGCGCGGGAATTTCTCGAACGCGAAGCGCGGCACCTTCGTCACCACGTAGTCGATGGTGGGCTCGAAGGAGGCGGGTGTGGCACCCCCGGTGATGTCGTTCTTCAGCTCATCCAGCGTGTAGCCCACGGCAAGCTTGGCCGCGATCTTTGCGATCGGGAAGCCGGTGGCCTTCGAGGCCAGCGCCGAGGATCGCGACACGCGCGGGTTCATCTCGATGATCACCATGCGCCCGTCGGCCGGGTTGATGCCGAACTGCACGTTCGAGCCGCCGGTCTCGACCCCGATCTCGCGAAGGCACGCGATCGAGGCGTCGCGCATGATCTGGTATTCCTTGTCGGTGAGGGTCTGCGCCGGCGCCACCGTGATCGAGTCGCCCGTGTGCACGCCCATCGGGTCGAGGTTTTCGATCGAGCAGATGATGATGCAGTTGTCCTTGCGGTCGCGCACCACCTCCATCTCGAATTCCTTCCACCCGATCACCGACTCCTCGATCAGGAGCTCCTTGGTGGGGGAGGCGTCGAGGCCGCGCTCGCAGATGACGACGAACTCTTCCATGTTGTAGGCGATGCCGCCACCGGTGCCGCCGAGCGTGAACGATGGCCGGATGATGGTGGGGAAGCCCACCGACGCCTGCACCTGCAGCGCTTCCTCGAGCGAGTGGGCGAGGGCGCTCCTCGGGCTCTCGAGGCCGATGCCGGTCATAGCGTTCTTGAATTTCTCGCGGTCCTCGGCCTTGTCGATCGCCTCCTTCTTGGCGCCGATCATCTCGACGCCGAACTTGTCGAGGACCCCCTCGCGCGCGAGGTCGAGCGCGCAATTCAACGCGGTCTGCCCGCCCATGGTGGGCAGCAGCGCCTCGGGGCGCTCCTTCTCGATGATGCGCTCGACCATCTGCCAGGTGATGGGCTCGATGTAGGTGACATCGGCCATTTCCGGGTCGGTCATGATCGTGGCCGGGTTGGAGTTCACCAGCACCACCCGGTAGCCCTCGTCGCGCAGGGCCTTGCAGGCCTGGGCGCCGGAATAATCGAACTCGCAGCCCTGCCCGATGACGATCGGGCCGGCGCCGATGATGAGGATGGTCTTGAGGTCGGTTCGCTTAGGCATGGAAACCTACCCCGTTGCAACCACAGATGAACACGGATGAACGCGGATGCTTCACGGCTGCGTCGATAGCAGCCACGATCCATCTGTGCTCACCTGTGTTCATCTGTGGTTTCAAGCTTTTCTCTTTTCCATCATCCCGACGAACTTGTCGAAGAGGTACGCCATCTCGCGCGGGCCGGGCGAGGCCTTGGGATGGCCCTGGAACGAATAGGCCGGGCGATCGGTGAGCTCGATGCCCTGCAGCGAGCCGTCGAAGAGCGAGCGGTGGGTGGGGCGCACGTTGGACGGCAGCGTCTTCTCGTCCACCGCGAAGCCGTGGTTCTGGCTGGTGATGAACACCTTGCCGGAGCCCAGCTCCTGCACCGGGTGGTTGGCGCCGTGGTGGCCGAACTTCATCTTCATCGTCTTCGCACCCGTGGCGAGGCCCAGCAGCTGGTGGCCGAGGCAGATGCCGAAGACCGGCGTACTGGTGCCGAGGATCTCGCGGATCGCCTGGATCGCGTAGTCGCAGGGCTCCGGGTCGCCAGGGCCGTTGGAGAGGAAGACGCCGTCGGGCTTCAGCGCCAGCGCCTGCGCCGCGGTGGCGGTGGCGGGAAGCACCGTGACCTTGCAGCCGCGCTCGGCCAGGTGCCGCAGGATGGTGTGCTTCACGCCGTAGTCGAAGGCGACCACGTGGTGGCGCCCCTCACCCATGGCGCGGTAACCGGTGCCGAGGGCCCAGAGGCTGCCGTTCCAGTCGTAGCTTTCCTTCACGGAGACCACCTTCGCCAGGTCCTGCCCCGCCATCGAGGGCGCGGCCTTCGCGGCGGCGAGTGCCTCGGCCTCGTCGATGGCGCCGGCCTGGATGCAGCCGTTCTGGGCGCCCTTCTCGCGCAGCAGGCGCGTGAGGCGACGGGTGTCGATGTCGCCGATGGCAACGACTCCGTTGCGGACGAGGTAACCGGAGAGGTCTTCTTCCCGGCGCCAGTTGGAGGCGACCAAGGGAAGGTCCCGGATCACGAGGCCCGCGGCATGGACCTTCGACGATTCGGCGTCCTCGGCGTTGGCGCCGGTATTGCCGATGTGCGGATAGGTGAGGGTGACGATCTGGCCGGCGTAGGAGGGATCGGTGAGGATCTCCTGGTAGCCGGTCATGGCGGTATTGAAGACCACCTCGCCCACCGATTGCGCGCGGCCGCCTCCCAGGTCCGAAACCCCGATGCTGCAGCCGCGAAATACGCTTCCGTCGGCGAGAACCAGGACGGCGGGCGTTTTCTGCGACACGGAAATTGCTCCAGACAGGATTTCTCGAGGGCGTAAAAAAACCGGGAGGGTGTGGCGTGTCGATCCCGGTTGGAACGTCGAAAATTATAGCAGATCGGTGGCGGTCCTGGCTCCACTCCCGTATGTTTCGGCATGGATTTCGCCCTCGCACTGCACTCCGCGGCCGGCCTCGCGCTGCTCGTCCTCACCGCCTGGGTCCTCTCCGAGGATCGGAAGGGCGTCGACTGGCGGCTCGTCGGCGGCGGGCTCGTGCTGCAGCTGGTCCTCGCGGCGCTGCTCCTCGGCGTGACCCCGTTGCGCGAGGCGGTGTTCGCGCTGAACGAGGGGCTGATGGCGCTCGAGCGCGCCACCCAGGCGGGGTCGCAGTTCGTCTTCGGCTACCTCGGCGGCGGGCCGCTGCCTTTCGACGAGCGCGCCCCGGGTGCGTCCTTCGTGCTCGCGTTCCGCGCCCTGCCGCTCGTGCTCGTGGTGAGCGCTCTCTCGGCCCTGCTCTTCTACTGGCGCGTGATCCCGATCGTGGTGCGCGGCTTCTCGTGGATCCTCGAGAAGACCCTCGGCCTCAACGGCGCCGTCGGCGTGTCGGCCGCGGCGAATGTCTTCGTGGGGATGGTCGAGGCCCCGCTCGTGGTGCGGCCGTACCTCGCGGGGCTCACGCGCTCCGAGCTCTTCATCGTGATGAACTGCGGCATGGCGACCATCGCCGGCACCATGATGGCGATCTACGGAATGGTGCTGCGCCCCGTGGTGCCGGAGGCGATCGGGCACATCCTCATCGCTTCCTTCGTCGCCACCCCGGCGGCGATCACCGTGGCGGCACTGATGGTCCCGGGGCCCGGGAGCGACTCGGAGGCCGTGCCGCTGGCGAACCCCGACGCGAGCGCGATGGACGCCGTGACGCGGGGCACGATCGAGGGCGTGGGGCTCCTGATCCAGATCGTCGCCTTGCTGCTCGTGTTGGTGGCACTGGTACACCTCGCCAACGGGATCCTCGGCCTTCTGCCCGACCTCTTCGGCGCGCCCATCACGCTGCAGCGATTCTTCGGCTGGCTGTTCGCGCCGCTCGCATGGGCCGCCGGCGTGGACTGGGCCGAGTCCCGGACTGCCGGGGCGCTGCTGGGAACGAAGACGGTGCTGAACGAGTTCATCGCCTACCTCGACATGGCCAAGCTCACCGACGCCGAGCTCTCCCCGCGCGGCAAGCTCGTGATGACCTACGCGATGTGCGGCTTCGCCAACTTCGGCAGCCTCGGCATCCTCATCGGCGGAATGGGCAGCATGGTGCCGGAACGCCGCTCGGAAATTGTGCAGCTGGGGATGAAGTCGATCCTGGCGGGGACGATCGCGACATGCATGGCGGCGGCGGTCGCAGGATTGTTCTTTCAGTAAACCTACCGCAGACCCAGTACGTCCTGCATGTCGTACATCCCCGGGGGTTGCGCCACGGCGAACCTGGCGGCGCGGATGGCGCCCTGCGCGTAGGTGGCGCGGCTGGAGGAGCGGTGGGTGATCTCGATCCTCTCGCCGGGGCCGGCGAAGTAGACGGTGTGGTCGCCGACCACGTCGCCGCCGCGCGCCACCGAGAAGCCGATGCTGCCGGCGCGCCGCGCGCCGGTCTCGCCGTGGCGGGCATACACGGCGTCGTTCTCGAGGGTGGTGCCGCGCCCGCGGGCCGCCACCTCGCCCAGCTTGAGCGCGGTGCCCGAGGGCGCATCCACCTTCAGCTTGTGGTGCATCTCGAACACGTCGATGTCGTACTCGGGAGGCAGCGTGCGAGCGGCCAGCTCCACGAGCTTGAGCGCCACGTTCACGCCGATGCTCATGTTGGGCGCCATCACGATCGCGATCTCGCCGGCCGCCGCGCGGATGCGCCCGAGCTGGGCTGCGTCGAACCCAGTGGTGCCGATAACGATCGCGCGGCGCGCCGCCCGGCACGCCTCGACGTGGGCGAGCGTGCCTTCGGGGCGCGTGAAGTCGATCAGGACCTGGCTCGCCTCGAGCGCTCGCGGCACGTCGGTGCCGATGGTGATGCCATCGAGCGTGCCCGCCGCCGTGTCGAGCGCCGCGGCCACCACTACGCCCTCGGAGGCGCGCGCGGCATCCAGGAGCGCGCGGCCCATGCGCCCGCCCGCGCCCGCGATCGCGAGGCGCAGCGCGCTCATTTCGGGGTGGCGGGTGCGGCTGGAGTCGCGGGCGTTGCCGGAGTCGCGGGCGCGACGGCGGCCGGGGGTGCTGCAATCACGGGGGCCGGCAACGCCGGCCGCGCCTTGCCTTCCACGCGCACCACCTTGTCGTTCTCGAAGAAGATCGAGAAACGCGTGCGGTCCTCGGACTTGCCGCCCTTCACGCTGCTGAAGAAGTAGTCCCAGCGGTTGCCGTGGAAGATGTCGTTCAGCAGCGGCGTGCCGAGGAGTGCGCGCACCTGCGGCTTGGTCATGCCCACCTGCACCTTCGCGGCCACGTCCTCCGGCACGTAGTTGCCCTGCTGGACGTCGATGCGATAGGGAAAGCTGCAGCCGGAGAGCAGGACTGCCACTGCGAGGAAAGCGATGAGGCGCATGGGGAGCCGGGGCGTCGAGGAGGGCCGATTATATCAACCGCGCCATTCCTTCCCCTGTATGATTTCCGGGCCATGAGCGATCCCCGCGAACTCAGGAGCACCGGCCTCAAGGTGACGGTCCCGCGGCTCAAGGTCCTGGATCTCTTCCAGCAGAGCCACGAGCGCCACCTCACCGCCGAAGACGTCTACCGCAAGCTGCTCGGAGAGCATGCGGACATCGGGCTGGCCACCGTTTACCGCGTCCTCACGCAGTTCGAGCAGGCGGGCTTGCTGGTGCGCCACCATTTCGAGGGCGGCAAGGCGGTCTACGAGCTGAACGAGGGCGGCCACCACGACCACCTCGTGTGCCTGCAGTGCGGGCGCGTCGAGGAGTTCATCGACGGCGAGATCGAGAAGCGCCAGGCCAAGATCGCACGCGACCGCGGCTTCGCGATCCACGACCACCAGCTCCACATCTACGCCGATTGCGTGAAACCGCAGTGCCCCCACCGACCCAAGGATTGAGCGTGCCATGAAGGAGACGCTGCGCCCCGGCCTCGAGGGCACCTTCCGCTACCGCGTGCCGGAATCGAAGACCGTGCCGCGCATCTATCCCGAGGCCCCCGATTTCCAGATGATGCCGGCGGTATTCGCCACCGGCTACCTGGTGGCGCTGTGCGAGTGGGCGTGCCTTGAAGTCGTGAAGCCCCATCTCGACTGGCCGCGCGAGCAGACGCTCGGAACCCACGTGGACTTGAGCCATGCGGCCGCGACGCCCCCGGGATTCACCGTCGAGGTGCGCGCGCGGCTGGAGGCGGTCGAGGGCCGCAAGCTCACCTTCGCGGTCTCGGCCCACGACGGGGTCGACACCATCAGCGAGGGCCGCCACGAACGTTACGTGATCGCCCTCGACCGTTTCGAGGCGAAACTCGCCGCGAAACGCCCGGCCGCGCCCTCATGATCGCGCGCGCCCTCCTCGCTTCGTTCTGGCTGGCGCTCCTCGGCGTGGCGCTTCCCGCGTGGTCCCAGCGCGGGCCGGCGCCCCAGGATTCCATCGGCACCATCACCTTGGCCGAGCTCCCCGACGAGGCGCGGCGGACGCTGGCGCTGATCGAGAAGGGCGGCCCGTTCCCCTATGCGAAGGACGGCGCGGTGTTCGGCAACCGCGAGGCCCGGCTGCCCCGCGCCAAGCGCGGCTACTACCGCGAGTACACCGTGAAGACTCCCGGTGAGCGCTCCCGCGGCGCCCGCAGGATCATCGCCGGCCGCGAGGGGGAGCACTATTACTCCTCGGACCACTACAAAACCTTCCGGCGCATCCGGGATTAGGGAGCCACCATGTCGCTCGCGGCGCTCGAACCGCTTCTCGAAGCCAAGCAGGGCGGCGTGCATTTCCTCGCCACCCATGCCGACCCCAAGGCGATCCAGAAGCAGGCGAAGGCCCATGGCTTCGCGTTCTTCCACATCGAGGGCAAGAACATCGAGCGCAAGGAGCAGCTGATGAACCAGCTGGCCACGTCGCTTCGGCTGCCGAAGCACTTCGGCCTCAACTGGGACGCGCTCGAGGAGTGCCTGAACGACATGGACGACGTGGATGGCGACGGCTTCGTCATCTACTACGACCACATCGACCCGCTGCTGGAGGGCCACCCGTCGGAGTTCGAGACGCTGGTGGAGATCCTGCGCGACTCGGTGAAGTCGTGGAAGGAAGACGAGACCGCGATGGTGGTGCTGCTCTCGGGCAACAAGGCGCCGAAGGGTGTCGCGAAACTGAAGGAAGCTACGGCGTGACCACGGGGATGCGCTCCGCGAGCCGGATCTCGGCGGCGTCCACGCGCGCGCGGTAGGCCATCACCTCGACGCCGGCCGCGATCGCCTCGCGCAGCGTGCGGCCGTACACCGGGTCGATGCCGTCGGCCGGCCGCACCTCCCCCACGTCGCCGCGCTGCACGCAGTAGACCTGCACCGGGCGCAGCCCCGCGCGGGCGAGGCGCATCAGCTCCCGCAGGTGCTTGGAGCCGCGATCGCTCACGCAATCGGGAAACAGCGCCACTCCCCGGTGGGCCGCCGCGGTCACGTTCTTCACCTCGACGTAGCAGGGCGGGCGTCCCTCGCCTTCCAGCAGCAGGTCGACGCGGCTCCTCTCCTCGCCGAAGGCCACCTCGCGGCGCATCGAGGCATAGCCCGCCAGCTCCGGCACGGTGCCCGCGGCGATCGCCTCGGCCACCAGCGCGTTGGGCAGGCCGGTGTTGATGCCCACCATCACCTCGCCCACCTCGACGATCTCCCAGGTGTGGCGGTACTTGCGTTTCGGGTTGTCGCTCTCGGAGAGCCACACGCGGCTGCCGGCCTCGCAGCAGCCCATGAGCGACCCGGTGTTGGGGCAGGCGGCGGTGATGACCCCGCCCGGCAGCTGGATGTCGGCGAGGAAGCGCTTGTAGCGCCGGATCAGCCGCCCTTCGACCAGGGGGGTCTTGTAGAGCAACTCGCTACTGCGGCGGCGGCGCCGACGTATCGACGCCCTTCGCTTCCTGCGCGGCCATCTGCTTCCTCACGTCGTCCATGTCGAGCTCCTTGGCCTTCGCCACCACCTGCTCGAACGGCCCCTGGGGAAGCGCCCCGGGCTGCGAGAACACGATGATGGTGTCGCGAAACACCATCAGCGTGGGAATGGAGCGGATCTGGAAATGCGCGGCGATCTCCTGCTCCTCGTCGGTGTTCACCTTGGCGAACACCACGTCGGGATGCGCTTCGGACACTTTCTCGAACACCGGCGCGAACCCGCGGCACGGGCCGCACCACGGCGCCCAGTAATCCACCACCACGGTGGGATTGCCCGTGATCACCTGCTCGAAATTTTCCTTCGTGAGTTCGACGACTGCCATCTACGCCTCCAGGAGCGAACGCAGCATCCATGCGGTCTTCTCGTGCACCTGCATGCGCTGCGTCAGCAGGTCCGCCGTGGGCTCGTCGCTTGCCTTGTCGACGACCGGGAAAATCTTGCGGGCGGTGCGTGCTACCGCCTCGTGGCCCTGCACCAGCAACCGCACCATCTCCTTCGCCTCGGGCACGCCCTCGCTTTCGGGGATCGAGGACAGCCGGGCCAATTCGGAAGTGGTGCCGGGCGCCGGAAAACCAAGGGCCCGGATGCGCTCTGCGATGGCATCCAGCGCCACCCACAGCTCGTTGTACTGGGCCTCGAACATCACGTGGAGCGTCTGGAACATCGGGCCCTTCACGTTCCAGTGGAAATTGTGGGTCTTGAGGTACAGCGCGAAATTGTCGGCGAGGAGGCGCGACAGGCCCTCGGCGATCTTCTCGCGATCCTTCTCGGAAATGCCGATGTCGATCATGGATTGTTGCGTCTTGTTCTTGGCCATGGTGCCGCTCCTGGGCTCGGGGATTGGACAGCATCACCGAATGCGGTTCCGCCGGCCAATGAAAAATTCCTATGCGCGCGATTGGGCGATGCAATGCGCCGGGCCTACCGGGCGCGCAGCTTGCCCGCAACCTCCACCAGGTTCTCCGCCACGCCCTTCAGCGCCTTCGCGGCCCCCTCGTCGGTGAGCTTGCCGGCCGCGTCGAAGGCATGGTCCGCCCGCGCCAGCTGCACCTGGCCCGGCAGCACGATGACACCGAGCCCCGAGAGCACCTGCCGCAGGTGGAAAAGGTGGCGCACGCCGCCGTAGGGGCCGGGGGTGGCATTCATGATCCCGGCGACCTTGCCGCGGTAGGGTGCCAGCCCGCTGTTGGCCCCCTTGCCGTCGCCGATACCTCGAGAGAGCCAGTCGATGGTGTTCTTGAGGAGCGACGAGAGCGACTGGTTGTTCTCGGGCGAGGCGATGAGGAAGCCCTCGTGGGTCATGAAGAGCTCGCGCACGCGCTTCGCCCCCTCGGGCATGCCGTGCTCCGTCTCGAGGTCGCCGTGGTAGACCGGCATCTCGTGGTCGTCGAGGTCGAGGAACGTGGCCTCGCCCCCGGCCCCGCGCACCGCCGCTTCTCCCGCACGGGCGAGCTTCTTGTTGAGGGAGTCTCGCCGCGCGCTGCCCGCGAACACCAGGATCTTCGCCATCGTCATGCCTCCAGGTGACCCATGCGGCCGGTGCGATAGGCGATCTCCGCCGCGCGCACCTGGTCGACACTGTTCATCACGAAGGGGCCGTGGAAGACCAGCGGCCCCTCGGCCGGCGCGCCTCCCAGCACCAGCACGTCGAGCGGCACGGAGCCCGCGTTGCCGATCACGAGGCGGGGTGCGCCTGCGTTCAGGATCGCGAGCTCTCCCGTCTTCGCGGGCACGCCCTCGATCGTAGCTTCACCGGCGATCACGTAGGCCGCGAGCTCGAACCCGGGCGGCACCGCCTCGTCGAGGGTGGCGCCGGGCGTGAGCGTCACGTGGGCGAGGAGGAGCGGCATCAGCGTCTCGCCCGGCCCCGTGGCGCCGGCGAACTCACCTCCCACCACGCGCACCGTCGAGCCGTCGCGGGACACCGTGGGGATCGTGTCCGCGGTGAGGTTCTGGTAGCGCGGCTCCATCAGCTTCTTCGCGCGCGGCAGCGTGGTCCAGAGCTGGATTCCGTGCAGCGTGTGCTCCTCCTCGGTGAGCGGCAGGGGCGTCTCGGCGTGGACGATGCCACGGCCCGCGGTCATCCACTGCGCGCCGAGCGCATTCACGATGCCGGTATGCCCCGCCGAATCGCGGTGCTGCTGGCGGCCCGAGAGGATGTAGGTCACGGTCTCGATGCCGGCGTGGGGGTGCGGGCCGACGCCGTCCTTGCCCGGCGTCACGCGCAACGGCCCGAAGTGGTCGAGGAACACCCACGGCCCGATGGAATGGCGCTGGCGATCGGGGAGCGCCCGCCGCACGGAGAACGTGCCGACGGGAGCGAGGTGGGCTTCGACGACCCGCTCGACCGAGCGAGCCGGGGATGCGACGGTGGCGTTCATGATCGTTTCCTCCCGATTCAATTGAGGTCGAAGAGCAGGATCTCGGCATCGCGGCCGGAATCGATGCGCACCGTGGCGGCACCGGTGAGCTTGACCGCGTCGCCCGCCTGGAGCGCCTCGCCGTTCACGCTCGCCGCGCCTTTCACAACGTGCACGTAGGTGCGCCGGCCGGCCTGCTGCGTGAAATCGACGGCTTCCTGCCCATCCACGAGCGCCGCGTAGATGCGCGTGTCCTGTCGCAGCGTGACCGAGCCCTCGGCCCCATCCGGGGAGGCGATGAGGCGCAGCTTCCCACGCTTGGAGGCGGCATCGAAGTGCTTCTCCTCGTAACCCGGATCCGCGCCACGAACGCCGGGCTCGATCCAGATCTGGAGGAAGTGGACCGCCTCGCGATCGCTGTCGTTGAACTCGCTGTGGCGCACCCCGGTGCCGGCGCTCATGCGCTGCACGTCGCCCGGCCGGATCACCGAGCCGTTGCCCATGGAGTCCTTGTGAGCCAGCGCCCCCTCGAGCACGTAGCTGATGATCTCCATGTCGCGGTGGCCGTGGGTGCCGAAGCCCTTGCCGGGCTGGACGCGATCCTCGTTGATGACCCGCAGCGGCCCGAATCCCATGTGGGCAGGGTCCTGGTAGTCGGCGAAGGAAAAACTGTGGAACGAATCGAGCCAGCCATGCTGGGCGTGGCCCCGGTCCTGGCTGCGGCGGATTTCGGTCATTTCCGGACTCCTTCAAGCATTCTTGTTGAATGATGAAGACCATGATGGGGTTGGCTATTCCGGATTGAAAGCGGTATCTTTTGATCTATATGTTCGAATAAACTGAACAATGAAGCTGTCCCTGGACGCCCTCCATGTGCTCGACGCCATCGACCGCAAGGGGTCGTTCGCGGCGGCGGCGGACGAGCTTCACCGGGTGCCGTCAGCAATCACTTACTCTGTCAGGCAACTCGAGGATGGATTGGGCGTGGCGCTGTTCGATCGCACCGGCCACCGTGCGGTGCTGACCGACGCCGGGCGCGAGATGCTGGCCGAAGGCCGCCGGCTGCTGGAGGCCGCCGCCGACCTCGAGTGCCGCGTGCAGCAGGTGGCGCGAGGCTGGGAGTCGGAGCTGCGCATTGCTGTCGATACCCTGATCGGAGTGGAGAAGGTCTACCGGTGCCTCGCCGAGTTCTATGCCGAGGCCACGGGCACCCGGGTGCGCCTCTCCCACGAGGTGCTGGGCGGAACCTGGGACGCGCTGGCGAGCGGCCGTGCCGACCTTGCGGTCGGGGCCTCGGGCGAACCGCCCGCGGGCAGGAGCTTCGCGACTCGGCTCCTCGGCGGAACCGACCTCGTGTTCGTGGCGGCGCCCTTCCACCCCATCTGCGACGAGCCGCAGCCGCTCGCCGAGACCGCGATCCTGCGCCACCGGGCGGTCAGCATCGCCGACACGTCGCGCCTGCTGGCGCCGCGAACGGCCGGCCTCCTGTCGGGGCAGGACGTCCTCACGGTGCCATCGCTGGAGGCCAAGGCCGCGGCCCACGTGGCCGGCCTGGGGGTCGGGTTCCTGCCGCGCTGGATCGCCGAGCGCGAGGCCCACGCGGGGCGGCTCAAGCTCCTCGCCACCCAGGCCTCGCGCCCCGCCGCGAACCTGCACCTGGCCTGGCGACCGGACCAGGCCGGCCGCGCGCTGCAGTGGTTCGTGAAGCGCCTCGAGGATCCGCTGGCGGCAGCGGAGCTCATGTCGTGACGGCCCCCCAGGGCGGCGCACCCTACGTCGGCCGCTTCGCACCCTCGCCGACGGGCCCGCTGCACTTCGGGTCGCTCGTGGCCGCCGTCGGCAGCTGGCTCGATGCGCGCGCCGCAGGGGGCACCTGGCTCGTGCGGATGGAAGACGTGGACGAGACGCGCAGCGTCCCAGGCGCCGGGGATGCGATCCTGCGCGCCCTCGAGGCGTTCGGCCTCCACTGGGACGGTGCCGTCGAATGGCAGAGCGAACGCAAACCCCTCTATGGCTCGGCGCTGGAGCGGCTGCGCGACCTGGGCTGGACCTACCGCTGCGCCTGCTCGCGCCGGGAGATCGCCGACTCGGGCCTGCGCGGGCTCGAGGGCGCGATCTATCCCGGCACCTGTCGCCTGCTTCGCCTCGCCCCCGGCGTCGCCGGCGCGGACCGCCTGCGGGTGGCGCCTGGCCGCGTCGAGTTCGACGACCGGCTGCGCGGGCGCGTGGGCCACGACGTTGCCGCGGACATCGGCGACTTCGTGCTGCGCCGGCGCGACGGACTCTTCGCCTACCAGCTGGCCGTGGTGGTGGACGACGGCGCCCAGGGCGTCACCGACGTGGTGCGAGGGGCGGACCTGCTGTGGTCCACGCCGCGCCAGGTGCTGCTGCAGCACCTGCTGGCGCTACCCACGCCCGCGTACCTGCACCTGCCGGTGGCCACCAACGCGGCGGGCGAGAAGCTTTCGAAGCAGACCGAGGCCGCCGCGATCGATGCGGCACGGGCGCCGGAGCAGATCGGCGCGGCGCTCGCGTTCCTCGGGCAGGAGGCGGTCGACGCGGACACGCCGCGGCGGATGCTCGCCGCCGCCACGCGCCGCTGGCAACCCGCGCGGATTCCGTGGGCCCGGGCAACCCCCGGCGCCCCGGTGACTCCCTAGCCCAGCGCCGCGTCGCCCGAGGTGATGCGCGCCACGGCTCCGGCGCGATCGTGCACGTCGAGTTTCAGGAACAGCTGCTTGATGTGGTAGGCCACGGTGTTGGAGGAGACACCGAGCGCATCGGCGATCTCCTGCGTGCTCTTCCCCTGGGCGATGGCGAGCGCGATCTCGCGCTGCTGCGGCGAGAGCGGCAGCCGCCCCATCGCCTGGACGAAACGCAGGATCATCGGCTCCTGGCGCTGGATGCGCACCCCAACGGGCGCGTGCGCGGAGCGATCGTCGTCGAGCCAGTACGCTCGCATGAGGTAGCGGCCCCACTTCGATTCGAGCGCGATCGAGGGCGGGGCGCTGTCGTCGCCGCGACCGACTGCCTTCAGGCGCTCGCACACGGTCTTCAGCGCCTCGGCGGCGCGCTCGTTCACCGTGGCCCCCAGCGACTGCGCGTTGATCTCGGAGGTGGTCGCGAGCAGCAGCAGGCGACGCGCCTTCTCGGAAGCGTGGCGGATGGTGTCGCCTTCCAGCACCAGCATCGCCTCGTCGTCGGTGTCCTGGAACGCGGGCGCCGCGTTCACCGGGGGATCGATGCCCGAAGCGATGCCGTGGGAAACGTAGCGCATCACGCTGGTGAGGTCCGAACGCTCGCGCGCCGAGAACGCCGGCGCGTCGGTGGCGCGGTAGAGCGACACCTGGCCCAGCGCCGCGCCCTGGTCGCGCACGATGCCGTAGAGCACATGGTGCGCGTCCAGTTTCCTGAGGATCTCGTTGTAGTAGGCGCTGCGGGTGAAGTCTCCCTCGGCCGTGGTGGCGACGACGCCCTCGGGCGCGCGCGCTCGCTCGAGGAACGCGTGGCGAAAGGCACTGCCCCGGCCGTCGTAGAAGCGCTCGAAGTAGAGCGACATCACGTCGGGGGGCAGCAGCCGCTCGGCGTAGAGGTTCTTCATGTCGCCGCGCGAATCGACCCAGAAGAATCCCGCCGAATCGCTCGGGATCAACTCGCGAAGCGCGGGCAGCAGCGACGGGATCAACAGCTCCCCCGGCAGCCCGAGGCAGCAAAGCTGCCGGATGCGGGCCCGGACGGTGGTCTGCTTCACTTGCGGCGGGGCTCGAGGAGCTTGAAGGCCCGCACCGGACGGGCGAAGCCGTGCAGGGGCACTTCGCCCAGGTCGTGGCCGGTGACGCTTTGCTCGATCTCCGCGAACACGCGCTGCGAGACCAGGATCTCCCCGGGAGAGGCCAGGTCGCACAGGCGGCTGGCGAGGTTGGTGACGCTGCCGATGGCGCCGTAGTCGATGCGGCCCTCGAAGCCGATCGCGCCCACGGTGGCATAGCCCTGGGCGATGCCCACGCCGAGGCCCAGCGCGTAGCCGCGCTTGCGCCACTGCTCGGACAGGCGCGCCGCATCCTCCTTCATCGCGAACGCCATCGCCGCCGCTCGCCGCGCCGGTTCCTGGATCGGCAGCGGGTCGTTGAAGAACACCATCAGCCCGTCGCCGGTGAAGCGCTCGAGCGTGCCCTGGAACTCGAGGATGCGCTGGCCCATCACGCCGTGGAATTCGCGCAGCGCCTTCATCACCTCCTCGGGCTCCACCGCCTCGGCGAACGCGGTGAAGCCCCGCAAGTCGAGGAACACCACGGTGATCTCGCGGCGGTGGCTCTCCAGCGGGTCGTCGGCGCCGCCGGCGAGGATCAGCTCGGCGAGCTGCGGGGAGAAGAAGCGCTTCAGCCGCGTGAGCTGCTCGAGGCGCATCACCTGCTCCGCCACGCGGGCTTCCAGCGTGCGGTTCCAGCCCGCCAGCTGCTCGGCCTGGCGCTGCACCGTGTCGTAGAGCCGGCGGATGCGCAGCAGCGACTTGACCCGCGCCAGCAGTTCCGGGGAATTGACCGGCTTGGAGAGGAAGTCGTCGGCGCCGGCCTCGATGCCCTTCACGCGCTCCTCGCGGCTTTCAAGCGACGTCACCATCACCACCGGCAGCATCGCGAGCTTGAGGTCGGAGCGGATCGCCTGGCACACCTCGTAACCCGACATGCCCGGGAGCATCACGTCCAGCAGCACCATGTCCGGGGGATGGTCGCGCATGAGCTCGAGCGCTTCCTCGCCGGTGGCCGCGGTCTCGACCTCGTAGCCGTGGAAGCCGAGGAGGTCCTCGAGCAGCTTCACGTTGGCGGGCGTGTCGTCCACGACGAGCAGGCGACCGGCCGGGACCGGCCGCTCACCGGGCGCACGCGCGAGACCTGCCCCCACAGCGTTCATGGCGCCGGTACCCCCAGCATTGCGTTGAGCGTCTTCAACAGCTCCCGGATGTTAACGGGTTTGGGGACGTAGGCGTCGAATCCCGCTTCCATGATCTTGCGGCGGTCGTGGTCCATCACCGAGGCGGTGACGGCGAGGATCGGCATCGTGGCGCCGCCCGCGAGTTGGCGCAGCCTCCACAGCACCTCGAAGCCGCTGATGCCGGGCAGCTGGATGTCGAGGAGGACCGCGTCGGGGAGGAGGTCGAGGGAGCGCTGCAGCCCCTGCTCCCCGGTCTCGACGGCGACCACGCTGAAGCCGTGGTGCCCGAGCACGTCCACCAGCAGGCGCCGGCTCTTCTCGTCGTCTTCCACCACCAGGATGCGGCTACTCATCGGTTTCCTTCGGCAGCTCGCGGGGCAGGCGCACGATGAAGCATGCTCCCCGCCCCTTCTCGCTTTCCAGCGTGATGTCGCCGCCGTGCAGCTGGGCCAGGCGCCGGGCGAGCGAAAGCCCCAGGCCCGTGCCCTCGTGCTTGGCGACCCCCGTGTTCTTCAGCTGCCGGAATTCCTCGAACACCACGGCGTGGTCGGCGGCGGCGATGCCCGGGCCGGTGTCGCACACGCGGATCTCGAGCGCCTCCGCTTCGCGGCGGGCGGACAGGCGCACCTGGCCGCCCTGGGGCGTGAACTTGACCGCGTTGGAGAGGAGGTTGATCACGATCTGCTTCACCTTGCGCTCGTCGCCGATCCAGGTGCCCAGGTCGGCGGGGACCTCGAAGATGAGCCTCAGCCCATGGCCCTGGGCCCGCTCCCGGATCAGCGTGCGGCAATTGGCGAGCGCGCTGTCCACGTCGAAGCCCTGCACGTCGAGCTCCATGCGCCCGGCCTCGATCTTCGACAGGTCGAGGATATCGTTGATGAGCGAGAGCAGGTGCTGGCCCGAGGCGTGGATGTCGCGCACGTACTCCAGCTGCTTGGGATTGAGGTCGCCGAACATCTTCTCCTCCAGCACGTTGGAGAACCCGATCACCGCGTTCAGCGGCGTGCGCAGCTCGTGCGACATGTTGGCGAGGAACTCGCTCTTGTGGCGATTGGCGGCCTCCAGCTCCACCGTCTTCTCCGTCACCTTGCGCTCGAGGCCCGTGGTGTAGTCCTGGAGCTGGTCGGCCATGTGGTTGAACTCCTCGGCGAGGGCCTCCACCTCGTCGCCGGTCTTCACGTGGATGCGCGTGGCGAGGTCGCCGCTCGCGATCTTCGCCGCCCCCCGGCGCAGCTCCAGCACCGGATGGGCCAGGCGCCGGGCGAGGAAGTAGCTCACGATGAGCGCCGCCACGATGCCCAGCGCCATCAGCAGCGCCGTGCGCTCGACGGTTGCGTACACCGGTCGCAGCGTTTCGCTACGCGGCTGCTCGGCGATCACCAGCCACTGGGCCGAGGGAATGTACGCGGCGGAGAGGAGCACCGCGCCGCCCTCCAGGCCTTCGGCCTCGATCAGGCCCTTCATCGGGCGGCCTTCGCGGATGCGCGCTCGGAACTCCCGCACCGGCGCGTAGGTGTCGAGATGGAGCTTGCGCAGCACCATGCTCGGGTCGCGGTGGGCGATGAGGTAATCACCGGAATCCACCACGTAGACCTTGCCTTCGTCGCCGATGCGCAGTTCCGACACCACCTCGCCCACGAACCGCAGGTTGAGCTCCGCGATCGTGACCCCGGCGCCGGGGTTTGCCGACTCCCGCATCGCGAGGGACGAGAAGGGCTCCGAGCCGCCGCGGAACTGCGAGAGACCGAAGGCCGCGCCATCCCGGCGCGCCTGCTCCACCAGCGGATCCGCCGAACGGTCGGCAAGGTCCCCGGACTGGTCGAGGGCCACGCGTGAGACGCGCACGCGCTCGCGCCCCGCGCCGTCGACGCGCTGCATCTCGGCGATCGAGGGCACCAGCTTCATCAGGCGATGGAACTCGACGCGCCGCGCTTCCTCGTCGAGCCCGGCCGCACCCCAGGGGAGCCGGCTCACCTCGCCCACCTGGGAGCGGATGCCCTCGAGGAACTGCTCGATGCGCGATGCGGCGGCGGAAACTTCCGATGCCTGGACGGTTTCCACGGCGGCGCGACTCTCCCGGTAATTGAAAACGAGCTCGAGGGAGCCGACGAGCAGCAGCCCGCCGCCGACGAAGAGCGACAGCACCGCCGCGTATTTTCGAAACAGGCCGGTGATACCGGTCATCACTCCCCCGCGAAGCCCATTATTCCGGTCGCGGCGGTCCGTGACCCCACACGCGCGGGTGGGTTCACCGTGCGGCCCAACCCATCCGCCGCCGAGGCGCCCCGTGTCGACATGGCCCGAGGGTATACGAGGCGCCGAAACCCGCCAAGCTCGCGTTAAGCCCCGAAATTGCGGAAGATTACCCGCGGACTGGCCCTCCCCCACCCCACCGGGTAGGGTGGCCGGTCCCGCCAGCCAAGTACACTCCACGTTGAAAGTCCTCCTTCACCCCGCGATGCCCGAAATGTCTCCTCCCCTCGACGGAACCCCAGGCCCCGAGGCCGGCATCCTGGATGCCGCCCACACGGAGCTGATGGCGGGCGACGCGCAGGGAGCGCTGGAGCGGCTGCGCGCGGCCCTCGCGGCCCTAAGGGGCAAGGTGTCCCCGGAGCGCTGGTCGGAGGTGGTGATCAACGCCCGCCGCCATCCGCTCTGCAAGGTCCTCCACGAGGATCCCTTCACGCTGCGCTGCTATGCGCGACCGCGCGGCTATCCCGGCGACGCCGTCGCCCTCGACTACGTGCTGCGCGCGCGCGGCAACACGCCGGTGACCAAGGCCCACGTGGCGCAGGTCCACCACTACATGACGCAGGGAGCGTTCGCGCGCGCGGTGCGGTTCCGGCGCGACTACTTCGCCCGCATGATCGACGAGGTGGTCACGGGCAGCGCACGCCCGGTGCAGGTGTTCGCCGCCGGCGCCGGGCACCTGCGCGAGCTGGCCGAGGCACGCAGCCGCAAGGAGTCGCGCCTCGCGCGCGTGGTCGCCTTCGACAACGACCCCCAGAACCTGGAGACGGTGCGACGCGAGATGGCGGGCCTGCCGGTGGAGACGTTCCAGGGAAGCCTGCGCCAGCTGGTGGAGGGGCGCCACGACTACGCCTCGATGAACCTCGTCTACTGCTCCGGGATCCTCGAGACCTTGCCGCAGGCCTCGGCCCAGGGGGTGGTGAAGACGCTCTTCGGCATGCTGGCCCCGGGAGGTCGCCTCGTGATCTCCAACTTCCTCACCGCGCTTCCCGACGCGGCGCTGCTGGAGATCTACTTCGACTGGCGCATGACGCTGCGCAACCAGGGCGAGATCTTCGCCCTCGCCCAGCCGCTGCCGAAGGAGGAGCTGGGCTCGTGGCTCTACAGCGAGAACGCCGACTCCACCATCGGCTTCCTCACCGTCGACCGGCGCGCCGCGTAGGCGCCCTAGAACCCGATCGCGCAGCCGTCCTTGCGATGGTCGGAGGCGGCGCAGTAGCCATCGTCCAGCCGGTGGATCAATTGCGCGCCGCCGAAGCCGAACATCGGCCGGTCCGAAGGCACGATGCGGTGGCCGCGGCGCGTGAGTTCCTCCTGCACCGAGGACGGGATGCGGTCCTCGAGGCTGATGGAGCCGTCGTTGTTGACGATCCAGCGCGGCGCGTCGGTGCAGGCCTGGGGGTTCTGGTTGTAGTCCACCAGGCGCGTCACCATCTGCAGGTGCCCCTGCGGCTGCATGTTCCCGCCCATCACGCCGAAGCTCATCACCGGCTGGCCGCCGCGGGTGAGGAAGCCCGGGATGATGGTCTGGAACGGGCGCTTGCGCGGCCCCACCTGGTTCGGGTGCCCGGGCTCGAGCGAGAAGCCGGCGCCGCGGTTCTGCATGCTGATGCCGGTGCCCGGCACCACCACGCCCGAGCCGAAGCCCATGTAGTTGGACTGGATGAACGAGAGCATCATGCCGCGCTCGTCGGCGGCGGTGAGGTAGATGGTGCCGCCGCCCTTCGGGATGCCCGCCGGATGCGCCTTGGCGTGCTTCATGTCGATCAGCTTCGCGCGCTCCGCGAGGTAGGCCGCGTCGAGGAGATCGTCGGTCGTGACCGTCATGGCTTCCGGGTCGGCCACGTTGCGCCACACGTCGGCGAAGGCGAGCTTCATCGCCTCGATCTGCAAGTGGATGCTGTCGGCCGAGTCGACAGGGTACGACGACACGTCGAAGCTGCGCAGGATGCCCAGCGCCACCTGGGCCGCGATGCCCTGGCCGTTGGGCGGGATTTCATGCAGCTCGTAGCCGCGATACTCGATCGCGATCGGGTCCACCCAGTCGCAGCGGTGGGCGGCGAGGTCTTCCTGGGTCATCGCGCCATCGTCGGAGCGGCTGGCGAGCGCGATCCTCTCGGCGAGTGCCCCGCGATAGAAGCTCTCGCCCTGGGTGGCGGCGATGTCCTCCAGGGCC
This sequence comes from Burkholderiales bacterium, assembly GCA_031375445.1. GTDB lineage: Bacteria > Pseudomonadota > Gammaproteobacteria > Burkholderiales > Usitatibacteraceae > Usitatibacter. The sequence continues at coordinate 10,067 of JANMHV010000064.1, read as the reverse complement.
TCGGCCTGCTGCGGGCAGTAGAAGCGCTCGCCCGGATGGGGCGCGCGGTCCTTCGGCATGAAGGTCCAGGTGAATTCCGAGAACGATTCGAACTCCGGCGCCTGCCGCGCCCAGCTGGCCGCCGTGATCGGCGAGACCATGTAGCTTTCGCGTGCGTAGCGGATGCCGGCTTCGAAGAGGGTCTCGAACGGCAGCTTCCCGTAGCGCTTGGAGAGCGTGACCCAGGCCGAAACGCAACCCGGGACGGTCACCGAATCCCAGCCCTTCACCGGCATCGACTTCTGGCCCTTGAAGCGTTCCGGCGTCCAGCCGGCGGGCGAGCGCCCCGAGGCGTTCAATCCCACCAGGCGCTGGCCGTCCCAGAGGATCGCGAACGCGTCGGAGCCGATGCCGTTGGAGGTGGGCTCGACCACCGTGAGGGTGATGGCCGCGGCGAGGCCCGCGTCCACGGCGTTACCGCCGCGGGCGAGCATCGCGAGGCCGGCTTGCGCCGCCAGCGGCTGCGAGGTGGCGACCACGTTTTTCGCGAGCAGCGGCATGCGCTGCGAGGCATACGGGAATTCCCAGGAAAACATGGCTTACTCCGGCTTCACGTTGGCATCGCGGATCACCTTCGACCAGCGCTGGGCCTCGCTCTGGATCACGGAGGCGAACTGCTGCGGCGTGCCGCCGGTGATCTCGAAGCCGAGGGTCTTGAAACGCTCCTTCACCGCGGGGTCTCCCAGGACCTTGTTCATCTCCGCGTTGACGCGCTGCACGATGGCCGGCGGCATGTTGGCGGGGCCGAAGATGCCGAAGTAGTTCCAGCTGTCGAAGCCCGGGAGGCCCGACTCGGCGACCGTCGGCATGTCCGGCACGATGCTGGAGCGCTGCAGCGACGAGATCGCGATGCCCTTCAGCTTGCCGCCGTCGACGTGGGGCTTGGCGGTCATCACGTTGTCGAACAGCATCGCCACCTGCCCCGACATCATGTCGTTGATCGACAGCTGGGTGCCCTTGTACGGCACGTGGGTGAGCTTGATCCCCGCCATCGAGGCGAACATCTCGCTCGTGAGGTGGGCCACGCTGCCGATGCCGCTGGTGGAGTAGTTGAGGCTGCCCGGGTCCTTCTTCGCCAGCTCGATCAGCTCGCGTACGTTGTTGACGCCGAGCTTGGGCGAGACGAGGAGGATGTTGGTGGCGTACCCCACGTACACGATCGGGGTGAAATCCTTCTGCGGATCGTAGGGCACCTTGCCGAGGTAGGGGCCGACGGAATGGGTGCTGCCGGTCGCCATCAGCAGCGTGTAGCCATCCGGCGCGCTCTTGGCCGCGAAGTCGGAGCCGATGGTGCCGCCGGCGCCGGGCTTGTTGTCCACCACCACCGGCTGCCCCAGCGCCTGGCCGAGCTTGTCCGAAAGCACGCGGGTGAGGACGTCGGTGGGGCCACCGGCGGGGAACGGCACCACCATCTTGACCGGCCGCTGCGGCCAGCCCTGCGCGTGGGATGCGAGCGCCAGCGCGGAGAATGCGGCGCAGGCGAGGAGTCTTCGGATCATGGGGTCGATCGGGGAGCGGCTGGCGCGGGGAGAGGCAATGTTAGCATCGGCAAAACGGGAGGCGAATGAACGGCGGAATATCAGCGCTTGTCTTCGACGCGTACGGAACGCTCTTCGACGTGCACTCGGTGACGCGCCTCGCCGACGGCTACTTCCCGGGCCGGGGCGCCGCGCTTTCCACCGCCTGGCGCGCCAAGCAGCTCGAGTACACGTGGATCCGCAGCCTCATGGGCCGCTACGAGGACTTCAGCCGCGTGACGCGCTCGGCCCTCGAATGGGCGATCGAATCGATGGGGCTCGAGGCCGACGAGGCGGTGGTGCGCGCGCTGCTCGACGAGTACCGCAAGCTCGCCGCGTTCCCCGAGGTGCCCGCCGCGCTCGACGAGCTGTCGCGCTCGCGTCCGCTCGCGATCCTTTCCAACGGCCATCCTGAAATGCTGGAAGCCGTGGTGGCGCACAACGGGATGGGGTTCCGCTTCCGCGGCGGCGTGCTCTCGGTGCACGCGGCGAAGGTCTTCAAGCCCGACCCGCGGGTCTACCGGCTGGTGGAGGATCGCCTCGGCGTGCCGCGCTCGATGATCGGCTTCGTCTCGTCGAACGGCTGGGACGCCGCCGGCGCGAAGGCCTTCGGCTTCAAGGTGTTCTGGGTGAATCGCTCCGGCGCCCCCGTCGAGCGCCTCGGGGTGAGGCCCGACGAGGTCGTGGGCGACCTCGCCGGGTTGGTGGAGCGCGTGAAGGCCTAAGCCTCGATGAACGCTTCCTCGCGCTTCTTCTTCAGCGCGGGAAGGAATACCAGCACCAGCAGGATCCCCGAGATCACGAGCAGCGTGAGGCTGATCGGACGGGTGAAGAATACCGCCGGGTCGCCTCGGGACAGCAGCAGCGCCCGTCGCAGGTTCTCCTCCATCATCGGCCCGAGGACGAAGCCCAGCAACAACGGCGCCGGTTCAACCTCGAGCTTGATGAACGAATAGCCGATGAAGCCGAAGAGCGCCGCCAGCAGCACGTCCATGCTCGCGTTGCTGATCGAGTAGACCCCGATGCAGCAGAAAATCAGGATCGCCGGGAACAGGTAGTCGTACTTGACCGTGAGCAGTTTCACCCACAGCCCGATCATCGGGAGGTTGAGCACCACCAGCAGGAAGTTGCCGACCCACATGCTGGCGATCATTCCCCAGAAAAGGTCCGGCTTGGCGGTCATGATCTGCGGCCCCGGCTGGATGCCGTGGATGATCATGGCGCCGATCATCAACGCCATCACCGGGTTGGACGGGATGCCGAGCGTGAGGAGCGGGATGAACGACGTCTGCGCCGCCGCGTTGTTGGCCGACTCGGGCGCCGCGACGCCCTCGATCATCCCGGTGCCGAACTTCTCGGGAGTCTTGGAGAGTTTCTTCTCGAGCGTATATGCGGAGAATGCGCCCAGGACCGGCCCGCCTCCGGGCAGGATGCCCAGGGCGGAGCCCAGCGCGGTGCCACGGATCACAGGCCACACGCAGCGCTTGATGTCGGTCCAGTTGGGAAGGAGCCCCGTCACGCTCTTGGTGAAGACCTCGCGCTCCTCGCCCTGCTCGAGGTTGCGGATGATTTCGGAGAAACCGAACATCCCCATGGCGACCGTGCCGATGCCGAGCCCGTCGATCAGTTCGGGGAGCCCAAAGCTATATCGCGCCACGCCCGAGTTCACGTCGGTACCGATGAGGCCCGTCAGCAGGCCCAGGATGATCATCGCGATCGCCTTGATGATCGAGCCGTGGGCCAGGACCACGGCCGCTATCAACCCGAGGACCATCAGCGAAAAATAATCGGCGGGGCCGAACTTGAGCGCCAGCTCCGCAAGGGGCGGGGCGAACGCGGCGATGAGGAGGGTGGCCACCGAACCGGCGAAGAAGGATCCGAACGCGGCCACGCCGAGCGCCTTTCCCGCCATGCCTTGCCGGGCCATCTGGTAGCCGTCCAGGCAGGTCACCACCGAGGAGACTTCACCGGGAAGGTTCACCAGGATCGCCGTCGTGGAGCCGCCGTACTGCGCCCCGTAGTAGATCCCCGCGAGCATGATCAGGGCCGAAACCGGCGGGAGCACGAACGTCGCCGGCAGCAGCATCGAGATGGTGGCGATGGGCCCGATGCCGGGGAGCACTCCGATCAGAGTGCCCAGCAGCACGCCGATGAAACAGTACATGATGTTGCTGAAGCTGAGGGCGACACCGAAGCCCAGCGCAAGGTTCGAAAGCAGTTCCATTTTTTTCTAGCCTCGGCAGAACTTGATGGACGACTGGAGGGATTCCACGTCCGGGCAAAGCGGGATCGGCAGCTTGAGCCCGGCGACGAACACCAGCGCGCAGAACACGGTGAGGATGAGCCCCAGGATGAGGGCGCGCCGCAACTGGAACTGCGCGCTGCCCATGCTGGCGATCAAGATCAGCACCATGCCCGCGACCAGCATCCCGACCGCCTTGAGGATGACGCCGAAGGTGACGACGCCCCCCAGCACGTAGAGGATCGGCTTCCAGTGGAACTTCGGGAATGCCCCGGCCTCGCCGCCATCTTCGCGCACGCCGCCGATGGCGATGGCAAGGCCCAGCAGGAAGAGCATGAGCCCCAGCCAGAAGGGGAAGAACCCCGGACCCATCCGGGCCGGAGTGCCCATGGAGTATCCCGGCAGGAACGAGAGCCCCGGGACCCCCCTCGCGATGAGGGCGAACGCGCCGCCGATCACCATGAACAGCACGCCCCCCCAGAAGTTCTTCGAATGTCCGATTTTCATATGGCTCTCGTTATATGGATTCTGAAACCTGCGCGAAGAGCAGGATTATGCAGGGAACGCCGCTCACCGCCATGACGCAGTGCAGCAACTACTTTGCCAGCCCCAGCAGCTTCGCTGCCGCGAGGTATGCCTTCTTGCGCTCGTCCATGAAGGCGCCCATCTTGTCGTAGGGCACGTCCACGATCTCGAGCCCCTGCTCCGTCATCTGCCGCCTGAACTCGGCATCCTGCCCGATCTCGGTGAACATCGCCGAGACGCGGCGGCGCAGGTCCTCGGGCGTGGACGCCGGCATCCCCACGCCGCGGTAGGCGCCGTCGACCCAGTCGATGCCCATCTCCTTGAAGGTCGGAACGTCCGGAAAGTACGACAGCCGCTGCGGAGTCGCAACGGCCAGGAGCCGCGTCTTGCCCTTCTGCGCGAGCGCGAGGGACGAATACGACATCGCGCCGTCCACGTGCCCGCCCAGCAGGGAGGACATGAGGTCGCCGGTGCCCTTGAACGCGACGTAGGTGGTCTTGATGCCCGCGGCCTGGTTCAGGCGCTCGTGGGCGGCGTGGTTGGCGGAATTGGTGCCGGATCCCGCGAGATTCAGCTTTCCCGGGCTCGCCTTGGCCGCGGCGATGAAATCCTGGTAGGTCTTGAACGGCGACTCGCTCCTCACCACGATGCCGTCCGGGGTGTAGTTGAAGAAGTTCACGTTCACGAGGTCGTCGGTCTTGTACTGGACGTTGCCCTCGAGGGGCTGCAGCACGATGTGGGGCAGGTTGGTGCCCATCATCACGTAGCCGTCGCCGGGGAAGCCGTTCAGCTGCGACCAGGCGAGCGCGCCGCCCGCGCCGGGCTTGGACTCGATCACCAGCTCCTGCGAGAATTTCTTGCGCCAGACCGCCTGCTGGAAGCGCGCCACGATGTCGGATTCGCCCCCCGGGGCGAAGGCGATGATGTAGCGCACCGGCTTCTCCGGATACGCAGCGCGTGCCGGCAGGGCCACGGCGGCGGCGAGCGCCCCTCCCGCGGCCAGGAATTCTCGTCTCTGCATTTTCATCTCCTCGATTATGGTTGTCCGAAACTTACGCAAAGCTTGCTGCGGGGGTCAGAGCGCTTCCGCGATCGCCTTCCCCACGTCGGCAGTACTGGCGGTGCCACCCATGTCACGGGTGCGCGGTCCTTCCTTCAGCACGGTCTCGATGGCGCGCACGATGGCGTCGCCCGCCGCCTTGTAGCCCAGGTGCTCGAGCATCATGGCGCCCGACCAGATCTGGCCGATGGGGTTGGCGATGCCCTTGCCGTAGATGTCCGGCGCGCTGCCATGCACCGGCTCGAAGCACGAAGGGTACTCGCGCTCGGGGTTGAGGTTCGCCGAGGGGGCGATGCCGATGGTGCCGGTGCAGGCGGGCCCGAGGTCCGAGAGGATGTCGCCGAAGAGGTTGGAGCCCACCACCACGTCGAACCAGTCCGGATGCTGGACGAAATGCGCGGTGAGGATGTCGATGTGGTATTGCGAGGTCTTCACGTCGGGATAGAGCGCGGACACCGCCTTGAAGCGCTCGTCCCAGAACGGCATCGTGATCGAGATGCCGTTGGACTTGGTGGCGCTCGTCACGTGCTTCTTCGTGCGCGTGCGCGCGAGCTCGAAGGCGTACTTCATGATGCGGTCCGTTCCCTTGCGGGAGAAGACCGAGAGCTGGGTCGCGAACTCCTCATCGGTGCCGGCGTACATGCGCCCGCCCGCGTTCGAATACTCGCCCTCGTTGTTCTCGCGCACCACCCAGAAGTCGATGTCGCCGGGCTTGCGGTTGGCCAGCGGCGAGGGCACGCCGGGCATGAGCCGCACCGGGCGCAGGTTCACGTAGAGGTGGAACTCGCGCCGGATCGGGATCAGCAGCCCCCAGAGCGACACGTGGTCGGGAACCCCGGGAAAGCCGACCGCGCCGAGGAAGATCGCGTCGTGGTTGCGGATCGAGGCGAGCCCGTCCTTCGGCATCATCTCGCCGTGCTTCTGGTAGTACTCGCAGCTCCAGGGCTTCTCGTCCCAGGCGAGGGAGAAGCCGTGCTTGCGGCCGGCGGCTTCGAGCACGCGCTGGCCTTCGGGAACCACTTCCATGCCGATGCCGTCACCGGCGACGACGGCGATGCGATGCGTCTTGCTCATTCGAGGAATCTCTCCAGTTCGGCGGCTACCAGGTCGGGCAGCTCTTCGGGAAGGTAATGGCCACCGGGCAACGCATGGCCGCGGACATCATCGGCCACGCGGCGCCATTCGTCGAGCGGCCGGAAGCATTTCTCGATCACGCCGTGGGCACCCCACAACGCCAGCAGCGGGCAGCGCACGCGGTTCCCCGCCTCGCGGTCGGCCCGGTCGTGCTCGAGGTCGATGGAGGCGGCGGCGCGGTAATCCTCGCAGCTCGCGTGGATCATCTCTGGCGTGAAGCAGCGCACGTATTCCGCCCAGGCCTCGGGCGTGAAGGGCGAATCCCCGGCGCTGCCCGCCGTCATCTTGGCCCCCATCACGAACGCGGGGTCGGCGCCGATCATCCGCTCGGGCTTCGGGTAGGGAAGGATCAGGAAGAACCAGTGCCAGTAGGCGCGCGCGAACGCCTCCGTGGTCTGCTCGTACATCGCGAGCGTGGGGGCGATGTCGAGCACGGCGAGCCTCTCGACGGCCTCGGGGTGGTCGACGGCGAGGCGGTGGCTCACGCGCCCGCCGCGGTCGTGCCCGCAGAGCCGGAAGCGCGGGAACCCGAGCGCGCGCATGAGCTCCACCTGGTCGCGCGCCATCTCGCGCTTGGAGTAGGGCGCGTGGCGCTCGTCGGTCGCGGGCTTGCCCGAGTCGCCATAGCCTCTCAGGTCGGCGGCGACGACGTTGAAGCGCTCCGCGAGCCGCGGCGCCACCTGGTGCCAGATGGCGTGGGTCTGGGGATAGCCGTGGAGCAGGAGCACCGCCGGACGCCCCTCGCGGCGCGGGCCCACAACGGCGTGGATGTCCACGCCGTTGACTGGCAGGAGCTCGTGCCGGAATCCGGGGAACAAGGTCATGGGGCCGATCCTAGCGCCGCATCGCCGGCCGCGGCGATGACCTGGCGCAATTCGGTCTTCACCACCTTGCCGTAGTTGTTCTTCGGGAGTCGCTCGACGAAACGATATTCCTTGGGCCGCTTGAAGCGGGCGATGTGCTCGAGGCAAAGGGCGTCGAGCGATGCGATCGCCGGCGGCTCGCCGCGCGCCACGACAAATGCCACCACCACCTCGCCCCACTCGGGATCGGGCCGCCCCACCACGCTCGCCTCGGCGATGGCGGGGTGGCGCAGCAGCACCTCCTCGACCTCGCGCGGGTAGATGTTGGAGCCGCCGCTCACGATCAGATCCTTGCTGCGGTCCTTCAGGGTGAGGTAGCCATCGGTGTCGAAGGCGCCCAGGTCGCCGGTGTGGAGCCACCCGCCCCGCAGCGCCTCGGCGCTCGCCGCGGGATTCCCCCAGTAGCCGGACATCACCACGTCGCCCCGCACGCAGATCTCCCCGATCTCGCCGGCGGGCAGGTCTTGGTCATCGGGGTCGCGCACCGCGACCTCCACCAGCGCCTGGGGCCGGCCCACCGAGGCGAGGCGCTCGAAATAGCGCGGATGCGAGCGGTCGGCATGGTCGGCCCGGCCGAGCGCGGTGATGGTCATCGGGCTCTCACCCTGCCCGTAGATCTGCGCCAGGCGCGGGCCCAGCACCGCCATCGCATCCTCGACGTGGGCGACATACATCGGCCCGCCGCCGTAGACCAGGGTCTGCAGGCCCGGCGCGGAGGCGCCGGTCTCCCGTGCCCGCTCGGCCAGGCGCCGCACGATGGTGGGTGCGGCGAAGAACGAGACGTGGCCGTGGGCCTCGAGCAACTCCAGCACCTCCGCGGCATCGAATCCGCCCGACTCGGGAACGACCTGGGCCGCACCCCGCGCGAGGTGGGTGAAGTTGTAGAGCCCGGAGCCATGGGAGAGGGGTGCCGCGTGCAGGAGGCGCCCGTCGGGGCGCACCGCGTCCACGTCGGCGTAGTAGCCGAGCGTCATCTGGACCAGGTTGCGGTGCGAGAGCATGGCGCCCTTGGGCCGGCCGGTGGTGCCGCTGGTGTAAAAAAGCCAGGCGAGCGCCTCGGGTGAAGCCCGGGCCGGGCCCGCGGAGCCCTCGGAGGCGAATCGCTCCAGGTCCTGGGACCGGAGCACTTCGGGTGGGCGGGCCATCCCCACCAGGGCTTCGGAGATGCCGGCCTCCCAATCGGGGGAAACCACGACGGCCCGTGCCCCTGAATCCTCGAGGATGTAGGCCACCTCCCGGGGGTGGAGCTTCGCGTTGACGGGCACCGCCGCCGCACCCGCCCACCAGGTTGCGTACATCGCCACCAGGGACTCGGGCTGGTTGCGCATCACGATCGCCACGCGGTCCCCCGGCGCCACGCCGAGGCGGCCGCGCAGCCCGGCGGCGAGCGCCGAAACCCGGGCGGCCAGCCCGCCGTGGTCGCACCATCGCCGCGAGCCATGGAAAATCGCCGGATCCCGGGGACGGTTCCGGGCGCAGCGCTCGAGCCAGGACGCGACGTTCACGGCGCTCCGGGAGTGCGAAATCTCATAGGGGGAGGCAAGGTTCTCGGCGATACTGGCGTTCTGCGATTGTGCCTGACGCCCATGGCGTCCCAATAAGGAGAAAAAACTGTGGGTCTGCGCCTCAAATTCAACCTCGTGCTGGTGCTCGTCTTCGCCGCCGGCATCGCCGTCTCGGCCTGGGTCTCGCACCGGCTGCTGCAAGACAATGCCAAGCAGGAAGTGCTGCGCAACGCGGGGCTGATGATGGAGGCGGCGCTGGCGGTGCGCGGCTACACTGTCACCCAGGTGAAGCCGCACCTCGACGCGCAGTTGGTCGATACCTTCCTGCCCCAGACGGTTCCGGCCTACGCCGCCACCGAAACCTTCAACACGCTGCGCAAGAAATACCCCGACTTCTCTTACAAGGAGGCCACCCTCAATCCCACCAATCCGCGCGACCGCGCGGTGGAATGGGAGAGCGACGTGGTCAACGCGTTCAGGAATGGCGCCGAGAAGGAGATCATGGGCGAGCGCGACACGCCCTCGGGGCGCGTGCTCTATATCGCCCGCCCGATCCAGATCAAGGACCCGGCGTGCCTCGCCTGCCACAGCGTGCCCTCGGCGGCCCCCGCCTCGATGATCAAGGTCTACGGCGAGAGCAACGGCTTCGGCTGGAAGCACAACGAGATCATCGGAGCCCAGGTGGTGTCGGTGCCGATGGCGCTGCCGGTCAGCAACGCCAACAAGACGTTCATGGTGTTCATGAGCTCGCTCGCCGCCATCTTCCTCGCCACTTTCGTGGTGCTGAACGCGATGCTCTCCTTCATGATCCTGCGCCCCATCCGCCTGATGGCCGGGGCCGCGGACAAGATCTCCACCGGCGATTTCGACGTGCCGGAGTTCAGCGGCAAGAGCGGCGACGAGATCGCGGCGCTGGGCACCTCGTTCAACCGGATGCGCCGCAGCCTGCAGAAGGCGCTCAAGCTGATCGAGCGCTAGCCAGCCGGTCTCATGCCAGACCACCCCAAGAGCATCGGCAAGTACGCGGTCACCCGCCCCCTGGGCAAGGGGGCGATGGGCATGGTGTACGAGGGCTTCGACCCGGTCATCGAGCGGCGTGTCGCGATCAAGACGATCCTCGCCGAGAACCTCGATTCCATCGATCTCGAGGAGGCGGTGGCGCGCTTCAAGCGCGAGGCGCAG
>JANMHV010000022.1:0-8181 GCA_031375445.1 Burkholderiales bacterium | reverse complement strand
GCCGAGGCCGAGGCCGGCGCCGCCCAGGCGGCACTCGCCCAGGCCGACTGGCGCGTGCGCCAGAAGGCGGTCGCGGCCGCGGTCGGGGGCACCGTCACCGATACGATGTACGTGCAAGGGGAATGGGTCGCGGCCGGTGCTCCGGTGGTGTCGATGCTGCCTCCCGGCAACGTGAAGGTGCGCTTCTACGTGTCCGAGGCGCGACTCGGCGCGATCAGGGTCGGGCAGGGCGCCACGATCCGCTGCGACGGCTGCCCCGCGCCGGTGCCAGCGAGCATCTCCTACATCTCACCGCAGGCGGAGTTCACACCGCCCGTGCTCTACACCCGCGAGAACCGCGCGAAGCTCGTATTCCTGGTCGAGGCGCGCCCGGCGCCGGCCGATGGCATGAAGCTGCATCCCGGGCAGCCCGTCGACGTGGAGTTGAAATGAGATCGGTACCCTCTCCCCAGCCCTCTCCCAGGGGAGAGGGAGATTTTGCAATTGACGTCGAGGGCCTCACCAAGCGCTTCGGCGACAAGACCGTCGTGGACGATTTCTCGATGCAGGTGCCGCGCGGGCAGATCTACGGCTTCCTCGGCCCCAACGGCAGCGGCAAGACCACCACCATCCGGATGCTCTGCGGCCTGCTCACGCCGGACGCCGGCCACGGCACGTGCCTCGGCTACGACATCGTGCGCGAGGCGGCGCTGATCAAGCGCGAGGTCGGCTACATGACGCAGCGCTTCAGCCTCTACGAGGACCTCTCGATCGCGGAGAACCTGCGCTTCGTGGCACGCGTCTACCAGGTGCCCGACCGCGAGCGGCGCGTGGACGAGGCCCTCGAGCGGCTCGGGCTCTCTACGCGCAGGAAGCAGCTGGCAGGCACCCTCTCCGGGGGCTGGAAGCAGCGCCTGGCGCTGGCGGCCTGCCTGCTCCACGACCCCAAGCTCCTGCTGCTGGACGAGCCCACCGCGGGCGTCGATCCCGGCGCGCGGCGCGACTTCTGGGACCACATCCACGACCTCGCCCACGACGGCATCACCGTGCTGGTGAGCACCCATTACATGGACGAGGCGGAGCGCTGCCATGCTCTCGCCTACATCGCCTACGGCAAGCTCCTCGCCCACGGCACGGCCGCCGAGATGATCGCGCGCGCGGGGCTCGCGACCTGGTCGATCGAGGGCCCGGGCTTGATCGAGCTGGCGCGCGAGCTGCGCGCGCTTCGCGGCGTCGAGATGGTGGTGCCGTTCGGCAACGCGCTGCACGTGAGCGGCACCGATGCGGCGGCACTCGAGTCGTCCCTCGCGATGGTCGTGGCGCGCGCGGACACGCGACTCGTGGCCGTGGCGCCGGGACTCGAGGACGTCTTCATCCACCTCATGCGCGGCGCCGGCGACAACATGGCGCCCGCGGCGAGGCACTGACATGGGCTCCCTCTTCGCGTGGAACCGCTTCGCCGCCGTGCTCGCCAAGGAGCTGGTGCAGGTGCGCCGTGATCGCCTCACCTTCGCGATGATGATCGGGGTGCCGGTAATGCAGCTGCTGCTCTTCGGCTTCGCCATCAACATGGACCCGAAGGCGCTCCCCGCAGCGGTCGTGTCGGCCGACTCGAGCCCCTTCAGCCGCTCGCTGGTGCGCGCGCTCGAGAACACCGGCTACTTCCGCTTCCAGGCGCAACCCGCCACCGAGGCCCAAGCCCACGAGTTGATCGCGCGCGGCGAGGTCCAGTTCGTGCTGCACGTGCCGCGGGATTTCTCGCGCAGCCTCCAGCGCGGCGAGCGCCCGGTGGTGCTGGTGGAGGCCGACGCCACCGATCCGGCCGCCACCAGCAACGCGCTCTCGGCGCTGCAGCAGGTGAACCTGACGGGCCTCGACCACGACCTCACGGGTTCGCTCGCGAAGCTGAAGAGCGCGCCGCCCGCCTTCGAGGTGCGCGTGCACCGGCGCTACAACCCCGAGGGCATCACCCAGTACAACATCGTGCCGGGGCTGATGGGGGTGGTGCTCACCATGACGATGGTGATGATGACCGCCATCGCCATGACCCGGGAGCGCGAGCGCGGCACGATGGAGAACCTGCTCGCCACCCCGGTGCGGCCGCTGGAAGTGATGCTGGGCAAGATCGTGCCCTACATCCTCATCGGCTACATCCAGGTCGTCGTGATCCTGCTCGCGGCGGCCTACGTCTTCCACGTGCCGATGGTGGGAAGCCTCGTGCTCCTGTCGGCGGTGCTGATCCTCTTCATCGCCACCAACCTCGCCATCGGCTTCACCTTCTCGACGCTCGCGAAGAGCCAGATGCAGGCGATGCAGATGACGATGTTCTTCTTCCTGCCCTCGATGTTGTTGTCGGGCTTCATGTTCCCGTTCCGCGGCATGCCGGGATGGGCGCAGGTGCTGGGGGAGGCGCTGCCGCTCACCCACTTCCTGCGCATCGTGCGCGGCATCCTGTTGAAGGGCAGCACCGCTGCCGAAATCGCGCCCGAGGCCTGGCCGCTCGCGGCGATCCTGCTCGCGGTTTCCGCGGTGGCGCTGAAGCGCTACCAGCGCACCCTAGACTAGGCGCGGGCCCGGAACCCCTTTGCTACAATTCGCCCTCCGCCGAACGCCACGTTCCCCTTCCGGATCGACCTCCTGCCATGGACATCGAGCAAGCGCGCTTCAACATGATCGAGCAGCAGATCCGGCCGTGGGAAGTCCTCGACCCCATGGTCCTCGATCTCCTGGCGCGGGTGAAGCGCGAGGCATTCGTGCCGCCGGAGCACGCGAGCCTCGCCTTCGCCGACCTGGAGCTGCCCCTGGGGCACGCAGAAGCGATGATGCAGCCCAAGGTGGAGGCCCGCCTCATCCAGGAGCTGGCACTGCAGCCCCACGAGACCGTCTACGAGGTCGGCACCGGCTCCGGCTACCTCACGGCACTGTTGGCGGCGCGCGCGCGGCACGTGACCTCGGCGGAGATCTACGGCGACCTGCATCGTTCGGCGGCGCAGAAGCTGCGCCGGGCGGGAGTCGCCAACGTGACCCTCTTGGAGGGCGACAGCGCGCTGTCGCCGCTCGCCGAGTCGGCCTTCGACGTGATCGTCCTCACCGGCTCCACCCCGATCCTGCCGCGGGCGTTCCTCGAGCGGCTGGCGCCCGGCGGGCGCCTCTTCGCGGTGGTGGGCGACCCCCCGGCGATGAAGGCGGTCATCGCCACGCAGCCGGTGGCGGGCTCGTTCCAGCACGTCGAGCTGTTCGAGACGACGGTGAAGCCCCTCGTCAACGCCGCCCAGCCTTCCCGTTTCCGGTTTTGACGGGACGGGGGCGCCGAATTCCGGCTAGAATCGCCGCACCAACTGACCGACGGTCATTTGCGGGGGAATCCGCCGTGCCCCCTCGCGCCGTCATAACGAACCGGTCCCCTGGGGCCGCACCCCGATACGAACCGAAGGCCGCCCGATGAAACCGTCCCGCACCGTCCTGGCCGTCGCCCTGGCCACCCTGCTCCTTCCCGCCGCCGCGGCCGACCTGGTGACGCTGTACCGCGATGCCCTGGTGAGCGACCCGGTCTACCAGGCCGCGCGGGCGCAGTACCAGGCCACGGCCGAGCGCCTGCCCCAGGCCCGCGCGGGGTACCTGCCGCAGGTCTATGGAAGTGCCTCGATCTTCAGGAACGACGTGGATCGCGAGATCGCGCCGGACCTCCACTACACCACCAAGTCCTACGGCATCTCGCTCGCGCAGCCGGTATTCCGGATGCAGAACTGGATCGCGATCTCCCAGGCCGAGCGCCAGGTGCTCCAGGCCGAGTCGGTCCTCGCCGGGGCGCAGCAGGACCTTGCGCTGCGCGTCTCCCAGGCCTACTTCGACGTCCTCCTCGCCCAGGACAACGTGGCGCTCTCGGAGACGCAGAAGACCGCCATCGACCAGCAGCTCGCCCAGGCCAAGCGCAACTTCGAGGTCGGCACCGCCACCATCGTCGACACGCTCGAGGCGCAGGCCCGCTACGACCAGTCGGTGGCCAAGGAGATCGCCGACAAGAACGACCTCGAGGTGAAGCGCCGGGCGCTGCAGGTGCTGCTCGGCAAGCTGCCCGACGGGCTCACCCCGGTGCGCGACCAGCTTCCGCTCGCCCCGCCCCAGCCCGCGGACATCGAGCAGTGGGTGAAGACCGCGAGCGAATCGAGCTTCCAGGTCGCTGTGGCACGCGCCAACTACGAGATCGCGCAACAGGAGATCGACCGCCAGCGCGCCGGGCGGCTGCCGACCGTGGACATTTCCGGGTCGCTCTCGCGCGCCGACAATCCGTCGATCGCGAGCCCGAATCTGGTCGGCCCGGTGACCAACGCGAGCGCCATCGGCCTCACGTTGTCGGTGCCGCTCTTCACCGGCGGGCTCCTCCAGTCGCGCATCCGCGAGGCCGTGGCGCTGCGCGACCGCGCGCGGCAGGATCTGGAGAACACCGAGCGCAGCGTCGCCCAGTCGGTGCGCACCGGCTACCTCAACGTGACCTCGGGCATCGCGCAGGTGCGGGCTCTCGAGCAGGCGCAGGTGTCCACCCAGAGCCAGCTCGATTCGACCATCCTCGGCCGCGACGTGGGCGTGAGGACCAGCGTCGACGTGCTGAACGCGCAGCAGCAGGTGTTCCAGACCCGGCGCGACCTGCAGCAGGCGCGCTACAACTACCTCGTCAACACGCTGCGCCTGAAGGCCGCCGCCGGCCAGCTCGGCGAACCCGATGTCGAGGCCGTGAACCGGGCGCTGGGCCGCAGCTAGGGCTTCGCCAGGGCCCGCGCCTCGATCCAGGCGGCCAGCCGCTCCACGGCGCCGCGGTGGGCGGCGACGAAGTCGAGGCCGGCGCGCCCCATCGCCGCGCGCCGCGCGGGATCTCCATCAAGCTCTTTGGCCAGCGCCATCGCCGCGCGGGCATCGGGCACGCGCTGCGCCGCCCCCGAGGCGATGGCGCCGTCGGCCGCCTCCTCGAAGTTGAAGGTGTGCGGCCCCACGATCACCGCACGGCCGAGGGCGCAGGGCTCGATCAGGTTCTGGCTGCCGAAGGCGAGGAAGCTGCCGCCCATCAGAACGCCGTCGGCCGCGCCGTAGTAATCGAGCATCTCCCCCATGGTGTCGCCCACGACGATCCTCGTGGTCGCCGGCACCGGGCGCTCCTCGCTGCGGCGGGCGACTTCGTGGCCGCGCGAGCGCGCGAGGGCCGCGACCTCCTCGAAGCGATGCGGATGGCGTGGCACGATCACGAGGAGGGCGCGCGGGTCCAGTGCATCGAGGGCGTCCACCAGCAGCGCCTCTTCGCCCTCGCGCGTGCTGCCCGCGACCCACACCGGCCGCGTCGCACCGAAGAGCGTCCGCAGGCGCGCGGCGCGCGCCTCGGAACCCGCGGGAATGGCGAGGTCGAACTTCACGTTGCCCGTGACCTCCACCGCCACCGCGCCGAGTGCGGCGAAGCGCTCCGCGTCCTGGCGGGTCTGCGCCGCGATGCCGCGAAGGTTCGCGAGCGCCCAGCGTGCGATCGATGGCAGGCGCGAATAACGGCGCGCCGAACGCTCCGACAGCCGCGCATTCGCGAGCACCACCGGGACGCCCGCGAGCCGCGCTTCCTCCAGAAGCCGCGGCCACAGCTCGGTCTCCATCACGATGCCCAGGCACGGCTTGAAGTGCGCGAGGAAGGCGCGGGTGGCGAAGCCCATGTCGTAGGGCAGCCACGCGCGCTCGACGCGGTCGCCGAAGAGTGCCTCGCCCGTGGCGCGCCCGGTGGGCGTCATGTGGGTCACCAGGATGCGATGGCCCGGGAAGCGGCGCTCGAGCGCTTCGATGAGCGGCGCCGCCGCACGGGTCTCGCCCACGGACACGGCGTGGATCCAGATGCGCGGAGCGGCGGGCGCGGGTTCATAACGCCCGAAGCGTTCGCCCAGGCGCGTGAGGTAGCCGGGCTGGCGGCGCGAGCGCCAGGCGAGCCGCAGCACCGCCAGGGGCGCGGCGAGTGCCCACAGCGCCGCGTAGAGGAACCGCGTCATCGGAACGGGTCGCCGATCGCCTCGGCCACGGATTCCACCGTCGGGGGCGCGCCGGGTCCCCCGAGGTTGAGGCAGCGCTCGCCGTGCAAGCCGGTGAGCTCCGGGCGTGTCGCGCCGTAGAGGCCCACCGTGGGCCGGTCCAGCGCCACGGCGAGGTGGGTGAGGCCGGTGTCGACGCCCACCGCGAGCCAGGCGTGGCCGAGGAGTGCCGCGATGTCCGGGAGGTCCAGCGCGGGTAGCGACACGGCGCCCGGCACCGCCCGCGCGATGCGCTCGGCGGCCGAGCGTTCCGCCACCGTTCCTCCGGGGAGCACCACCCCGAGGCCACGCTCGGCAAGCGTGCGTCCGAGCGCCACCCAGCGCTCCTCGGGCCAGCGCTTGTCGGCGCGGCTCGCGGCATGCAGGAACACGGCATAGGGCCCCGCGGGTGCGAAGGCGGGACGCTCGGGCGACAGCGCGAGCCCATAGTCGGCGGGCGCGGCGAGCGCATAGCCGAACACCCCCGCCACCAGCAGCCGGTTGCGCTCCACCGCGTGCAGTCCCCGGGGCACGGCGATGCCCACGTCGTATTGGCGCGCCGCGAGCTTCTCGCGCGCGCTGGCCCGATCGGGTCCGAAGCGTGGCCCCGGCGCCTGGCGCGCGACCCAGGCGCTCTTCATCAGGCCCTGGGTGTCGATCACGTAATCCCAGCCGCCGGAGCGGAGCCGGCGGCGCGCGGTCGAGAAACGGCTCCAGGAGCCGCCATCGAGGGGCCGCGACCGCAGGGCGCGCAATCCCACCGGAACCACCTCGCGCACCGCCGGGTGCAGGCGCACCAGGTCGGCGTAGGCCTCTTCGACCGCCCAGGTGACCTCCACGCCCGGGAGGTGCGCGGCGAGGTCGGTGACGGCGGGGAAGTGGTGCACGACGTCGCCCAGGGAAGACAGCTTCACGAACAGGACGCGCGGTGCGGGCATGGTGCGCATTCTAATCCGGGCCAACGGGTAGAATGACGGGCTTTTGTCCCCCGAAACCGCCGTGGCGGATCCCGCCCCCGACAAGCTCCCCGTCACCGTCGCCATCATCGCGTTCAACGCCGCCTCACAGATCGGGCCCTGCCTCGAGAGTGTCGCGTTCGCCGACGAGATCGTGGTGGTGGATTCGGGAAGCACGGACGAAACCCGCGCCATCGCCGCGAGCCACGGCGCGCGCGTGGAAGAGCGCGAATGGCACGGCTTCGGCCGCCAGAAGCAGCACGCCGTGGCGATCGCCCGGCACGACTGGGTGCTGTGCCTGGACGTCGACGAGCGCGTCACCCCGGAGCTCGCGAAATCCATCGTGGCGGCCGTCGCCCACCCGCGCTACCGCGCCTGGCGCATGGCGCGGCGCAACCGCTTCCTCGGCGCCTGGCTCGCCCACGGCGAGGGCTATCCGGACTGGACCGTGCGCCTGTTCCATCGTGCCCATGCCGGGTGGTCGAACGACGACGTGCACGAGGCGGTCCTCACGACCGCCGAGGTGGGGCGCCTGGACGGAGACCTGCTGCACGACTCCGCCGACGACATCGCGACCTACCTCGCCAAGCAGAACCGCTACACCACGCTGCACGCCGAGGCGCTCTTCCGCCAGGGCGTGCGTGCCAACCCGTGGCGCCTCGTCGCGAGCCCGCTGGTGCGGTTCGTGAAGTTCTATTTCTTTCGCCTCGGCTTCCTCGACGGCGGCCCGGGCTTCGCCCACGTGGCGATCGGCTGCAACAATACCTTCCACAAGTACCTGAAGCTCCTCGAGCTGGAGAAGCGGCGCAAATGACGATCCTCGTGACGGGCGGGGCCGGGTTCATCGGCTCCAATTTCGTGATCGACTGGCTGGCGGCGTGCGCCGAGCCGGTGGTGAACCTCGACAAGCTCACCTACGCCGGCAACCTCGCCAACCTCGCGGGGCTCGCCGCCGACCCGCGCCACCACTTCGTGCGCGGCGACATCGGCGACCGCGCGCTGGTGGAGAAGCTGCTCGCCGAGCACCGCCCACGCGCCGTGGTCCATTTCGCCGCCGAAAGCCACGTCGACCGTTCGATCCATGCGCCGGGGGAGTTCGTGAAGACCAACGTGGTCGGCACCTTCGAGTTGCTCGAGGCCGCGCGCGGCCACTGGCAATCGCTCACCGGCACCGAGCGCGACGCTTTCCGCTTCCTCCACGTTTCCACCGACGA
>JANMHV010000019.1:0-4493 GCA_031375445.1 Burkholderiales bacterium | reverse complement strand
CCGAACAGGCTCTCTACTGGGTCGATATCGACGGTCGCTCGATCCACCGGCTGGACCCCGCCACCGGTTCGGACCACTGCTGGGCCATGCCCTGCGAACCAGGCTGCATCGCGTTCGCGCAAGGCGGCGGACTCGTCGCGGCGCTGCGCGACGGCATCTATCGCTTCCAGCCAGCAAGCGGCGAGCTCGGCAGGATCACCAACGCGCCCTACGATGCCACGCAGATGCGGTTCAACGACGGTCGCTGCGACGCGGCGGGACGCTTCTGGGCGGGCGCCATCTACGAGCCGCGCACCCGCGAGCGCGCATCGATGTATTGCCTCGATCGCGGCGTGCTGCGGGAGGGCTGGGGTCCCGGGCGGGGACTCGGCGTGAAGGTGAGCAACGGGCTCGCCTTCAGCCCCGATGGCGGGACGGTGTATCAATCCGATACGCCCAACCATGTGGTCTACCGGTTCGACTTCGATGCCGCGACCGGCACCGCGGGCAACCGCCGCGTTTTCGCGCGGGTGCGCGACGATTGCGCCTCGGCCGACTACGGCGGCCGCCCCGACGGCGCGGCGGTGGATTGCGAAGGGTTCTACTGGAGCGCGCAGTACGAGGGCGCTCGCGTGCTGCGTTTCACCCCGGACGGCGAGGTGTGTGCCGTGATCCGGGTTGCCGCGCGCAGACCGACGATGGTCGCCTTCGGCGGCCCGGCCCTGACCACGCTCTACATCACCACCGCCCGCCAGGGCGCAAGCGACGCGGAGCTGGCGGACTTTCCCCACTCGGGGGGCCTGTTCGCCTGCGAAGTCGGGGTCGCTGGCCTTCCCGAGCCGCAATACGCAGGAGAATGATCCATGCACGACCCCGGCACCCTCACTTCCTATCCAAGCCTCTCCGATCGCGTGGTGTTCATCTCCGGCGGGGCATCCGGCATCGGCGCCGCGCTGGTCGGGCATTTTGCGGCGCAGGGGGCGAAGGTGGCGTTCTGCGACATCGATCGGGAGAGCGCGCTCGCCCTGGTCGAAGGGCTGTCGGGCAGCCGCCACCCACCGCGATTCGACTGCTGCGACGTGCGCGATATCGCGGCATACCAGCGGTGCCTCGCCGATGTGGAGCGCGAGCTCGGCGCGATCCGCGTGCTAGTGAACAACGCCGGCAACGACACGCGGCACACCCTGGAGGAGCTGACTCCCCAGTCCTGGGATGACTGCCTGGCCCTCAACCTGAAGCACCAGGTGTTCGCCATCCAGCAGGTGGCCGCGGGAATGGCGGCGGCGGGCGGCGGCTCGATCATCAACCTGGGCACGGTGTCGTGGATGCGCGGCCGGCCGAACTTGGTCGGCTACACCGCGTCGAAGGCGGCGATCTCCGGAATCTCCCGCACCCTTGCGCGCGAGCTCGGCGAGCGCAACATCCGGGTGAACGCGCTGGTGCCCGGGGCCATCGCGACGCAACGCCAGGCCGCCCTGTGGCGAAACGAGGAAGAGGATCGCCGCTTCATCGAGCTGCAATGCCTCAAGTTCCGGCTCGATCCCGCGCACGTCGCGCGGGTGGCACTGTTCCTCGCCTCCGACGACGCGAGCGGCATCACCGGCCAGAACATCCTCGTCGACGCGGGCCTCGCCCAGGTCTCGGTCGCGGGCTAGCCCTGGGGGGCTTGCCGATATAGAATGATCGACCCAGGTCCGCCGGATCCGGGCCCTCTTTATCCCGTACCGACCCATGCCCCGTACCCGCGCGAAATCCCCGCCCCGCCTGACCCGTGACGCCGAGCGCCTGATCGCGCTCGCCAATGGCTTGAACGCCTCCGGGAGCCTCACCGAGGATCGCTTCTGGGAGGCGGAGATGTCGGCGCTGGTCGCCAAGCTGCTGGAGAACGGCAACGACGCGCCTATCGACGGCGCGCTGGACCACCTCTACCAGACCAACCCCGGCGCCTACGACACGCTGATCGAGCTGGTGGAGAACGAGAGCGAGTCGGTGGTGGTGATGCAGGGCGACCGTGCCTGGCAATCGCTGCTGATCGCCGTGCCGCTGGTCGCGTGGTCGAAATACGCAATTCCGTCGGGCGGCATCCCGCGGCCCGAGGCCGAGATCCTCAAGGTGCAGCTGCAGGCCCACGTGCTGGCCGAGGGCGCGAAGGTGGCGGTGGTGCCGTACCTCTATTCGATCGACCAGCTGCCGCGGCACTTCTCGGAGTTGCGCAAGCTCGCCGCGCGGCTCGGGGACGCCGCGGTGACCAACGAGATCCCGCGCCTGGACTTCACGCGCCTCCCCGAGACCGCGCAGTTGCTGGCCGACACGCGCTTCGTGGTGGCGAGTGCCGCCGTGCCGCGCAGCCAGGCGTTGTTCCGCTGGCAGGAAGATGCCTCGGGCCACGCCGGGCGCGCCGGCAGCCTCGAGCAGTGGATCGCCCAGGCGCGGCCCACGCTCGCCAAGCTGCTGCCCGGTTGCGTGTTCGAGTGCCTGCTGCCCGATGCGTACTACGTGAACTGCCGCGAATCCGACCGGCGCGTGCGCCCCTTCGGCATCAAGGCCGCCGTAGCCTTCCTCGAGAACGCGCTGAAGGCCAAGGCCGCGGACTTGCAGGCGATCGTGGCGGGCTTCGGCGAGGAGCGCGTGGACGAGTACCGCGTGGCCTTCTCGCTCATCGACGACCCCGAGGTCTCCCATGGCGTGGTGTGGCCCCTCTACGGCCGCGAGGACGAGGGCGCGCGTCCCGGCCCCATGGAAGAGGTGCTGGCGCAGCTCTCCGAGTGCGGCGTGACCGAGGTGAAGAAGCCCTCCGGCACCTTCACCCCCGAGTACTGCGACGACTGTGGGGCCCCTCTCTTCGTGAACGTCGAGGGCGAGATCGTCCACGCCGAGCTGCCCGAAGAGGCGGACACGCAGGCTGCGCACTTCCACTAATCAATAATTGGGTCAGAACAGAATTATCAGCCTACGATAATCCTGTTCTGACCCAATTATTCTTGGATGGACGCCCTTTCCGAGATCCTCCGCCTCGCGCACTTCCAGGCCGATGCGAGCCTGGATGCCACGGCGCGCGAGCCGTGGTGCGTCTCGGTGCCGGCCTCCGCGGCCCTCTCCCGCGCCTACCTGGTGATCGAGGGCGAGTGCCACCTGATGGCGGCGGCCGATGGCGAGACCACGCTGCGCGCCGGCGATTTCGTGTTCCTCCCCGGTGGTGAGGCGCACCTTCTCGGCAGCACCCTCGATTCGGAGGCACGCTCCCTCGCGTCGCTCGTGAAGCCGGCATTGGCGGGCGAGCTGCCCCCGGTGCGCTTGGGCGGCAGCGGCGCCGTCACGCGCTGGATCGCGTTCTCGTTCACCTGCGAAGAGCACCTCGCTGCACCGCTCCTCGGGGCGCTACCCCGCATCGTGTTCGTCGACATGGCGGGTGCCCCCAGCATCGACTGGCTCCTCGACGGCCTCGCGCTCAACTTGAGCTCGAGCCAGGCGCCGGCCCTCGGCGCCTCGGCCACCCGGGCGCGCGTGGCCGAAGCGGTGTTCATCGAGGCGTTGGCGCGCTACATCCACTCCCTGCCCCCGGGCGGAACCGGCTGGCTCGCAGGACTCAACGACCGCTACGTCGGCCGCACGCTCGCGTTGATCCACGGTCGCCCCGCGGAAGCCTGGACCGTCGAGCGCCTCGGCCGCCAAGTGGGGCTTTCGCGCAGCGCGCTCGGCGAGCGCTTCGGGCTGGTGATGGGCGAGCCGCTCTTCGCCTTCCTCACCCGGTGGCGGCTGCAACTCGCCGCGGAAATCCTCCTCGCCTCGCGCCGGCCCATAGGGGAGATCGCGCAGGAGGCGGGCTATGAATCCGCGAGCGCCTTCTCACACGCTTTCAAGCGCGTCTTCGGCAAGCCTCCGACGCAGTGGCGGCGGCGGCGGCATCGCGGCTAATTCTCCCCGCCTCGCGGCTAGCAGGCGTATGTGAAAAGCCGAGGCACCCTGTCGGGTGGGCAAGCGAGGACACAGGGGACACAGAGAAAGCTTAAGGGCGTGTCATCTCGATGCGGCGGGGGCGTTCCCTTCAATCAACGGCTTGGAAGGGAAAGGTTGTACCGTCGTCCGCACCAAACTTCAGTTGATGGTCGAAGGCGCGCTGGGCATTGCGCCGGCTCATCACATGATCTGCTTTCCTCTGTGTCCCCTGTGTCCTCGCTTGCCCACCCGGCTGGGTGCCTCGGCCCCTTCACCCGAAAACGCCCGCCGCAAGGCGGACAAAACTAGCGTAGCGCCCGAGCCAGGAATGGCAGCGATACATCCATCCGGTAATCGACATCCGAATGCGTGTCGTCGAACTCCTCGTAGGTGTGCTTGATGCCGGCAGCGGCCAAACGCTTGGACAGGATCCGCGAGCCGTAATGGATGTGGTACTGGTCCCGCGAGCCGCAATCGATGTAGATGCCGCGCAGCGACTTGAGATTCTTCCTGTAGCGGCCCACCAGGTTGATCGGGTCATTCTCCTGCCAGCGCTTCCACCGCGCCGGGATCACCTC
>JANMHV010000017.1:0-13522 GCA_031375445.1 Burkholderiales bacterium | reverse complement strand
CCAGCACCTTCGGCGTCTCGTTCACCTTCACGGCGACGGTGACTTCCGGCGCCGGAACGCCCACGGGGACGGTGACCTTTCGCGACTCAGGCATCTCGGTCCCCGGCTGCTCGGCGATGCCGATGAACGCCTCGGGTGTCGCGACCTGCACCACGAGCGCGCTCACCGGCGGCTCGCACAGTATCACCGGCCAGTATTCCGGCGGGGGCAACTTCGCCGGCAGCACCTCGACTTCGCGCACCCACACCATCAATGCGGCCCCCACCACGACGGCGCTCACGGCCTCCGCGCCCACGAGCGCCTTCGGCGGATCGGTCACCTTCACGGCCACGGTGACGTCGCCCAACGGGTTGCCCGCGGGCACGGTGGCCTTCCGTTACGGGGCCACGACGATTCCGGGCTGCGGTGCGGTGGCCCTCAACGCGGGTGTCCCCGCCGATTGCGTCACCACCGCCCTTCCGGGCGGCACGCACAGCATCACGGCGACGTTCGGCGGCTCCTCGTCGTTCGCGACAAGCGTTTCGTCGGGGGTCACGCACACGGTGGCGGTGACGCCCACCACCACGACGCTCGCGCAGAGCGCGGCCTCCAGCGTCTCGGGCACGTCGGTGACCTTCACCGCGACCGTCTCCTCGGCCTCGGGTGCTCCGACGGGCACCGTCGCGTTCAAGTTCGGCGCGACCACCATCACGGCCTGCACCTTCGCCCCGCTTTCCGCGGGCGTGGCCACCTGCACGGTCAACACGCTGCCGGTGGGCGCGCAGACGATGACCGCGGTCTACGCCGGCAACGCGTCGCATGGCGGCAGCACGTCGCCGGGCCTCACGCATACAGTAACGACGGTCGCGCCGCCGGCCACCGCCACGGCGCTGGCCGCCAGCCCGGCCGGTTCGGCAGCCGCCGGGCAATCGGTCACGCTCACGGCGACCGTCACCTCGGGATCGGGCACGCCGACCGGCAGCGTCGCGTTCCGGTCCGACGGCACCGCGATCTCGGGTTGCGCCGCCGCCACGCTGGCCGCGGGAGTCGCGACCTGCACGACCACGAGCCTCGCGGTGGGCGCGCGTTCGCTGACCGCGGTGTACGCGGGCAATGCGTCCTTCCAGACCAGCACATCGCCCACCGTGGCGTACACCATCGTGGCCGCGGCCGCCCCGACCGCGACCGCGCTTTCGGCACCGTCGACATCGAGCTCCGCGGGCCAGCTGGTCACCTTCACGGCGGCGGTGACGGCCGCGGCGGGCACGCCCACGGGCACCGTGACCTTCAAGGATGGCGCCGCCGCGATCGCGGGTTGCAGCGCGAAGGTGCTGGTGGCCGGCAGCGTGGGGTGCGCCGTGAGCTCGCTCGCCACCGGCAGCCATTCGATCACGGCCGAGTACTCGGGCGACGCCGCGTTCCTGGCGAGCACTTCGGCCCCGCGCACGCATACCGTCGTGGCATCCGGCCCGGTCACCGCCGCCCAGCTCCTGTGGCGCAACTACGGCAACGGCGACATCTACCGCATGAACGTGAACGGGCTCTCGATGCTGGGTGGTGCCGTGGTCTACCAGGAAGCCGCGCTCGCCTGGAAGATCGTGGGCATCGGCGACATGGACGGCGACGGCGTCGCCGACCTGCTCTACCGCCACGACACCAACGGCGAGATCTACGCCATCACGCTCACGGCGGCCGGCGCGGTCTCCGGGAAGGCCAAGATCCACACCGAGCCGAATGCCGCCTGGCGCATCCTGCACATGGCCGACATCGACGGCGACGGCCGCGACGACATCCTGTGGTGGAACGCCACCACCGGCCAGGTCTACGTGATGCTGATGCAGGGCGCCGCGATCAAGGCGCAGGGCTTCGCGTACACCGAGCCCAACACCGCATGGCGCATCGCCTCGGTGGGCGACTTCTCCGGTTCCGGCAAGCAGAACCAGCTGCTGTGGCGCAACACCACCACGGGGGAGGTCTTCCTGCAGACCCTCACGCACACGGGCGGCGGGGCGTTCACCCAATCGGGACAGATGATCTACCAGGAGCCCAACACCGCGTGGAAGATCCTGGGCGCGCCCGACCTCGACGGCAACGGGCGCTCCGACATCCTGTGGCGCAACGAAACCACCGGGCAGGTCTTCGGGATGCTGATGAACGGCGGCGCGATCCAGTCGCAGGCCATCATCTATACCGAGCCCGCCACCGCGTGGAAGATCGTCGGCTTCGGAGACCTGGACGGCAACGGCCGCGCCGACCTGCTGTGGCGCCACGACACCAACGGCCAGGTCTACGCCATGCTGATGAACGGCCTCGCCATCGCCTCGCAGGGGATGCTCTACACCGAGCCCGACACGGCCTGGAAGATCCTCGGTCCCTGGGAGTTCGCGGCGCCCTACGGGGGGCCGTAGCCTTCCCGGAGGCAGCGCCAGACGCAAGCGCCCCGCAACCGCGGGGCGCCGCGTTTCAGAGCTGCTCGTTCCAGAGGTAGAACCAGTGCTCGCGCAGCCTGCGCTTCAATCCGCGCTTGGGCCACTCCTTCGGGTCGATCTCCTTGCACGCCTTCGCGTCGTCGTTCCACGAGGCCTCCATCTGCTTCGCGAACTTCTCGCCCACGATGCCGATGGTGATCTCGTCGTTGATCTCGAAGGCGCGGTCGTCGAAGTTGGTGCTGCCGACCGCGCTCCACACGCCGTCCACCACCATCGTCTTCTGGTGCAGCAGCGTGGTCGGGAACTCGAGGATCTTCACGCCCGCGTCCAGGATGCGCTGGAAATTGCGCTGCGCGGCCTGCTGTACCAGCGGCATGTCCGAGGCTTCCATGGTGGGCACCATCACGCGCACGTCGACGCCGCGCTTCACCGCCTCTCCCATCGCGTCGATCGCCTCCGGCTCCGGCAGGAAGTACGGGTTCTGGATCCACAGCCGCTTTCTCGCGGTGCAGATCACCATGTGGTGCAGGATCTTTACCGCCGGTGCGGAGCCCGAGGGCTTCACGCGGGCCACGTGGATCGCCAGGTCCCCGCACGGCTCGATGTCCGGGAAGTAGGCCTCGCCGGCGAAGAGCTCGCTGGTGGTTTCCACCCAGTTCTCGCTGAAGGCCGACTGCACCTGGTGCACGCCGGGGCCCTCGAGCCGAACCGACATGTCGCGGTAGTGCTCCTTGTCCTGGCCCTCGCCATCCCAGGTGTCGACGATGCAGTGGCCGCCCACGAAGGCGACGCGCCCGTCGATCACCAGGATCTTGCGGTGGTCGCGCTGGTTCATGACACCGATGTTGCGCAGCCTCCAGGGGTGGAACTTCGCGAACTTGACCCCCGCCGCCACCAGTTTCTTGCACGCGTCGTCGCCCATGCCGCCGCAGCCGTTCGCATCCACCAGCACGCGCACCGGAATTCCCGCACGCGCGCGCTCGCAGAACGCCTCGGTCACGTCTTCGCCCAGCCTGCCGACCTTCCACAGGAAGGTCTCGAAGTGGACCGACTTCTCGGCCTTGGAGATCTCCGCCATCACGCGCTTGAAGAAAGCGCCGTTCTTGATGATCTCCACCGAGTTGCCCTCGACCACCATGCCGTGGGTGAGGCCGGCGAGGGAGGGCACGAGGTCGGCGATCGCCGCCTCGCACTTCACGTGGATGCGCGGATCGCGGTGGCTCTTGGTGGACCACAGGACCAGCACCAGGAAGGCGCAGATGGCGAAGAGCACCGCGCAAAGGATCGCGAGGGTGGGGGCGCTGGGGAGCCAGTCGAACATGCGTGAATTCCTCGGGAGGGAGGACGCCTTGATGGCGCCTCGTCATGCGGTCGGTTTCCTACTCGAGCTTCTCGTCTTCGCTCTTGGCCTGCTCCATCGCCTCGGGCTCGAGCTCCTCGGCGGCGCGGTTGAACCAGACGAAGGCCCCCCACCCGGCAAGCAGGAAGCCTACGGCCACCAACAGGCTCGCAGCATAGGGCAACTGGGATGGGTCCTCGCGCAGCGCCTTGAACGTCGCGATCAGCCCCTCCACGGCGAGTGCCACCACGATCACCACCATGAAGCGCGACAGGAAGCGCCGCACCCGCGTGGGCCCGCTCACGTGCGCCTCGCGGATGACCTCCTCCTCCGCGATCGTCTGGGCGATCTGGAGGGCGACGACCGCGACGGCGGTGATGCCGATCATCTGGATCACGTCCAGCGCCACGGCCTCGGTGAACCCGCCGGAGAGGACGTGCCAGGCGCTGCGCAACGTGACGGCGATCAGAACCAGGGCGGCCAGCACGAAGATGAGGGCCAGGACGGCGTGGATGGCAGCGAAGCCGCGCAGCATGAGTCGTGCCAAATGGGCGCTGCCGCGCGGCTCCTGGACGGGGGGACGAGGCGCGGAAGGCAGGTCGGTCGAGTTTTTCGGCTTCATGACGAGCCTTTCGAGTCCCGGAAACGGGAAAGATTCAAGGGTGCCGCTTGCCTACCCTACCAATCAAGGTAGTGCGCACTTTTCCGCGAAGGAGCACCATAGGCTCCCCGCCTCCCTGGTGGGACCTCACAAAGATGACTCGAGCGCCTCGCGGCGAAGGAGAGATTCGAATGCGCATCCTCGATCGATGGATTTCCGCCGTGGTGCTGGCGTTCGCGTGCCTGCCAGCCATTGCCGAGCAATGGGTCCGCGTGGGGCCTGGCCCCGACGCGTACGTCCGTGGCGTGAGGTTCTTCCCCAACAATCCGGTCGCCGGGCAGACAGTGCTGTATGCCTCGACCCTCGGCGCCGGCGTGCTGAAGGTGGTCGACAACGGCACCAGCCTCACCACCACCCAGATCAACTCGGGATTGCCGGCCCTGCGCATCCGCACCATCGCCGCCACCGACGTGAATACTCTTTTCGCGGGACTCGACTCGTGGGGCGTGTACAAGTCGACCAATGGGGGTGCCACCTGGACCGCGTCCAACGGCAGCGGGGTCACCAAGCTCGGATGCGTGAATGTGCGCAACATCTCGGTGCGAAGCGCGACCGAAATCTGGGCCTATGGCGCCTGCCGGCGTGACAGCGGCATCTACCGATCCGTGGACGGGGGAGCGACCTGGACGCGCCTTGGCGCTACTCAGCTGCCCGACGACGTGGTCGTTGGCTCGCTCACCTTTTTTGGAACCATTGGCAGTCCTACGAACGTGGTGATCGCCTCCACCGCGCGCGACGGCATTTACCGCAGCAACGACAACGGCGCGACCTGGGCGCAGATCAACAACGGCATTCCGGCGCCCGCCGGCCCCAACCGCATCTCGGTCTTCAACGTGGTGACACTCGCCACGGCGGCGCAGCTGATGGCCTACGTCGAGGGGCAGGGGATCTACAGCAGCGTGGACGGCGGCGCCAACTGGACCGCGGCCGGCAACGGCATCCCGGCGAACACGTTCGGGACGGCGGGCATCAGCAAGGAAAGCAACTCGATCCTTTATTTCGGCACTGACAAGGGCCCGATCTACCGCACTGTCGACGGCGGCGCCAATTGGGCAATCTGGGGTGGCACGGCCACGAATTCCGATACCTGGTCCGCGCGCGGCGTGAGCATCGACGCCACCGCCGCCAACCGGTACTGGGTGCACACCGTGCGAGGCCTCGTGCGCACCAACGACGCCGGGGCCACGTTCACCTTCGTCCCGATTCCGGAAGGCTATGTGACCGGCGCGAACCTAGACTCCAGCCTGAATGGGGCCTATGTGACGGCGCACGACGTCTATAAGGTCTCCAACATCTACAACCCCGACTGGACGAGCGCCGTGGACATCAGCGCCGCGCTCACTGGCGCGGCGGACGGTGTATCTGTCGATCCGTCCGCAAACGGGGCGCTCATCGTCCCCGTCCCCAACCGCGGCGTCTACAAGACGGTGAACGACGGCGCGGCCTGGACCAAGCTCGCGATTCCCAACCTCGTCGCGGGCACCTCGCCCACCATCGAGCGTTCGCCTTCAAACCCGCAGATCCTGTTCGCCGGCCTGGACAATCGGTTCGACACCGCCACTGGCGGCGGCGTCTACAAATCCGTGGACGGCGGCGCCACCTGGACCGATGTCAGCAGCGGGCTCGCCACGCCGCAGGCCCGCCAGATCAACTCCATCGCCATGGGCAGCGCGCCCTCGGTCGTCTATCTCACCAGCGAGGCCGGCATCTTCAAGTCGACCACGGGCGGCGGGAGCTGGGTGCCTGTGCTCAGCGTGATGGACGGTGCGATTCCCCTGGGCTTCGGCGCGATCCGCGTCGATCCCACCGCCGACTCGGTCGTGTGGGCGGCGGCGGTGCATGTCGATCCCGATGGCACGGTGCGGTCCTCCTCCGGCATCTACAAGTCGATCGACGCGGGTGCCACGTGGACCCAGGTCCTCTCGGGCAAGCGTGCGATCGCGGTGCGCCCCGAGATCAGCGGCCGGGTCGTGGCTGGAATCTCGCGTGACATCTCGGAGGGACCGTTCATCGCCTCCAAGGATGGCGGGGTGACGTGGCAGCCGTTCAACACCGGGGTGACCACGCTCGATGCGAGTGGGCTTGTCCGCACCAGAGGTCACTTCGACACGTACCTGTCCTTGGGCCTCACCGCCGGCGGCACCTACGTGCTGGCCAAGCCGCTCCTCACGACGTCGGTCACCGGGTTCGGCTCGGTCACCTCGAATCCGGCCGGCGTGGCCTGCCCCGGCACCTGCTCGGCCAATTTCCACGACTACCAGATGGTGCCGCTCACGGCGACGCCGGCCAGCGGCCAGTCGTTCCTCGGCTGGAGCGGTGCCTGCACCGGCACCGGCGCGTGCCAAGTGCGCATGGACGCCGCCAAGTCCGCCGCGGCCGCGTTCACGGGCCTGGCGATCCGCACCGACCTGAACGCCGATGGCCGCAGCGACGTGCTGTGGCGCAACGACTCCACCGGCCAGGTCTACCGGATGTTCATGAGCACGTTCGCCAACTCGGGAGGCGCCATCGCCTACACCGAGCCGAACACCGCCTGGAAGATCGTGCACGACGCGGACGTGAACAGCGACGCCGTTGCCGACCTCGTTTGGCGCAACGACACCACCGGCCAGGTGTACGTGATGACGTTCGCTTCCAACGGCATGCCGTCCGGCGGCGCGGTCGTTCACGTCGAGCCCAACCCGGCGTGGAAGATCGTCCACATGCCCGACCTCGACGGCGACGCGAAGGCCGACCTCCTGTGGTGGAACTCGACCACCGGCCAGGTCTACGCGATGCTGCTCGACGGGGCCACGGTGAAAAGCCAGGGCATGGTCTACACCGAGTCCAACACGGCGTGGAAGATCGTGGCGGTGGGCGACTTCGCCGGCACCGGCAAGAGGAACCAGCTGGTGTGGCGTAACTCCACCACCGGACAGGTGTACCTCATGACCGTCACCGCCGCCGGTGGTGCCTTCAGCGTGACGGGAACGCTCATCTACACGGAGCCGAACACGGCCTGGAAGATCATCGCCGCGGCCGATTTCAATGCCGACGGCAAGAGCGACCTCCTGTGGCGGCATGACACCACCGGGCAGGTCTACATGATGCTGATGAACGGCGGCACCATCGCCAGCTCCGGATTCGTCTACACCGAGCCGAACCCGGCCTGGAAGATCGTGGCCCAGGGCGACTACAACGGCGACGGCCGGGCCGACCTGCTGTGGAGGAACGAAACCACGGGCCAGGTCTACATGGTGCTGATGAACGGGCTGGCGGTCGTCGACCAGGCAATGGTCTACGTGGAGCCGAATACGACCTGGAAGATCATGGGCACCTACGAGTACGCGAAGGCCACCGGAATCCACACGCCTTGAGTTGACGCGTACCACCAGCAGCTGAATCGGCGCCTCGAGTCCCCGCTCGGGGCGCCTCTCTTTTTCGTCCCGAATCCCTTACAAGAAGATCCTGACCGCCGGAATTCGCGGTGATCCGCGCGCCCGGAAAACGGCCGCCGTGGGAAGATAGCGGCCGAATCGGCCAGGAACCTGATCGCAAAGGGCCAGGCCGTCGAACAAATAACAAAGGGGATGTTCATGTCGAACGTGACACCGAGGGCGATCGTCCTCCTGGGATTCGTCGCTGCTCTTGCCACCGCCGCCTGGGTCCACGCCGCGCCGCCCTTGGTGGACACCGCCAAGGCATTCGACCGGGCGATGCCGAAATCGATCGAGAAGGCCGAGCGCGCGGTGGTTCGCGCCCGCGTGGTCAAGGTCGACCGCACAAACCTCGAGACCGCCCGCGACGCCCTGGTGGCGAGCGGCGCCCCGCAAATGCTCGACCTGGAGCTCTTCGACGGCCAGGTGGTGACGCTCGCCCTCACCGGCACCGACTCCAACATGGATGGGATCAACGCCTATCGCGGCTACGTGCTCGGCAAGCCCTTCAGCAGCATCACCATGACGCAGCTCGGCGAAGTGGTTGCGCTCAACATCGTGGCGCCCGGCTTCGTCTACCAGGTGCGCTACACCGGCAATGGCCTGCATGAGGTGCGCGAGATCGACCAGTCGGCCTTCGACGATCATGGCGCCCTCAAGCCGATTCCCGTCGACCTGCCGAAGACATCGAAGGACTTCCAGCCCCAGGCCGACGGCCCGGGACAGATCGACGTGTTGGTCGCCTACACTCCCGCCGCCCTTGCAGGTGCGGGCGGCCTCGCCGGCATGAACACGCTGATCGCGCTGGGAATCACCGAGACCAATGATGCGTATGCGGCCTCGGGGGTCACCCAGCGGCTCCGCCTCGTGAACAGCATGCAGGTCGCTTATGTCGACAGCGGCGACATGGGGACCGATCTCACGCGCCTGCAGGTGCCGAACGACGGTTTCTTGGACGAGGTCCACCCCGCGCGCGACCTGTACGGTGCCGACTTCGTCAGCCTCTGGGTTGAGAACGACGGTGGCGGCTGCGGCATCGGCTACCTCATGAGCACGATCAGCTCGGCTTTTGCGGGGAACGCCTTTAACGTGACGTCTCGAAACTGCGCCACGGGTAACTACTCCTTCGGCCATGAACTGGGCCACAACATGGGCCTGCGCCACGATGCCTTCGTGGATACCAACACCACGACACCCTTCCCTTATGCGCACGGCTACGTGGACCTGGTCAACAAATTCCGCACGGTCATGTCGTACAACGACCAGTGCGCGGCGTCCGGCTTCAACTGCACGCGGATCAAGGGCTTCTCGAACCTCACCCAGCTGTACGACACCAAGGCGATGGGGAGCGCCACCGCCGACAACGCGACGGTGCTCAATGCTACTGCCTCCACCACCGCGAATTTCCGTGCTGCCGTGGCGAGCACGGTCGGCTTCATCACCGACGTCGATCGCTCGGTGTCCGAAGCCGTGGGCATGGTGAGCCTCAGCGTGCATCGCGTGGGCTCGGCGACCACCGCCGCCAGCGTGAACTGGGCCACGGTCGCCGGTACGGCCACCGCCGGCGCCGACTTCACCGCCGGCAGCGGTACCCTCAATTGGGCGATCGGCGACACGGCCGTCAAGACCATCAACGTCACGATCCTCCAGGACTCGCTCCTCGAGTCCGCCGAGACCTTCACCGTCGTGTTGTCCGCCCCGGTGAACACGATCGTCGGGGGCGGGGCGGGCACTTCCACGATCGTCATCCGCGACGACGAGCCGGGCGCCTTCCCCGCGGGCGGTTGCGTCGTTCCCGCAGGATACGTGCAGTCCGTCGGGACGACCGCGGCGTGGATCGCTACCACCACCGACGCCTTCGAAGGCACGTGCAGCCTGCGCTCCGGGGTGATATCGAACAGCGAGAGCTCGGGTATCGAGACGACCGCCACGTTCGTGGCCGGCACGCTCAGCTTCAAGTACAAGGTGTCGAGCGAGCCTCAGTTCGACTGCTTCCGTTTCATCGTCGACGGCGTCTCGCAGGCGGGCCCGGCGTGCCAGGGAAGCGCGGGCGTGTCCGGCACGGTCGACTGGACCGCGTTCTCGATGCCGCTCCCCGCGGGTGCCCATACGCTCAAGTGGCTGTATTTGAAGGATTCGAGCGTGGCCGCCGGGGTCGACGCAGCCTTCATCGACGACGTGAAATTCCTGGCGACGACGACGACGACACTCGGAGTCTCCGCGCCTAATTCGATAAACATGACCTCCGTGACCTTCACCGCGACGATCGTGGGCGGCACCCCGACCGGAACGGTCTCCTTCAACGAAGGCGGCGTGCCGCTCTCCGGGTGCTCGGCGATCCCGATCGTCGCGGGCGCGGCGGCGTGCACCACCAACAGCCTTGCCGTCGGCGTGCACACGGTGATCGCCGTGTACTCGGGCTCCAACGCCCACGCGACCAGCAGCTCGACGGGTGTGACCCATACCGTCTCGGCTGCGCCGCCGATTTACGTCGGCAAGATCCACTGGCGCCACGAAGCGACCGGGCAGGTGTATCGCCAGGCCTTCAACGGTCCCACGTTGGTCGGCGGCCTCATGGTGTATTCCGAGCCGAACACCGCCTGGAAAGTCGTCGGCGAGGGCGACTTCGACAACGACGGCGAACGGGACCTCGTGTATCGCAACGACACCACCGGCCAGGTCTGGGTGGCGCTCCTCAACGCCACCGGAACCAAGGGCGGGGCGATGGTCCATACCGAGCCCAACGCGGCATGGAAGATCGTCCACACGCCCGACCTCGACGGCGACGGCAAGGCCGACCTGTTGTGGTGGAACTCCACCTCGGGCCAGGTCTACGCGATGCTCATGAACGGGGCGTCCATCAAGGCGCAGGGCATGGTCTACACCGAGCCGAACACGGCATGGCGCATCGCCGCCGTCGGCCATTTCGCCGGGCCGGGCGGGAGCAACCAGCTCTTGTGGCGCAACGTGACCACGGGCCAGGTGTACCTCATGACCGTCGCCTATTCGACGAGCTTCACCGTCTCGGGCCAGATGATCTACACCGAGCCGGATACGTCCTGGCGCATCGTCGCGGCCCCCGACCTCGACGGGAATGGCCGCTCCGACATCCTGTGGCGCAACGTGGCGAACGGCCAGGTGTACGGGATGCTGATGAACGGTGGGACCATCACTTCGGGCGCTCTCGTGCATACCGAGCCCGACCTGTCCTGGAAGATCGTCAACGCGCTCGACCTCACCGGCGGCGGCAGGGACGCCATCGTGTGGCGCAGCGATACCACGGGCCAGGTCCACATCATGCTGATGAACGGGCTGGCGATCACAAACCGGGGCATGGCCTACACCGAGCCGAGCGCCCAGTGGCGCATTCTCGGTTTCACGGAATACAACAAGACGACCGGGGTGCTCGGCACACCCTGAGCTTCACGAAAGGACGAAGGCGCGCAGTGCCGGGAATCAGGGCTGCTGCGTGCTTTTTTCCATCCCGTTCCGCGAACCTCCAGTTCTTCCCCGCGCGCGGCGCGCCACCAGCACTGCATTGGTCCCGCCGAAAGCGAATGAACTGGAGACGGTGGCCTCGAAACGCGCCACGGCCCGTGCGGCGAGCGGCACGTAGTCGAGGTCGCACGCGGGATCGGGATGGTCGAGGTGCAGTGTCGGTGGCAATACGCTTCGCTCCAGGGCGATGAGCGCCGCCACGAACTCCAGCGCGCCGGCGGCGCCCAGCAGGTGCCCGTGCATCGACTTGGTGGAGCTCACCGGCACGCGGTCGGCATGCGCGCCCCACACGCGGCGGATCGCCGCGGTCTCCACGGCGTCGTTGGCCTCGGTAGCGGTGCCGTGCGCGTTCATGTAGCCGACCTGCTCCGGGGCGAGCGCCGCGTCGGCGAGGGCGAGCGCCAGCGCGCGCGACTGTCCTTCCACCGACGGGCGGGTGATATGGCTCGCGTCGGTGCAGAGCCCATAGCCCGCGAGCTCCGCGATCACGCGGGCGCCGCGCGCACGGGCGCGGTCCAGCGGCTCCAGCACCACCATCGCGGCACCTTCCCCCAGCACCAGCCCGGCACGGTCCCGCGCGAAGGGCTTGCACGAGGCCGCGGGATCGCTCGCATCGGCGGGTGCCAAGG
This sequence comes from Burkholderiales bacterium, assembly GCA_031375445.1. Lineage (GTDB taxonomy): Bacteria > Pseudomonadota > Gammaproteobacteria > Burkholderiales > Usitatibacteraceae > Usitatibacter. Next base: position 1,571 of record JANMHV010000017.1, on the reverse strand, counting down.
TGCGCATGGCGCCCCAAGCCTTCAACGTTCCCACGGTGAGCGGCGCCTCGGCGCCCCCCGCGATCGCCACCTCGCATTCCCCGCGCGCCACGCGACGGAACGCTTCCCCGATCGCCACGGCGGAGGACGAGCACGCCGTGGAGAAGGTGAGGTTGGCACCCCCCAGGCCGTGGTCGATGCCGATCCACGCCGCGGCCGCATTGTTCATCGCCATCAGCACGCTGTAGGGCGGGATGCGCTCCGATTTCTCGGCGTAGAGGATGCGGTAGCCGTCGTCGGTGGCTTGCGCCCCGCCCATGCCGGTGCCGACGCAGACGCACGCGGTCTCCTTCGCGCCCTCGAGCGCCGCGCCCGCCTGGGCCAGCGCCTCGGCGGCGGCGACCAGCGCCATCTGGCTCACGCGGTCCAACATGCGCAGCCGCGCCGGGGCGAAGTGCGCGGCAGCGTCGAACTGCGCCGCCGCGCCGATGGGAACTACGGTGGCGCCGTGGGCCAGGTGCTCGAGCACGCGCACGCCGGAGCGCCCCGCGACGAGGGCGTCGAAGAACGCCGCGGCGCCGGTCGCGAGGGGTGCCACCACGCCGAGCCCGGTGACGGCGACCCGTCTCACGGCGCGCTGTCCGCTCCGGGCGACAGCAGGTCGTCGACGTAGACAGCGAGGTCGCCCAGCGTCTTGATGCGCGCCTTCAACTCGCCGTGGTCGCCGGGGACCGTGATCGCGAACTCCTCCTCGACGGAGAACAGGATCTCGAGCATCCGCAGCGAGTCGATGTCGAGGCTTTCGAGGGTGGCCTCGGGGAGCAGCGTCTCGGCGGCGATGCCGAATTCCTTATGCAGCAGGGCGGCGAGGCGCTCGAGGGTCGTCATCGCGTGGCTCCGAGGGGGGTGATGGCGTGGGCTTTACCGCTCCAGCGCGCACCGAGGGTGAGGATGGCGGGCGCGCGGCGCAGGAGTGCCACGCTCGCGCCGCCGGCGAGAGGTAGCGAGGTGAGGTGGTAGAACGCGCTCGCTGCGTGGACGCGGGCGGCAAAGTGATGTCGCCATGCGGCCGCGTAGCGCTTCCCGGCCGCCTCGAGGTTTGCCGCCGAGAGTATCCCGGTTTCCAGCACGCAAGCGGCGGCGAGGCTGCCGGCCTGGATCGCCATGCTGATGCCCTCGGCCACCAGCGGATGCGCTTCGCCCGCCGCGTTGCCGACGCGGAAGACGCCGTCCGCGAAGCGCGCGCGGATCCCGGGCCGGATCGGGCCGGCGGAAAGCCACGCTCCGGCGCGCGCGCCCTCGAGCGCCTCGCGCAGCCCGCGGCATTCGCCCATGGCGTGGGCGAGCACCGCTTCCCCGGCGGTGCGCCCCGGAGCGAGAGCCCGCGCGGCGCGAAGCGCATCGCGCCGGATGCAGCACGAGAAGCCCACCTCGGGAACCGAAACGTGCACGAGGCCGCCGTACCCGCCGGGGAAGAGCACCAGCGGCATCAGCCCGCGTTCGAGGCGCGCGCCGGTGAACACCGCCTTGAAGCCGAGGAGGTCGCGGTCGCGCCGCGGCGAGCGGCGTGGGGCGGGCTCGGGCGGCGCTTC
>JANMHV010000012.1:0-3286 GCA_031375445.1 Burkholderiales bacterium | reverse complement strand
CACCGCGCCGGGATCACCTCGCCCGTCTCGAGGTTGAACGGCAGCCGGAAGCCGTTGGGCGAGCGTGGATCGGGATCGTAGGTCGCGGCCATGCACAGGTTCATGATCGTGTGACCCTCGGCCATCGTGAGTTTGGGCTTGGACCACACCGCGTCGAGGAAGGCACGCACGCGGCCATCGTCGCGCCCGGCATCGGCGCCGCGCTCGGCCTTCACCACGTCGTAGGCTCCGGCGATGAGCTTGCGCGGCCGGTAGCGCGCCAGCTCGTTCAGCGTGTTCGGCCAGTCGTGCCAGTAGACGAAGTCGAAATACGCGTCGCCGGAGTGGTCCGCGATCGCGCCCCAGGTCTCGGGATACTTCATGCCGTGGGTGATGGAGCCGTAGCCGCCGGATGACTTGCCGAAGCACCCGCGATGGTCGCGCGAGGCGAGCGTGCGGAACTCGCGATCGACGAACGGCACGATCTCCTTCGTGAGGTAATCGGCATAGCGCCCGATCGCCGACGAGTTCACGTACTGGTTGCCCCCCAGCGCGGTGAAGCAATCGGGGAACACCATGATCGTGGGGCCCATCTTCTTCTCGTGCACGAGGCGCGCCACGCGCTCGGGCACGTTCTCGCTGAAATTCTTCCACGCGACGTGGGAAAGGCCCGAGCCGGTGAAGCCCACCAGGTCGTAGAGCACCGGGAAGCGCTTGCCCCTCCCGCGCCCGGCGCCCATGTCGTACTCGGCCGGCAGCCACACGGCGAGCTTGCGCACGTGGGGGTCGCGCAGCGCGTTGCCGCGCAGGATCTTCGAATCGTGCTCGAGCAGGACGATCGTGCCGGGGTTCCAGGAAGCGCGCTTGAGGGCCATGGCCATGTCAACGGATGGAAGACGCCAAGCTTAGCCGATGGCGCGAGGCTTCGAATCCGCGCGCCGAATCGGGCATCATCCGAACACGCCGCCCACACGGGAACCAACATGCGGAAGCTGCAGAGAATCGCCGAGGCGCCGCGCGACATCCCATCTGTCGTTGTGATGGCGGTGCTCGCGGACCGCGACTTCACCGCCTCCCTCATGTTCCTGCTGCCCGCCGCGGCGGCCGCGATCGGCGCCCTGAACGCGGAGTCCACCGGGCTCGGGTGGCTGCTTCTTGTCGTGGACGCCCTGTTGTTCCTGCTGGGCATGCGCCTCGCGCTGCGCGCGCTTATCCGCTCGATCCCCACCCTTCACCGGATGCGCACGGGCGCGCTCGCGCTGGGGCGCATCACCGCTTGTCGACATGAGTGGCAGAAGGAAAAAGAGGATATGCCGTACGAAAAGTTCCTTCCCGCGTGGGTCACGTACACCAACGATTCCCGCGTCGACAAGGCATCGGGTTGCCTTGCCAACGCCATCGTCGCGTGTGTCGTGATGCCCATCCTCCTCACCGCGTTCGGCTTCTTCCTGGTCTTGTTGCTGCAGGCGACGGGCAGCGGCATCGCAGCGCGAGCGGGGGGGCCTTACGTTGGAGACCTGGACACCTGGACCGCCCTCGCCCTCGCCTTTGCCGTCGTGGTCGCGAGCGTCGTCATTGTCATCGCTGCCAAGGCCCTGGGATCCAAGGTGCTGCGCCCGGGTACCGGAAAAATCCGCCCCACGGTGGACAAGGAGAACGCGGGCCACGACGATGCGGAAAACAGCCTTGCCGCGAGCGCCGGAGCCCCCATGGTCCCGGAAGCGCCCCTGCCCTCATACGAGTCGGCGGCAGAGCTCCTCGTCCAGGCGGAATATTCCGTAGTCGGCGCGCGCCACGCAGGCAAAGGACGCTTGCGCTTTTCGGACCGCATTGACCTCACGGGCGTCGAGCCCCTTCTCCACAGCCGGTCGCACCGCGGCCCTGTCTTGTTCCTGGCGAGCCTGCCTCCCAACGTGCAGATCGGTGCCCGCGGCGAATGGGAAGGGACTTTCGAGGCCCTGGCCATTTTCAACGTCGCGCTGATGGCGATCACGGCGGGAATCGCGTTGTTCGCGTGGGTGCCGAAACTTCCGGCGATCCTCGCCCTGCTGCCCTGATCTTTCATCGCGGGGTGGCCGAACCGCTTCGCCACGCGTGTGGCGTCGGTAGCCTTCAGGCCCTATATGATCGCACCGTACCTGAGCGACGGCCTGCTGCGGGGCCATGACGACGCGCGGAAAGAGCCACCCCGAGAGTCACGGAGAATCGAATGGAAAAACGTCCCCTCGGCGGTTCCGGCCTCGCCACCGCCCCGATCGTCCTCGGCGGAAACGTCTTCGGCTGGACCGCCGACGAGGCGACGTCTTTCGAAGTTCTCGACCACTACATGGCGAGCGGCTTCAACGTGATCGACACCGCCAACACCTACTCGGCCTGGGTGCCCGGGCACGTCGGGGGCGAGTCCGAGGCGATCATCGGCAAGTGGCTGAAGAAACGCGGCAAGCGCGACGACGTGGTCATCGCCACGAAAGTCGGCATGCAGAAGGAAGGCGAGAAGGGACTGAAGCGCGCGCAAATCGAGAAGCACGTCGAGCAGTCGCTCGCGCGCCTGCAGACGGATCACATCGACCTCTACCAGACCCACCAGGACGACCTGGAGACGCCGGTGGAGGAGACCCTCGAGGCTCTCGGCCGCCTGGTCAATGCGGGCAAGGTGCGCGCGATCGGCGCCTCGCAGTACATGCCCGGGCGCCTGCGCGAGTCGCTCGCGGCGAGCGAGCGCCTGGGGCTCCCGCGCTACCAGACGCACCAGCCGGAATTCAACCTGTTCGACCGTGAACGCTTCGAGCGCGAGTTCCAGCCCATCGCCCTCGAGCACGGCCTGGCGGTGATCCCGTTCTTCGGGCTCGCCAAGGGATTCCTCTCGGGGAAGTACCGCGCCGTGGGCGACATCGAAGGTCGGCCCCGCGCCGCCGGGCTCAAGAGGTACTTCGAGGGGGATCGCGGCATGAGGATCCTGGCGGCGCTGGACGAGGTCGCGGCGCGCACCGGGTCCTCGCCCGCGCAGGTCTCGCTCGCCTGGATCCTGGCCCAGCCCGCGATTGCGGCACCCATCGTGAGCGTCACTTCGATCGCGCAGCTGGACGAGATCGCCGGGGCCGCGCGCCTGAAGCTGGATCCCGCGGCGCTGGCGGCCCTGGATGCCGCCAGCCGCTGAACGCCGCGGCCGGCCCCTTAAACGACGAGTGGGCCAGTCCGCTCATACGGGAGCGGCCACCTCCCAGGCAAGGAGCGCGTACGCCACGACCGCGAGCCCGGCGTGCCCTACCACGATGCCCTTGGGCAGCGGAATGCGCCGGGCATGGAA
>JANMHV010000439.1:0-8615 GCA_031375445.1 Burkholderiales bacterium | reverse complement strand
CGGCTTCAGGCATCCCCGGCGCGCCCTTGGGCCCGATGCTCTTCAGCACCAGGATGTCGTCGGCGGTCACGTCGAGGTCGTCGGAGTCGATGCGAGCCGCCAGGTCCTCGGCGTTCTCGAACACCACCGCGCGGCCTTCGTGCTTCATGAGCTTCGGGTTCGCGGCCGATTGCTTGATGATGCAGCCGCCGGGCGCCAGGTTGCCCTTCAGCACCGCGATGCCGCCCTGTGGAAAAAGCGGGTTCGACATGGGCCGCACGATGTCCTGCTTGAAAGCCTGTTGCGCGTCGATCTCCTCGCCCAGCGTCCTGCCTGTCACCGTCAGCGCATCCAGGTGGAGGAGCGGACGCAGTTCCCGCAGGATCGTGGCGACTCCGCCCGCGCGATGCAGGTCTTCCATGTACCACTGTCCCGAGGGCTTGAGATCCACCAGCACCGGCGTCTCGCGGCCGAGCTGGTCGAGGCGATCGAGCGTGAGATCGATGCCGAGGCGCCCGGCGATGGCAGTCAGGTGAACGACGCCGTTGGTGGAGCCACCGATCGCCAAAAGCATGCGCAGCCCGTTCTCGAACGCTTTGGCGGTGAGGATCTTGTCGGGCGTGAGGTTGGTGCGCGCCATCTCCACGGCGACCTTGCCGGAGAGCTCGGCCACGCGAATGCGATCGGCCGTAACGGCAGGCGGCGAAGCGCCACCCGGCACCGTGATGCCCATCGCCTCGGAAACGCACGCCATGGTCGAGGCCGTTCCCATCACCGAGCACGTGCCCACCGAGGCCACGAGCTGGTTGTTGACGCGGGAGATCTCGTCAGCATCGATTTCCTCGGCGCGGTACTTGCCCCAGTAGCGGCGGCAGTCGGTACACGCTCCGACGCGTTCAAACTGGTGTGAACCGGTGAGCATCGAACCGGTGACGAGCTGCACGCAGGGGACACCCGCGGAGGCCGCACCCATCAACTGGGCGGGCACCGTCTTGTCGCAACCACCGATCAGCACCACCGCATCCATCGGCTGCGCGCGGATCATCTCCTCGGTGTCCATGGACATCAGGTTGCGCAGGTACATCGAGGTCGGGTGCGCGAAGCTCTCGTGGATCGAGATCGTCGGAAACTCCACCGGCAGCCCCCCGGCCAGCATCACGCCGCGCTTGATCGCTTCCACCAGCTGCGGCGCGTTGCCGTGGCACGGGTTGTACGCGCTGCCGGTGTTGGCGATGCCCACTACGGTGCGCGACAGTGCGTCGTCGGTATAGCCGGCCCCCTTGATGAAGGCCTTGCGCAGGAACAGGGAAAAGCCGCGGTCCCCGTAGCTCGTGAGGCCCTTCTCGAGGCCCCGGTCCTTGTCGTCTTTGCTCATGGGCGGGATTATCGCAGCCTTCCGGGGCGGTTTCGTATAATCACAGGCTTCCCCGAGGACTCCCCCATGGCCACTGCCCGCACCGGTATTCCCGCGACCCTCATCCCCGGCGATGGCATCGGTCCGGAGGTGAGCGATGCGACGCTGCGCATCCTCGACGCGGTGGGCGATCCCTTCGTGTGGGAAACCCACGCGGCGGGTGTCGCGGGCGTGACCGCCAGCGGCGATCCCCTGCCGCCGGACACCCTCGCCTCCATCCGCAAGACGCGACTCGCGTTGAAGGGCCCGCTCGCGACTCCCATCGGCGGCGGCTGGCGCTCCTCCAACGTGCGCCTGCGCGAGGAATTCCAGCTCTACGCGAACCTGCGTCCCGCCCGCACCCTCATCCCCGGCGGGCGCTACGAGAAGATCGACATCGTCCTGGTGCGCGAGAACCTCGAGGGCCTTTACGTGGGTTTCGAGCACTACGTGCCGATCGGCGACGATCCCCATGCCGTGGCGGTCGCCTCGGGCGTCAACACCCGCTCCGGCTCCCGGCGCATCTGCGAGTTCGCCTTCGAGTACGCGAGGAAGAATGGCCGCAAGAAGGTGACCCTGGTCCACAAAGCGAACGTGCTGAAGGCGTTGACGGGCCTTTTCCTCGAAGCGGGCCGCGACGTGGCGAAGAACTATCCCGACATCGAGTGCAACGACCGCATCATCGACGCCTGCGCGATGCAACTGGTGCTGGACCCGTGGCAGTACGACATGATCGTCACCACCAACCTCTTCGGCGACATCCTCTCGGACTTGAACGCGGGCCTGGTGGGTGGCCTCGGCATGGCGCCGGCGGGCAACATCGGAGTCGATGCCGCGATCTTCGAGGCGGTGCATGGCTCGGCGCCGGACATCGCGGGCAAGGGGCTCGCCAATCCGCTCGCCCTCACGCTCTCGGCGGCGATGATGCTCGACCACGTGGACGAGAACGACAAGGCCAGGCGCATCCGCAAGGCCATCGACGACGTGCTGTGCGTGGACAACGTGCGCACCGGGGATCTCAAGGGCAAGGCGAACACAAAGCAGTTCACCGACGCCGTCATCGCGCGGCTCAAGTGAGAAGCAAACTTTTCGTCCCCGGCAGCCGCCCGGAGCTCTTCGCCAAGGCGATGGCGAGCGAGGCCGACGCGCTCTCCTTCGACCTCGAAGACGCCGTCGACGAGGCGCGCAAGGGTGAAGCGCGGCGGGAGCTCGCGAAGTTCCTGCGCACGCTGCCGGCCAACTGCGGCAAGACCATCATCGTGCGCGTGAACGGCATCGAGACAGCGCACTTCGAGGAAGACATCGCCGCCATCGTCGGCCCGGGGCTGGACCTGGTGAACGTGCCCAAGCCCGAATCCCCCGACGACATCCGCGAGGCCGCCGGCGTGATCTACAAGGCCGAGCGCGAGGCGAAGGTCGCCGAGCCCATCGGCATCCTCGCCAACATCGAGAGCCCGCGCGCCTATCGGCTCGCCGCCGAGATCGCCACCGCCGACCCGCGCGTGAAGGGGCTGCAGGTGGGCTGGGGAGATCTCATCGAGCCGCTCAGCATGGACCGCTACAACCCGGCGGCGATCGAGGCGATGCTGGTATGGATCCGCATCGCCGCGGGCGAGGCCGGCATCTTCGCCTACGACGGCGCCTTCGCCAACATCAAGGACGTGGAGGGCTACCAGCGCGAGGCCGAGATGTCGCGCCGCCTGGGCTACCTGGGAAAAAGCGCCATCCACCCCAGCCAGGTGCCCCTCGCCAACGCAGTCTTCCGACCCACCGATGCGGAGATCGCCCACTCGCTGAAGGTCGTGGAAGCCGCCGCCAAGGCAAAGGCCGAGGGAGTCGGCGCCTTCACCGTCAACGGCAGGATGGTGGACGGCCCCTTCATCCGGCGCGCCGAGGCGATCCTGGAGCTCGCCCGCAGGCTGGGACTGATCACGAAAGACGAGAGGAGCATCGAATGAATCGCAACTTGCTGGCCGCGGGGCTCGCCGCGCTGGCGCTCGTGGCGGCACCCGTGATGGCGCAGCAGAAATTTCCCGCCAAGGCGGTGACGATCATCGTGCCGTACCCGCCGGGCGGATCCAACGACACCTTCGCGCGCGAGCTCGGCAAGCGCCTTTCGGACGCGTGGAAGCAGCCGGTCATCATCGACAACAAGCCGGGTGCGGGCGGCTCCATCGGCGCGGGCTTCGTCTCCCGCGCGGCGCCGGATGGCTACACGCTGTGCCTGCTCTCCTCGTCGTTCACCACGGCCGCGGCGATCCAGACCAACCTGCCGTTCGATTCGGTCACCGGTTTCACGCCCGTGGGCATGGTCGCCAAGGGTCCGATGTTGCTCACCGTGAGCAACAAGCTGCCGGCGAAGAACCTGGCGGAATTCGTGGCGCTCGCCAAGTCCCAGCCGGGCAAGCTCAACTACGGCTCCTCGGGTACGGGCAGCACCAACCACTTCGCCGCCGTGCTCCTCGAGCAGTCGGCCGGCATCCAGATGACCCACGTGCCCTACAAGGGCATGGGCCCCGCGGTCACCGACGTCATCGCCGGGCACGTCGACGTCCTGGTGGCGAGCGCTCCCTCGATCGGCCAGCACGTGAAGGCGAACAAGGTGCGCGGGCTCGGCGTCACCAGCCCCGCGAAGTCGGCCATCGTGCCGGAGCTGCCTTCCATCGCCGAGTCGGGCGTGAAGGGCTACAGCTTCGAGCTGTGGTGGGGCGTGCTCGCTCCTCCCAACACGCCGCCCGACGTGATCGCGCAGATCAACGCGGCGATGAACAAGATCCTCGCCACGCCGGAAATGCGCGAGGTGTTCCTGCGCGAGGGCGCCGAGCCCGCGCCGATGGAGGCGGGGAAGTTCGCGGCCACCATCAAGAGCGAGATCGACGGCTGGAAGAAGATCGCTAAGGAAGCCAACATCAAGGCGGAATAGGCCAGTGAGCCTCAAGCGCCGCGATTACACGCCAAATGCCCGCGGGCCGCTCGAGGGCGTGCGCGTCCTCGACCTGTCGCGCCTCGTCGCCGGCAACACGGCGACCCAGGTGCTGGCGGACTTCGGCGCCGAAGTGATCAAGGTGGAACCCGCCGCGGGAGATACGCTGCGCGCGTGGCGCACCCACGATGTGCAGGTCAACTGGAAGCTCTACGCGCGCAACAAGAAGTCGCTGGCGCTGGAATTGAGGAAGCCCGAGGCGCGCGAGCTGCTGCTGGACCTGGTGGCGAGCGCCCAGGTCTTCATCGAGAGCTTCCGCCCCGACACGCTGGAGAAGATGGGCCTGGGTCCCGAGGTGCTCCTCGCGCGCAACCCCAAGCTCGTGATCGTGCGCATCTCCGGATGGGGGCAGACCGGCCCCTACCGCCGCCGGCCGGGCTTCGGCACGCTGGTGGAGGGCATCTCGGGGTTCGCGAGCTTCAACGGCTTCGCCGACCGGGAGCCGGTGCTGCCGCCGATGTACATGGCCGATTCGTACGCCGGCCTCTATGGCGCCGCGGGCGTGATGATCGCGCTGCGCGAAGTGGAAGTGAACGGCGGCGCGGGCCAGGTGATCGACCTGCCGCTGCTGGATCCGCTCTTCAATGTCCTGGGCCCCCAGGCCGCGAGCTACCGGCTCACCGGCAAGGTGAAGCCGCGCACCGGCAGCCGCTCCACCAACTCCGGTCCGCGCAACGCCTATCGCACCAAGGACGGGCGCTTCGTGGCCCTTTCGGCCTCGACCCAGAAGATGGCGCAGCGGCTCTTCGCCTCCATCGGCCGCGCCGACCTCATCGACAACCCGCGCTACAGCACCAACAACGAGCGGGTGAAGAACGCCGAGGAGCTCGATGCGATCATCGGCGAGTTCGTCGCGGCGCGCACCCAGCAGGAGAACGTGGAGTTCTTCGAGAAGGCGGAGGTCACCATCGGACCGATCTACGACATCTCCCAGATCCTCGACGACCCGCACTTCATCGACCGCGAGGTGATCGCGGACTATCCGGATGCCGACATGGGCACCTACCCGATGCATCACGTGGTGCCGCGGATGTCGGGCACTCCGGGCTCGGTGCGCACCCCGGCGCCTGGCCTGGGAGAGCACAACCGCGCCATCCTGGCCGAGCTGGGCGTGGACGCCGCGCGCTACGAGGCGCTGCGCGCCGCCGGCGCCGTGGTGGAGGAGAGCGCCGTGGCGGGGGAAGACGAATGAAGGTGCCCAACAGCACCGGCACTTCCACCCCGCGCTTCAAGGCGCCGCCCCACGCCACCGACTGCCACCTGCACATCTACGACCCGCGCTTCCCGATGGCGTGGCCGAACCTGCGCGGCACCACCGACGCCTCGGTCGAGGAGTATCGCCTGCTGCAGAAGCGCCTGGGCACGGAGCGTGCGGTGGTGGTTCAGCCCGCGGCCTACGGCACGGACAATCGCGTCACCATGGATGCCATCGCGCAATTGGGGCTGGCGAACGCGCGCGGCGTGGGTGTAGTGCATCCCACCGTCACCGACGAGCAGCTGGAGGAGATGGACGCGGCCGGCATCCGCGGCCTGCGCTTCACCCAGCACGACCCCAAGACCGCCGTCACCGGCCCGGAGATGATCGAGCCGCTGGTGAAGCGCATCCAGGCCTTCAAGTGGCACACGCAGCTGCACCTGCGCGCCGACCAGATCGTGGCGATGGCGCCGTTGCTGGAGAGCCTCCCCGGCACCATCGTGTTCGACCACATGGGGCGCCTGCCCCAGCCTGCGGGCATCGCGCACCCGGCCTACGCGGTGATCCGCCGCATGATGGATACCGGGCGCACCTGGATCAAGCTGGCCGGCCCCTACCTCGAGACCCGCACCGGCTCGCCGCGCTACGCCGACATCAAGGCGGTGGCGCGCTCCTGGATCGACCATGCCCCGGAGCGTTGCGTCTGGGGCAGCGACTGGCCCCACCCCACCGAGCGCGACACCAAGCCCGACGACGCGGTGCTGCTGGACCTGCTGCAGGATTGGGTGAACGACGAGCCGCGCCGGCACATGATCCTGGTCGACAACCCCGCCAAGCTCTACGGATTCGCCTGAGCCGCGCCGTGGGTGAACTTCGGGACGTCCCGATGGCCTATGTCCCATGAAGAACGGGGGCATGGCCGGCCGGCTGGCCGCATACGACTGGTCCTCGACCCCCCTGGGGCCGCGGGAGTCGTGGCCCGCCAGCCTCTCGATCGCCGTCGACATCTGCATCAGCTCCCGCTTCCCGATGTTCGTCTGGTGGGGCCCGGAGCTGGTCAACATCTACAACGACGCCTATATCGACGTCCTCGGCGGCAAGCACCCGGAGGCTTTCGGGAAGCCCGCGCGTGCCTTCTGGGGCGAGATCTGGGATGTGATCGGTCCCCAGGCCGAGGCGGTCACGCAACGCGGGGAGGCCACGTGGAACGAGCGCGTGCTCCTCACCATGCAGCGCCGCGGCTACACCGAGGACACGTGGTTCACCTGGTCCTATAGCCCGATCCGCGACGATGCGGGCAATATCGGCGGGCTCTTCTGCGCCTGCGTCGAGGACACCGAGAAGGTCGTGGCCGAACGCGAGCGCGACCGGCTCTTGGGCGAGGTGATCGCCGGGCGCACGCGGATCATGGAGGCGTTCTCCGGGTCGCCCTCGTTCCTGGCGCTGCTGGGCGGCCCCGGGCACGTGTTCGAGTTCGCCAACGAGCGCTACTTCCAGCTGGTAGGCAGGCGTGACATCCTCGGGCGCAGCGTCAAGGAAGGGCTCGGGGAGGTCGAAAGCCAGGGCTTCATAGAGATCCTCGACCGCGTCTATGCGACCGGCGAGCCCTACGTCGGCAATGGCATGCGCATCATGCTGGCCCGCACGCCGGGCGAGCCCCTCGAGGCCGCCTACCTCGACTTCGTCTACCAGCCGCTGCGCGATGCGAACGGTGTCGTCACGGGCATCCTTGCGGTGGGCGTGGACGTGACGCAACGCCTGCTCGCCGAATCCAAGGATGTCTTCCTGCTGGCGCTCGAGGATGCATTGCGTCCCCTGGTAGTGCCGGCGGAGATCTCGGCCACGGCCGCGCGGCTCCTCGGAGATCACCTCGGTGCCGACCGCTGCGCTTACGCCGACGTCGCCCTCGACGGCCGCTCGTTCGACGTGATCGGGGACTACAACGCACCCGGCGTCGCCAGCATCGTGGGCCACTACGCCATGAGCGATTTCGGGGCCGAGTGGGCGGCCGCGATGGAGGAGGGTCGTCCCTACGTGGTTCGCAACGTCGATACGCACCAGCCGCCGCTCGCGGATGTGGTGGGCGCCTATCGCGCTACCGGCATCCAGGCCGTGATCGCGGTGCCGCTGCGGAAGGCAGAGCGCCTGGTGGCCGCCATGGCCGTGCACCAGCGCGTGCCGCGTGACTGGACGAGCGGCGAAGTGGAGCTGCTGCAGCAGGTGGCGAGCCGATGCTACGAGTCGCTGCAGCGCGGCCAGGTGGAGGAGGGCATGCGCGAGAGCGAGGCGCGCTTCCGGCAGCTGGCGGACGCCATGCCGCAGATCGTCTTTGCCGCCACCCCGGACGGAATCGTCGATTACTTCAACCGGCAGTGGTACGAGTACACGGGGTTGCCCGAGGGCGCGGTGGGCCGGGAGAGCTGGCGCGAGGTGCACACCCCGGAGGGGCTGGCCCGGGTGGACGCCGCGTGGCCGGAGGCCTTGCGCACCGGGAGCACCTACGAGATCGAATACCCGCTGCGGCGCCACGATGGCGAGTACCGCTGGCACCTCGGGCGGGCGCTGCCGATCCGCGACGCTTTCGGCAACGTGGTGCGCTGGTACGGCACCAACACCGATATCCACGACCGGAAGCAGATCGAGGAGGCGATCGGGACCGCGCTCGCGAGCGCGCAGCAGGCGCGCTCCGAGGCGGAGCTCGCGAGCCGCATGAAGGACGAGTTCCTCGCCACCCTCTCCCACGAGCTGCGCACGCCGCTGAACGCGATCCTCGGATGGGCCACGATGCTGCGGCGCCCGGAAGCGACTTCCGCGCAGGTGACCCAGGGCGCGGAGGTGATCGAGCGCAACGCGCGTGCCCAGGCGCGAATCATCGAGGACCTGCTCGACATGAGCGCCATCATCTCCGGCAAGGTTCGCCTCGAGGTGGAAAGCGTCGACCTCGCCGCGATCGCGAACGCGGCGCTCGAGACCTCGCGCCCGACGGCCGAGGCCAGGGGCGTGGTGCTGGAGGCGCAGGTGGAATCGCTGTCGGGCCTGCAGGTGCGCGGCGATCCGCACCGCCT
>JANMHV010000424.1:0-5749 GCA_031375445.1 Burkholderiales bacterium | reverse complement strand
CACCGCGGGCAGTTGGACGAGTCGGTAGGCATCAACTCGGTCGAGCGTTTCCTCGGCGACGAAGCGCTGAAGCAGGGCTGGAAATTCGCGGCGCCCAGTATTGCGAGCGGCAAGCGCGTGCTCGTCGTCGGCGCGGGACCCTCGGGTCTCTCGGCCGCATACCACCTGCGCCGCCTCGGCCACGGCGTGAAGATCGTGGACGCGGGCCCCTTTGCCGGCGGGATGATGCGCTTCGGCATTACCAAGTACCGGCTGCCGCGCGAGATTCTCGAAGGCGAGGTACAGCGCATCCTCGACATGGGCGTCGAGCTCGAGCTCAACTGCAAGGTCGATCACATCGTCGAGACCATGGCGGTCGGCGAGTTCGATGCGGCGTTCCTCGCGGTCGGCGCGCACATCGCCAGGCGCGCCTACAGTCCCGCGGGCGAAGCGGCGCGCATCCTCGACGCGGTCGCCGTGCTGCGCGGCATGGAGGGCGACTCGAAGCCGATGCTCGGCCGGCGGGTCGTGGTCTATGGCGGCGGCAACACCGCGCTCGACGTCGCGCGGACCGCCAAGCGCATGGGCGCCACCGAGGCCATCATCGTCTACCGCCGCACGCGCGAGAAGATGCCGGCGCACGACTTCGAGGTGCAGGAAGCGCTCGAGGAAGGCGTGCTCATCAAGTGGCTCTCCACCATCCGCAGCGTGGAGGGCGAGGGCACGCTCACGGTGGAGAAGATGGCGCTGGACGAGAAGGGCTTCCCGCAGCCCACCGGCGAGATGGAAACCCTCGAGGCCGATTCCGTGGTGCTGGCGCTCGGCCAGGACGTTGACTTGAGCCTGCTCCAGGGCGTCCCCGGCCTCGAGATCCGCGACGGCACGGTGCAGGTGGCCCCCAACATGATGACCGGCCACGCGGGCATCTTCGCCGGCGGCGACATGGTGCCCTCCGAGCGCACGGTGACCGTCGGCATCGGCCACGGCAAGAAGGCGGCGCGGCACATCGACGCCTGGCTGCGGGGTGCCGCCCTCGCAGCGCCGCCGAAGCACGAGCTCGCGAGCTTCGACAAGATGAACACCTGGTACTACAGCGACGCGCCCAAGACCGAGCGCCCCCTGCTCGAGATGGCGCGGCGCACTTCCACCTTCGACGAGGTGGTGCACGGGCTGGACGAGGGCAACGCCCTCTTCGAGGCGCGCCGCTGCCTGTCGTGCGGCAACTGCTTCGAGTGCGACAACTGCTACGGCGTGTGCCCCGACAACGCGGTCATCAAGCTCGGGCCGGGGATGCGCTTCGAATTCAACCTCGACTACTGCAAGGGCTGCGGCATCTGCGAGTCCGAATGTCCGTGCGGCGCGATCAAGATGGAACCCGAATCGGCCTAGGCGGCCGGGCGGATCTCACGGGAGAAGGCCATGCTGAAGGAAGGGACGAAAGTTGCGAAAGGTGGGGCCGTGGCGGCGCGCGGTCCCCGCGGCGTGGACGTACTGCGCGACCCGGCGCTGAACCGGGGAACGGCCTTCACCGACACCGAGCGCGAGGACCTCGGCCTGCGCGGCCTGCTGCCGCCGCACGTGTCCACCCAGGAGGAGCAGGTGGGCCGGGTGCTCGAGAATTTCCGCCGCAAGTCCACGACGCTGGAGAAGTTCATCGACCTGGCCGCCTTGCACGACCGCAACGAGGCGCTCTTCTTCCGCGTCCTCATGGACCACCCCGACGAGATGACGCCGATCGTCTATACGCCCACGGTGGGCCTTGCCTGCGAGCAGTTCGGGCATATCTTCCAGCGCCCCCGGGGCCTCTTCGTGAGCGCGAAGGACCGTGGGAGCGTCGCGAGCCTGCTCGCCAACTGGCCGCGGCGGGACGTGAAGATGATCGTGGTGAGCGACGGCGAGCGCATCCTGGGGCTGGGAGACCTCGGCGCCAACGGCATGGGGATCCCGGTGGGCAAGCTCGCGCTTTATACGGCCTGCGCGGGCGTGCCGCCCGAGGCCACGCTGCCGGTGCTGCTCGACGCGGGCACCAACAACCCGGCGCTCCTCGCCGACCCGCTCTACATCGGCCTGCACCGCAAGCGCCTCGAAGGCGACGAATACGACTCCCTCGTGGACGAGTTCGTCACCGCCGCGCGCGCGACCTTTCCCGGCGTGGTGATCCAGTTCGAGGACTTCGCCAATCACACCGCCTTCCGGCTGCTCGAGCGCTATCGCCACGAGATTCCCACGTTCAACGACGACATCCAGGGCACCGCGGCCGTGGCGCTCGCGGGGATCCTCTGCGCGCTGCGCGTGAACGGCGGCAAGCTGGGCGAGCAGACGTTGCTCTTCCAGGGGGCGGGCGAAGCCGCCACCGGCATCGCCGACCTCGTGGTGGGAGCGATGGTGGCCGAAGGCATGGACGAGGCGGCCGCGCGCGCTCGCTGCTGGCTTTTCGATTCCCGCGGCCTGGTGGTCAAGGCGCGCACCGAGCTCGCCCACCACAAGCAGCCTTACGCCCACGAGCATGCTCCGGTCGCTACACTTCTCGATGCCGTCAAGGCGATCCAGCCCAGCGCCATCATCGGCGTGGCCGCCGTGGGTGCCGCCTTCACCCAGGAGGTGGTGGGCGCCATGGCCGCGATCAACGCGCGGCCGATCGTCTTCGCGCTGTCCAACCCGACGTCCAAGTCGGAGTGCACCGCCGAACAGGCCTACGCGTGGTCGGGCGGACGCGCGCTCTTCGCCTGCGGCTCGCCCTTCGACCCGGTCACGATGAACGGCAAGCACTTCGTGCCGCGCCAGGGAAACAATTCGTACATCTTCCCCGGCATCGGCCTGGGCGCGATCCTCACCGGCACCACCCGCATCACCGATCCGATGTTCATGGCCGCGGCGCGAGTCCTGGCCGCGCAGGTGACCGACGCCGACCTCGCGCAGGGCAGCCTCTACCCGCCGCTGGCGCACATTCGCGAGGTCTCGGCCGCCATCGCCACGGCGATCGCCGAGATCGCCTTCCGCGAGAAGCTCGCCACCGTGCCCCGGCCGCCCGACCTCCTCGCCTTCGTCAAGTCGAAAATGTACGAGCCGCGGTACGGGGAGGCCGCCGCACCATGATCGACCAGGCCCTGCAGGCGACGCTGCGCGCGCACCCCTACGTGAAGGCGTTCGAGCCGGCCCACGTGGACAAGCTCGCGGCGCTCGCCACCAGCGTGCGCTTCGAGCGCGACCAGGTGGTGTTCCACGAAGGCGACGAATGCCATGAGTTCTACATGATCGTCTCGGGGACCATCGCCCTCGAGATCGAGGAGCCCGGGCACACGCTGCGGGTGCAGACGCTCGGGGCGGGCGACGAGCTCGGCTGGTCGGCGCTGCTGATGGGCAGCGGCAAGCACTTCCAGGCGCGGGCGCTGGAGCGTGTGGACGCCCTCGCCTTCGACGCGACGGCGCTGCTCTCCGCGTGCAAGGAAGATCCCGCCTTCGGCTTCGCCTTCATGCATCGGCTGCTCGCGGTGGTCGCGGGGCGGCTGCAGTCGACGCGGCTGCAGGTCCACGACATGTATTCGCCGGTCGCCAAGCGGGCGGGGACCTGATATCGGCCGGGCCGTTGATTTGGCACAAGGCTCACTATCGGCGGCGCGCAAGAGGCGCCATCGCGGCGCGGGCGGCGGCGGGGCCGCCCGCCGACCCCGCTACTTCCTCAGGTCGGCCGACACCTTCTCGAGGGACTTCTGCATCGTCTCCCAGCTGGCGGTCATCCTGGCCTGCATCTTCTCGCCCGCTTCGACGCTCGCATCGCTCATTTCCTTGAACGTCTTCCGGGCCTCGTCGCGGTTCGCGCGCAGGCTCTTCAGGTTCGCCTGGTAGGTGGCGCGAGCCGCGTCGTTCGCCTTCTCGCCCATGGCGTTGAGCGCGTCCAGATCGGCGTCCCACTTCTTCATTTGCGTTTCCATCGCGATGACGAAATCGGATTTCTTGTCCATGGCTGTATCCTCGTTGTGGGTGGGGCATGGGGAAATCCCGCATGCGCGAAACCCACGCTAGGCCAATCGCGCCGCGTCATCTGTGCGCCAGCGCGCAATGCAAGGCGAAATTTTGGGAATGAACGGATTCGGGGCACGCCTGCGCGATTTTTTCGCGCGCCTGTTTCGCCGCAAGCCGCCGGAGCCCGGCTACTTCGCCAGGGGCCACAAGATGTCGTTTCGCGGTTTCCTGCACGCGGCGCCGTGGGTGATGCCGGGGCGCGAGTACCTGGCGTATGTTCCGCGCGGCCACGGCGGGTGGTGGCCGAGGCGGCGCACCCTTGTCGTGATGATCCACGGGTGCAAGCAGACGCCCGAGGATTTCGCGGCTGCCACCCGCATCTGTGCCCTGGCCGACGAGCACGGATGGCTGGTGCTCCTGCCGCGCCAGACGGACCGGGCCAACCCGTATTCGTGCTGGAACTGGTTCGACGCCAGCACCATCGCGGGCCGGGGCGAGGCTGCCATCGTGATAGCGCAGATCCGCGCGGTTCGCCGCAGCTATCGCATCGACCCGAGGCGCGTCTTCGTAGCCGGGTTCTCGGCCGGCGGGGCGCTGGCCGCGGCGCTGGCGCTTCGCCATCCGGAGATCTTCGCGGGCGCCTTCGTGCATTCCGGGATCGCGTGCGGCGCGGCCCCGGGTGCCTGGGCTGCGAGCAAGGTCATGAAGAGCGGCGCGAGCACCGACCCCGCGAAGATCGGCGAGCAGGCGCGCGCGAACGCCGGCGCAGCGGTGCGCTTGCCGCTCCTGGTCGTGCACGGGGACAGCGACTCGGTCGTGGCCGAAATCAACGCTCGCCAGGTCGTGCAGCAGTTCCTCGCGCTGAACGGCTACGCGGCGGGCGCGGCGCCCGAAGGCGAGCTGCCTCCCCCCGATGCCGAGAGCACCGCCGTGGCCTCGGGCCGGACGGTGATCACCCGCGACTACCGGATCCGCGACGGGGCGCTGGTGCGGTGGGTGAAGGTGGCGGGGCTCGACCACGCCTGGAGCGGCGGCGACCCGGCCCATCCCTACAACGATCCCGAACCGCCGGATGCAACGAAGCTTCTCGGCGAGTTCGTCCGTGAAGCGCCGGCCCAAACCGCTCGAGGCGATTTTCTCGCAAGGTCATGAACCGGGTTATGGATTCGAAACCGCCTATGACGCGGCGCGTTATGGCCCGAATCGAGGCATCCCACACCTGCGAGATCGGGCCCCGCAGGCCTACCGCGATCCGTCACGAGAATAGGGCGGAAGGGTCGTGAGGCGCGAGTCGTCCACCGCGCCGCCGGCGGTGAAGTGATACAGGCTCTGCCACGCGTGCCCCTGCAGGCCGAGGAGCCTGTGCATCTCGTCGTCGAAGAAGCAGCCGATCCCGGTGGCGCGGATTCCGGCGGCTTCGGCCTCGAGGTACAGCACCTGCCCGATCATTCCGCATTCCCGGTAGAGCGCACGATAGCGCCAGGGCTCGTCCTCCGCGATCTCGTAGCGGGCGAGCATCCCCAGCGCATAGCAGGAGTCGGCGGCGATGTCCTGGTGGCAGGAGATCTGGCGCGCGGAGTCGCGCAGGTCGTAGGGCATGAGCAAGTGGAGCGGCAACTCGGGTGGTCCGACCTTATGCCAAAGCCAGTCGGGCCGAAGCGATGCCTTGAGCCGGGCGAGCGCCTCCGGGTTGCGCACCAGCAGGTAGAGCCCCGGCTCGAGCCCGTTCACGCGATGAACCATGATCGCCGGGTGCACTGCGGCCGCCCAGGGCCAGACGCACCAGGGCGGCGCGCCGGAACGTGGG
>JANMHV010000423.1:0-5184 GCA_031375445.1 Burkholderiales bacterium | reverse complement strand
GACCGCGGGCGCAAGAGCGCCTGGCCGGCGCGGCTGGACCTGGCCCAGTGGGCCACCGGCCTCGAGCAGGAGCTCTTCATGTGGGCCCCCAGGTTCTTCGTCTCATCGATCCTGCTGGGGCGCGACGTGATGTGGTCGATCACCAAGTTCTTCGAGGGCTACTACTTCTTCGGGCGCTCGTTTCCCTGGGTGGTCTCGATCGTCGTGGCCGGGGTGATCGCGCTCATCGCCGTGCACGCGCTGCTGGCGCTGCGCAAGTTCCCCGCCAACTACCGCCAGTACGCCACCTTCCGCGCCCACATGAAGATGATGCGGCACGAGGACACGACCCTCTGGTTCTGGCAGGTCGCGACCGGTTTCGCGCTCTTCTTCCTCGCCTCGGTGCACCTCTACGTGATGCTTTCGAGGCCCGATCGCATCGGGCCCTTCGAGTCCGCGGATCGGGTGTGGAGCGAGCACTTCTGGCCGCTGTACCTGGTGCTGCTCTTCGCCGTGGAGCTGCACGCCGGAATCGGGCTCTATCGCCTCGCGGTGAAGTGGGGCTGGCTCGCGGGCCCCGACCCCGACCTCACCCGGGTGCGGCTGAAGCGGCTCAAGTGGGCGATCACCGCGTTCTTCCTCGCGCTCGGCCTCACCACGCTCGCCGCCTACATGAAGATCGGCATCGAGCACCAGGACCGCTATGGCGAGCGCTACGTCCCCGCCCACCTGCGCACGCCCCCTTGAACATCGTCCACACCGACGTGCTGGTGATCGGCGCGGGGCTCGCCGGGCTGCGCCTGGCGATCGGCGCGCGACGCCGCGGCCACGAGGCGATCATCCTGTCGCTGGTCCCGGCCAAGCGTTCCCACTCCAAGGCGGCGCAAGGCGGCATGCAGGCGTCCCTCGGCAACGCCGTGAAGGGCCAGGGCGACAACGAGGACGTGCACTTCGAGGACACGGTGCGCGGCTCGGATTGGGGCGCCGACCAGGAAGTGGTGCGCATGTTCGTCAACACCGCGCCCAAGGCGGTTCGCGAGCTCGCCGCCTGGGGTGTGCCGTGGACGCGCATCCGCAAGGGCGACCGGCAGGTCGTCATCAACGGGCAGAAGGTCACCATCACCGAGCGCGCCGAGGCCGACGGCCTGCTGTCGCAGCGCGATTTCGGCGGGACCAAGAAGTGGCGCACCTGCTACGTCGCCGACGGCACCGGACACGCGATGCTCAACGCCGTGGCCGACCAGGCGATCGCCGAGTCGATCCCGGTGCACGAGCGCACCGAGGCGCTCGCGCTGATCCACGACGGCAAGCGCTGCTACGGCGCGGTGGTGCGCGACCTGGTGACGGGGGCGTTGAGCGCCTACGTCGCCCGCGCCACCGCCATGGCCACGGGCGGGGCGGGGCGCCTTTACCGCAACACCACCAACGCCGTGATCTCCGAGGGCATCGGCAGCGCGATCGCGCTGGAAACCGGCCACGTGGCGCTCGGAAACATGGAGGCGGTGCAGTTCCACCCGACCACGATCTTCCCGGCCGGCATCCTCATGACCGAAGGCTGCCGGGGCGACGGCGGATTGCTGCGCGATGTCGACGGCCACCGCTTCATGCCCGACTACGAGCCGGAAAAGAAGGAGCTCGCCTCGCGCGACGTGGTGTCGCGGCGCATGGAGGAGCACATCCGGAAGGGCAAGGGCGCGCGCTCCCGATTCGGCGAGCACCTCTGGCTCGACATCACGCTGCTGGGCGAGCACCACATCAAGCACAACCTGCGCGAGGTGTGGGAGATCTGCCACTACTTCCTCGGCGTGGACCCGGTGAAGGATCTGATCCCGGTGCGCCCGTCGCAGCACTACACGATGGGCGGCGTGCGCACCCGTCCTACCGGCGAGAGCCCGACGCTGCGCGGCCTCTTCGCCGCCGGGGAAGCGGCGTGCTGGGACATGCACGGCTTCAACCGCCTCGGCGGCAACTCGGTGGCCGAGACCGTGGTGGCCGGCATGATCGTGGGCGAGTACATCGCCGATTTCTGCTCGAGCCCGGCGGCCGACGCGGCCATCCCGACGGCCCTCATCCGCGAGTTCGTCCTGCGCGAACAGGCGAAGCTCGACGCCATCGTGAAGCGCGGCCACGGCGAGGACGCGAGCGCGATCAAGGGCGAGATGCAGGAGATCATGACCGGCAAGGTCGGCATCTTCCGCACCGGCCCCGAGCTGGACGAGGCCGTCGATGCGCTGCAGAAGCTGCTGGTGCGCAGCCGCCGCATCGCGCTCAAGGCGCACTCGCCCGGCGCGAACCCGGAGCTCGTGACCGCCTACCGCGTGCAGAAGATGCTCAAGCTGGCGCTCACCGTCGCCCACGGCGCCCAGGTCCGCACCGAGAGCCGCGGCGCGCACTTCCGCCAGGATTTCCCGCGGCGCGACGACGCGCAGTGGCTGAAACGAACCCTCGCCACGTGGAAGGACGAGCTCGACACCCTGCCCACGCTCGCCTACGAGGCGCTCGACGTGAAGCGCATGGAGCTTCCTCCGGGGTGGCGCGGCTATGGCGCGAAGGACTACATCGAACATCCCGACACAGCGTCGCGCCAGGCCGAGGTCGAGGCGGCGAAGGGGAGCCGCGCCGGCGCGGACCGCTTCGCCCTGCAGCAGGCACTGATGCCCTACGAGCATTTGCTGCCCGAGGTCGTGCGCGGGCGCAACGAGCGCCTCGACGAGCGCTTCGACGCGCGCGTGCCCCAGGCCGCGGAGTGACGATGACCGAGACGCCCAAGGGCCGCACCCTCGAGTTCCAGATCCTGCGCTACAACCCGCAGGATCCGGGTGCCGTGCCGCGCATGCAGGCCTACGCGGTCGAGGAAGCCCACGGGATGACGCTTTTCATCGCGCTGAACGAGATTCGCGAAAAGCAGGATCCCTCGCTCCAGTTCGACTTCGTGTGCCGCGCGGGAATCTGCGGCAGCTGCGCGATGATGATCAACGGGCGCCCGGACCTCGCCTGCCGTACCCTCACCCGCAGCCTGGGGGCGCAGACCACGCTGGCACCCCTGCCGGTGTTCGAGCTGATCGGGGACCTTTCGGTCAACACCGGCAAGTGGATGCGCGCCATGAGCGAGCGCCTGGAGACCTGGGTCCATGCCAAGGAGGCGGAGGTCGACCTGAAGCGGATCGAAGCGCCCATGGATGCGGACCTTGCCGAGAAGATCTACGAGCTCGACCGCTGCATCGAGTGCGGCTGCTGCGTGGCCGGATGCGGCACCGCGCGCATGCGCCCCGATTTCGTCGGCGCCGTGGGCCTGAACAAGATCGCGCGCTTCCGCCTCGACCCCCGGGATGCCCGCACCGACCAGGAGTTCTACGAGCTGATCGGCGACGACAGCGGAGTCTTCGGCTGCATGTCGCTCCTCGCCTGCCATGACGTCTGTCCCAAGAAGCTGCCGCTCTCGACGCAGCTCGCCTTCATGCGCCGCAAGATGGCGGCCGTGGGCTGGAAGTAGCGGCGGATCAACCAGAAGGAGCAAACGCCATGACACGACGCATCCTTGCCACCCTCTTCCGGGCGACCTTCCGGAAGCCTTACCTATGCTCGCTTGTGGCGGTAGTCATCGCGATCTTCGCCGGCGCGCTCCTGCTGATGCTCTCCTCGAGCCTGCCCACGGCAGAGGCGCTGGCGCAGGCCCAGGCCAGGAAGCCGGCGAAGGTCCAGGCCACCGGGAAAGACGAGCCCTGGCCGGTCAACGACGAGGTCGATGATCCGGCGGTCTGGGGGAAGGTGTTTCCCCATCACTACGAGCTGTACATGAAGTCCGTCGACATGGAGCGCACGAAGCACGGCGGCAGCGAGGCGGTGCCGCGCACGCCCACCCCGGCCGATCCGCGCTCGATCGTGGCGAGGAGCAAGGTCGACGAGGACATCGGCCTGAGGACCATGTGGCAGGGATACGCATTCGCCGCGGACTTCCGCGAGGAGCGCGGCCACGCCTACATGCTCGAGGACCAGAAATACACCCAGCGCCAGGTGGTGGTTGCGCAGCCCGGTGCCTGCCTGAACTGCCATGCCTCGACCTACCTTGCCAACAAGAAGGCCGGCGATGGCGACCTCACCAGGGGCTTCGACAAGATGAACGCGATGCCCTACAGCGAGGCGGTCAAGCGGGTCCAGCACCCGGTCGCCTGCATCGACTGCCACGACGGCAACACGATGGCGCTGCGCGTCACCCGCCCCGCTTTCATCGAGGGGATGCGCGTCTACAAGGCTTCGCAGGGCATCCAGAACTACGACGTGAACAAGCAGGCGACGGGCAACGAGATGCGCGCCTTCGTGTGCGGGCAGTGCCACGTCGAGTACTACTTCAAGGGCCCCGAGAAGAAGCTGGTCTTTCCGTGGGCGAAAGGCCTGAAGGTCGAGGAGATCCAGGCGTACTACGACGAGATCGGGTTCCGCGACTTCACCCACAAGGACACCGGTGCGCCGGCGCTCAAGGCCCAGCATCCCGAGTTCGAGCGTTGGAGCCAGGGCATCCACGCGCGCTCGGGCGTGACCTGCGCCGACTGCCACATGCCGCAGACGAAACACAAGGGGACGTCGCTCAGCGACCATTGGGTTCGCAGCCCCATGCTCAACGTGAAGAACGCGTGCCTCGGCTGCCACCAGAAGCACGACAACAAGGTGACCGAGAAGGAGCTCAAGGCCCGGGTCGAGCAGATCCAGGACCGTCACTGGGACCTTCGCCAGCACGCCATGACCGCCCTCATGGGGCTCATCGCCGACCTCAAGGCGGCGAAGGCGGCGGGCCGGGGCGACGAGGAGCTGAAGACCCCGCGCTACCTCCAGCGCCGGGCGCAGTTCTACCTGGACTTCGTCGAAGCCGAGAACTCGACCGGCTTCCATGCGCCCCAGGAGGCCGCCCGGATCCTTGGCGAGTCGCTCAACTACGCGCGCCAGGGGCAGCTCGCCCTGCGCGACCCGGGCTTCAAGCCGACGGTGACGGTGGTGGACATTCCCGCCCCCGGCGGCGGCGCCGGCGGCGAAGCCCTGAGCCCCGCCCATGAAAGCCCGGGTGCGCGCGCCCGGGCTTCGCGCCGCTCCTGCCGGACTGCTAGTAAAGTGAGCTTTCCGGACGCCAGTTTCCGACTGGATCGCATCCGCCCATCAATTTCCGAGACGACCGCATGCAACTCGCAAAATACGTGAAGTTCCGCGAAGAGA
>JANMHV010000408.1:0-22955 GCA_031375445.1 Burkholderiales bacterium | reverse complement strand
CTGCGAACCCATCTGCGGCAATCTGCGTCCCCCGCCTTTTCCCATCCCCACCTTACTCGCTAAAGCAACAACTGCAGCGAAAGGTAGAACCCGTCCTGCCGAGGCTTGCCCGCGATGGAACCGAGCCGCGACCAGGCGGCGGTGACCCCGATGTGCCGGGTGGGGAACCACGCCACGAAGACGTCGCTCGCGTCCTCCTCCTTGAACGCGGAAAGGTTGTCCGGCTTGCCGCGGTATTCGACCCCGAGTGCCAGGTCGTCGCGCAGCATCACGCCGGCCGAAATTTCCGGCTCGATGCGGCGCGAGCCCTCGCGGTCGCCGCCGAAGCCCAGCAGCCCGAACTGGTTGGCCCGCGTGGCGCGCAGCGTCACGTTGGCGAACGCGTTGCGTCCCCAGGCGCCGCCCAGCCACACCTTGGTCGCGGCCACATAGAAGTCGGTATCGCTCCCGCTTCGCGCGCCGATGGCGGTGGGAATCGCCATGTTGGTGTTGCGCTTGTGCTGGATGCCCACCGCCACTTGCGGCAGCGGTGAATCCTGGTCGTAGACCGCGTCGCCCAGGAGCCGCACCTTGGCGCCGATCGTGTCCATCCTGAGCGTGAGCCCCGGGACGGCCGCACTCGCATCGAAGCGCTGCTTCGACGCCGAGAGCTCGACGCGGTCGAAGAAGCCCACCGCGACGCCGCCCGTATCGAGCCGGTAATCGTCGGTCTCGACACGGGTCGCGAAGGCGGAGCCGCCCACCTGGTCGCGCGTGCCGTAGCCTGCGATGAGCGCCCACGGCACGAGGCCGCCGCCCGCGGCGCCCTCCACCTGGTGCGCGCCGCCGGTCACCAGGAGGCGATCGCCGGCGCAGGCGCCGGTGGCCGCGGCGAGCGCGATGGCGATCAGACCCGTGCGCGCCTTCATCCGGTGACGATGTCGCGCTTCATCGGGGCGAGCAGGCGCAGCAGCTCGTTCTTCTCCGCCTCCCCCACGCCCGCGCGCGCGAGCGCATCTCGCACGAACTGCACCATCAGGTAGAACTCGCCCTCGGTGTTCTTGAGCCCCTTGTGCACTTCCACCATCGGGTCGCCGGTATAGCGGCACGGCCCGCCCGCCAGCTCGCACACCTGCTCGGCGAGCTTCTCCCGCACGCGCACGAGGTTGGAGTCCTTGAAGGAGCGCGCGGTGCGCGGATCGGTCGAGACCCGGGTGACGATGTCGTCCACCACGCGTTTCACCACCGGCGCCCCGCCGATCCGGTCGTAGAGGGTGGGCGCCGAGCGCGGCGGCGTGGCGCAGCCGCCGGCCAGCAGGAGTGCCGCTGCGATCGCGGCGAGCCTCACGGCTCGATCGAGATGCCGCGAACCCTCTCGCCGCCGCCGATGGTGCCGATCAACTTCGCCGAGCCGGTGGCGAGGTCCACCAGGTAGAAGCGGCTCGCGGCGCCGAAGCTCGCGGAGATGAACGCGGCACCACTCGCGTCGGCGATGTCGAAGCCCACCTGGGAGAAGGCCGACAGCCCCAGCGAGCCCACAATGTAGAGGCGCCCGGTGTTGGGCGACACGGCGGGGGTCACGCCCTCCTTCGTGCCTTGCGTGACCAGCAGGCCGTTGCCCGCGTCGATCGCGTAGTTGGTGGTGATCTTCGCGTCCTGCTTGTTGTACGTGTACGCCGCGGCCGCCAGGCGCGGCTTCTTGCCCGTCATGTTCTCCGTGTCCGGGTCGCCCGGGGCCCATGCGATCGCCCCGTCGGGCTGGATGCCGTCCTCGTTGGGGTTTCCGTCCACCATGGCGCCGGTGTCCGGGTGGATGCGGAAGTTCTGGCCGGTGTTGCTCACGACCCGGATGCGATCGACGATGGGATTGAAGTCGAAGCCGAACTCGGTGCCGGACAGCGGCATCGCGATCGGCACCCCGGCGCCGACGGGCTTGGCCGCGGCGGTCCTGGTATCGATCGTATAGAGCCGCCCGGTGGAGCCCAGGCCATAGAGGATGCCGCGCGCCACGCGGAAATCGATGCCCACCAGGTTCTCGTTGCCCTCGAGGCCCGTCACCGCACCCACGCTTGCCACCTTCTGCGGCTGGCCCGCGTTGAACGAGATCAGCTTCCCGCCTTCGGTCACGGCGAAGACGTTCTCCTTGCGCGGCGGGCCCGGGACTTCCTGCAAGGTGGGCATCGTGCATCCGGTTGCGGAAACGACGAGTACCAGCAGGGGAAGGGCAAGACGGCGCATCGGGCAGGCTCCTGTTTTCTCGGGAAATTATGGCCTCATTTATAGCACGGCCGGACCCGCGGCACGGGCGCCGGAAGGGGCCGGATGTTATCCTCCGCCCCGTGAAACCGGCGTTCAATAAGGCCCTCGCGGCCGCGGCCTTCCTTGCCCTCGCGGCAGCTTCCTCCCATGCGGGGACAATCGAGGTGACGGCGCGCGATGCCAAGGGCGCAATGCTCGAGGACGCGGTGGTCTGGGCCATGCCGAAGGCCGGTGGCGCGCCGGCGCGCAAGCGCGATGCCGAGATCGAGCAGAAGGACCGCCAGTTCATGCCGCTGGTGACGGCGGTGCAGGTGGGCACTTCCATCAATTTCCCCAACCGCGACACGATCCGCCACCACGTCTATTCGTTCTCGGCGCCGAAGCCGTTCGAGATCAAGCTCTACGTCGGCACCCCGGCCGCCCCGGTGGTATTCGACAAGCCGGGCGAGGTGGTGCTGGGCTGCAACATCCACGACCACATGCTCGCCTACGTGTACGTGGTCGAGACGCCATGGTTCGCGAAGACCGGCGCCGACGGCAACGCGCGCATCGAGGGCCTGCCCGCGGGCGAGTACGACGTGCGCGTGTGGCACTACGCGCAATCCGCACCCATCGCCCCCTACGTGCTGCGCGTGCCGGCCGAGGGCCCCGCCCCCGTCGGCTTCGCCGTGGCGCTGAAGGCGCTGCCGCCCCGCGCCGCGCCGAAGTGATGACGCGGCGGCCGCGCCGCCCCAAGCTGCAGGACCGCATCGTCCTCTTCTTCGTGGTCCTGCTGATGGCGGTGCAGCTCACCGCCTTCTACGTGATCCGCTACGCGGTCGAGCAGACCTCCCGCGAGAGCCTGCGCGACGAGCTGCGCGTGGCCTCGCGCGTGTTCACGCGCCTCCTGGACCAGAACGGGCAGCAGCTGGTGGAGGCCACCAGCGTGCTCACCTACGACTTCGGTTTCCGCGAGGCGGTGGCCACGCGCGACGCCGACACCATCCTGTCGGCGCTGCGCAACCACGCCGGGCGCATCCGGGCGAGCGGGATGTCGGTGACGGGTCTCGATGGCATTGTGGTCGCCGATACGCTGGTGGAGCGGCGCGCCGGCGGCCCTTTCCCGTACCCCGAGCTCCTCGAGCAGGCGGGACGGCTGGGCCGCACCTCGGCCATCCGGGTGCACGAGGGCAACGCCTACCAGGTGATCGTGGTGCCGGTGCTGGCGCCGCTGCCGATCGCCTGGGTGTCGATGTCGTTCGTGGTCGACGACCGCGCGGCACGGGACCTGCAGCGCATCGCCTCCTCCGAAGTCACGTTCCTCAGCATGGGGCCCGAGGGGCCGCGGCTCCTCGCCACCACGCTGCCGCTGCCGCGCGCCGGGGCCCTGATGGTGCAGGCGCAGGACCTGGTAGCGCGCGGCCGCGACGCGATCCCCGCCACCATGGCGGGCGAGGACTACGAGGTGCTGGCCACCCCCATCGACGAGGGCGGGCCGCAGCCGCTCTACGCGGTGCTGCAGCGGGGGGTGGCCGACAGCCTCGCCACCTCCACGGCGCTGCAGGCGGTGCTGCTCTTCCTCGCCGGCATCTCGCTCGCGATCACGCTGGCGGGCTCGATCCGCATCGCGCGGCGCATCACGCGGCCCGTTTCGGAACTTGCGAGTGCCGCGCGCGAGATCGCCCGTGGGAACTACGATGTGCGCGTGGGCGAGCAGGGCCAGGACGAGATCGGCGACCTCGCCGTGGCGTTCAACGGCATGGCGCGCGGCCTCACCGAGCGCGACAGCATGCGCGATGCGCTCGGCAAGGTGGCCTCGAGCGAGGTGGTGGCGCAGCTGCTGCAGGGCGGCATCGAACTGGGCGGCGAGGAGCGCGAGGTGTCGGTGATGTTCACCGACATCCGCAACTTCACCGCGCTGTGCGAGCGCCTCACGGCGCACCAGAGCCTCTCGATGCTCAACGAGTTCCTCACCGCCATCAGCGAAGTGATCGACCGGCGCGAGGGGGTGGTGGACAAGTACCTCGGCGACGGCGTGATGGCGATCTTCGGGGCACCCGTGAATCGCCCCGACGACGCGCAGCGCGCGCTCGACGCGGCGCTCGAGATCCGCATGCGGGTCGCCGCCCTCGGACCCTCGCTCGCCGCGCGCGGCCTGCCGCACCCCGAGATCGGCATCGGCCTCACCACCTCGACCGTGATCGCGGGCAACATCGGCTCGCCCTCGCGCCTCAACTACACGGTGCTGGGCGACGGCGTGAACCTCGCCTCGCGCCTCGAAGGCCTCACCAAGCGCTACTACGTGCCGATCGTGGTGGGGCATGCGACGCGCGAGCGAACCCGCGGCGTGGTCTTCCGCGAGTTGGACAAGGTGCGGGTGCGCGGCCGCTCGGTGCCCGAGCGCATCTACGAGCCCCTCGGCCGCGAAGGGGAAGTGCCGGTGGAGGACCTGGCGCGCCTCGAGCGCTGGCACGTGGCCCTTGCCGACTTCCGGGCCCGCCGCTTCATCGAGGCCCGTGCCGCCCTCGAGACCCTCGCGCCCGAGCCCGGCTACGCGCGCCTCACCGCCCTCTACCTCGGCTACATCCGCGACCTGCTCGCAACACCCCCCGCCGACACCTGGGACGCCGCCTTCACCCTCTACGACAAATAATTGGGTCAGAACAGGATTTCGCGCGGCCGCCCGACTGGGAATCCCGCCCTACTCGACCACGACCGGTCCCACGATTCCCAGGACCAGGGGCACCTCGAGCCAGGCATTGCCGCGATGGCGCGGCCGCATCCGGTAAGCACCGTCGCCAAGATCCGGGGGCAGCACGGCCACGATGTACCGGTCGCCAACCTCCCGCACCACCAGTTCCGCGTCGGGACCTTCGAGGAAGACGGCGTGGCGCGCCTTTCCTCCGAGGTTGTGCCCTTCCAGCCGCACGGTCTTCCGATGGGGGTCGCAGGTCGCCGCCATCAGCATGGTCTCCGGCACGGCCTGCTCCAGCGCGGGCGCAAGCGTCGCGGTGATCAGCAGCGCGCAACCCAGAGCAAGCCGGTTCATTGCCCCCCTCCCGCGAGGTGAGGGGCCGCCGCGGCAAGGCTCGGCGCCGCCGGCAAAGCGCCTGCGTCGAAGATGCCGTTGGCTATGGCCAGCGCGAGGATTCCGAGCACGCTTACGTACATCACGGCCCGCCCCGGCCGGGCGGCCATCCACTCGACTTCCTGCTGCGTGGGGACTGGAGTATGGGTACGAATATCTTCGAGCATTGGAGTAGCTCCCGGTGCGATGCGATATCGTCCATCCCTAGTCGTCCCCTCGCATCCTCCATTCGAAGGGGAAACGCTCGATCCCACATGGGAAGGTGGGTGGCCTCGCGTTAGACTCGCTTGGCAATGAGACACGAGGAAGTCGCGATCATGAATAGCGACCCCGACGAAATGGCGCTCGCACACGCCGCCCTGCAGGGAATGCGACAGCCTCTGCTTGTCCTCGACGGGCAAAGCCGGCCGCGGTTGCGCAATCCTGCCGCGGTGGAGCTCCTTGCGCGCGGCGATGTCCTGGCCCATCGAGCGGGGCGAATCGCGTGTGCGGACGTGGAGAGTGGCCGCCGCCTGACAGATGCATTGGAGGAGGTGCTGCAAGGCGGCGCTTCCTGCCGCAGAGTGCGACTAGCCCGCACCCCCGCCGTCGGGGAGGTGGCGGCCTCGATTCGCTCGCTCCACGCGAACGGGTCCGGAGAGCCTCTCGCTGTGTTGTCGCTCTTCCAGGCGGAGGCTTGCCCCGAAACCCATGCCAGGATCCTCGCGTCGACCTTCGGGCTCACTCCGGCCGAGGCACGCATTGCCGCGCAAGTCGCGAACGGACTCCCCATGAAGGAGATCGCGCGCGGGCTCGACATCGCACTGTCGACCGCCCGCTCACACCTGCAGGGCCTGTTCGAAAAAACCGGCGCTCGCCGCCAGGCGGATCTGGTGAGGTTGCTCCTGCTCGCCTCGGCGCTCTAGGGCGCCTTCCGGCGCTTGCGCGCGGCCTTCTCCGGCGGCGCCTTCATCATCTCCTGGGCGGCGTCGGTGGCCTGCTTCCCGGCCTGCGCCATCATGTTCCAGGCCCACATCGCGGGATTGGGCATGTCGCCCTCGCCCTGCGGCATGCCCTCCGGCGGCTGCATCGTGGCCCGCGCCTTCTCGCCGCCCTTCAGCAATGCGCGCTGGTACTCGAGCGACTTGATCGAAAGCTGCAGCATGTTGAGGTTGGCGCGCAGCCAGTGCTCCACGGTTTCCAGCTCGTTGATCTTCTTCTCGAGCTCCTTGGGATCGAGCACCGGGAACATGAGGCTCTGCAATGGGTAGGCCCCCGGGTTCACCATCTTCTGCCAGAGGTCGAACATCTCCTGCGGGGTGACGGGCTTGGCCATCGCGACTCCTCTTGTGGATGGGGCATTCTAGCCGCGGCGAGGGTCAGGGGAAAAAATCGGGGCGCCGAAGCGCCCCGCAAGTCACAGCCTCCCTGTTGTTCAGAGTCCGCCGACGACACCCTTGTACATATAAGGCGGGATGAGAGTTTCCAGCGGCAGCAGGGTCTCGGTAGCGACGTCCACCACCAGTACCCGATCGCTCGCCGTAATGTAGACGCGGGTGCCTGCCCGGTTGAGCGCAGCCGTCTGCAGGTTGTACGGAGCTGGAATCAGCTTGACCACCGCACCGGCGTCGAGGTCGATCACCAGCACCCCCCCGCACGCGGCGCACGAGGCATACCCGCGGCGGAGGTCCGACCGGATCGCCATCGTGTAAGACACTGCCGGCGTCGGGATCGACCCGACGATCGTGTTGGCGGTTAGGTCCAGGATCGCGATGTCGGCCCCGCGCGGGACGTACCCTCGCCCGGTCGCGGAATCCACCGAGATCGTGGTGGAATTGGGAGGAAGGCCGGGGATCGAACCGACGACAGCGTAAGTTTGCGTGTCAATGACCGTGACCACGTCCGAATTGGCGCTGCGTACATAGAGGCGATCGCCTGACCGACTGAACGCCAGGTCCCATGGGTCGCCCGGCACGGGAATCGTAGCGAGCGTGGCCCGCGTACGCGCGTCGAGGACCGTCACGCGTGAAGGTTGGCCATAGATGTGCCCGCCATTTCCGACATACACGCGGTCACCGGAAGGAGACACCTTTAGCGACAGGGGGTAGAGCGTCGTCGCTGTCGACGACACCACGGTGTGGGTCGAAGTATCGATTTCCCAGACCATGGTGGGCACGCGCGAGGCGACCCACAACCGGTCTCCTCGCGGGTTCAAGTCGATGCCGACGGAGTCCTCGCCGATCGGAATCGGACGCAGCTCCACGCCGGACTCGGTATCGATGACCCGCAGGCTCGCGCCGGTATTGCTGAAGTACGCCCGTCCGCGGCTCGCTTGGTAGAGGAACGCCGAGGCGCCTGCTCCCGAAGGTCCTGCGGGCCCGGGGGGACCCGCAGCGCCCGTCGCGCCGGTGGGACCCGCGGGCCCTATGGCTCCGGCGGGGCCGACCGAACCCGGAGGCCCCGCAGGACCGATCGCGCCGACGGCTCCAGCGGGACCCGCAGGACCAATAGCGCCCAAGGCTCCGGCCGGTCCCGGAGGACCGACGGCTCCTGCGGGACCGACTGAGCCGGCAACGCCCGCCGCTCCGGGGGCTCCGGCGGGACCGATTGGGCCTGCCGGACCGGCGGGCCCGACGGGACCCGGACTTCCCGTGGCGCCCGTGGGTCCGACCGCGCCGAGAACCACGACCGTTTCGTCGAACTCGTCCGCCTTCGGCCCGGTAACGACAGAAAGCGAATAGCTTCCAGGCACCGCGGCTGCGGGAAGCGACACGACAATCTGGTTCGCGGTGGCGGACAAGAGCGTGAGCGCCGGAAATCCACCCAGGAGAACGACCGGGGTGGCATTGAAGTTTTGTCCGGTGATGACGAGCCGGTTCGTGGACACTTCCACGGAACTCGAGAGAATGGTTGGCGGAGCCTGGGCCGAAAAGGACGCGCCCGAACAGAGCAGAGACGCAATCACGAAGCATCGAGCGCCGACGATCATGGTTCCCTCCCACGCATGGATGGCGTGGGTGAAAGCTTGCGCCGGGAAATTTCGAAGGAACCTACCTGATTCGGTAGGTTTGGCCCAAGCGCACCAGTGGTACTTCGCAGCTCACGGCCTCCGCACTCTCACCGCAAAGGGACCACCACGTTCGCCCCCACCATCCGGTAACCGTAGTCGGGGTCGCCAACGAACCCGGCAGAGCGGTAATAACCCGCCCGCAGCACGAGGCGCGCCTCCCCCCCGATCGGCCCCTCTCCGCGCGCCTCCGCGAGGTACGAGGCGTGGGGGCCCCCGTCACCCGTATCTTCCTGCCCGGCGCCGACCGCCGCCGAGAAGACCCACCCGGCGTGGCGCTTGCGAATTGCGGCGACGGCGAGCCACTGCCGGTAGGTGTCGGGGTTGAAGTAGGCGCCGCCCACATCCGAGTCACGGCTGGAATACTGCCGGTAGCGGCCCTGAAGGCTCACGCCGTGTTCGGGCACCACCAGCCAGATCGCGCGCGCGCGCAGGTGGACGCGCGAATTGCCATCGCTGAACGACTGCCACCCCGCGAGCCCGATGGTGGTGAAACGCTCGCCGAACTGCCGCTCGACGGCGGCCGCGACGAAGGTGTAGCCGATGCCGCGATCCAGTGCCTTGCGAGTTTCGACGAGGTCCGCCGCGGCGATCAGGTCAACGCTCGTGCCGAGCGTCGGGGTCATGCGCAGGGTCACGTCCCCCACCGGCCGGAGGTGGCCGGAGACACTGACGGCGCCGGCCTCGAGGTCCAGGCCCGCGAGGGTGTCGCGGCGCTGGTCGCGATACTGGAGCACGGCGCCCGAAACCTCCCGATGAAAAGCGCCCTGACTGTACCGCGTCGATTGCACGGCAACGCCGGTGTAGCTCCACGGATTCGAGTAGGGATCGAAGAGCCCCGCGCGCTTGCGCAGGGCATGGAATCCCTCCGTGTCGCTGGAGGCGACGAAATCCGCGAACGGTGTCTGGGACGTCGGTTCCTGGGCCGCCGCGCAGCTCCAGGCGCAGCCGGCGGCAAGCACGGCGAGACACGCCTTCCCCCTCCTCACTTCGTGCCCCATGTCTTGCGCAGTCCCAGCAGCTCGGACATGTATCCCGCAACGCAAGCGGGCTGCAGGATCACGCTGTAGCCGAGCGCGTACACCAGGAACCCCACCGGGTTGTAGCGCACGCGCAACCCCTGAGTCCTGAAAATACCCACGCCCACGCGGTACATGATGCCGTTCATAAGCAGCGACATTGGCAGCAAGATCAGTGTGACCGGGCCCGCGATCCAGTAGATGCCGAGCAACGCCAGCACCACGCCGGGAATGAAGCACAAGGTGTAGGCAAGGTCGAGCCAGGGGAACAGCACGTTCCACCACACGAAGACCGTCGAAAGCCGTGGGACGAAGAGGATGCGCGGGTGGCGCCGGAACGCCTCGATCATCCCGCGCGCCCAGCGCTGCCGCTGGCGCAGGAACTGCCCCAGTTTCTCCGGTGCGTTGGTGAAGCAGATGGCGTCCTCCGCATGGCCCACGCGCCAGCCCGCCTTGAGGATCGCCCAGGTGAGCACGATATCCTCCCCCACGCATTCGTCCCAGCCGCCGACATCGCGCAGGACCTGGCGATCGTAGATCGAGAAGGCGCCCTGGGCCACCAGCGTACCCTGGTAGAGGGACTGCACCCGC
This sequence comes from Burkholderiales bacterium, assembly GCA_031375445.1. Taxonomy (GTDB): domain Bacteria; phylum Pseudomonadota; class Gammaproteobacteria; order Burkholderiales; family Usitatibacteraceae; genus Usitatibacter. The sequence goes on along the minus strand of JANMHV010000408.1, from coordinate 12,994 downwards.
TTGATGGCTGCGATCCCGTGGAAATAGTCCCACTCCTGGATCTTGGTAACCCAGTTCTTGCGCGAGTTGCGCACCAGCGTGGAGCCGGCGACGGCGCGCGTGTGTTCCGGATCGGCGCGATAGCGCTCTACGAGATGTTGTATCGCGCCGGCGAACAGGTACGAGTCGGCATCGAGCGTGATTACCAGATCGTGGCTGGCGAGCGCCAGGCCCCGGTTCAGGGCCGCGGACTTGCCCGCATTCTCCGGTTGCCGCAGGAGCGTGAGCCACGAATAGGTTGACAGCGCCACGAGGTCGGCGGTGCCGTCGCTCGAGCCGTCGTCGAGCACTATCACCTCGAACGGGCCCGGGTATCGCTGGCGTTCGATCGACTCGAGTGTTTCGGCGATCGACCCCGCTTCGTTGTAGGCGGCGATCAGGATGGTGACTCCCGGGTACACCGCGAGCGGCTTGCGCGACGGGCGCCGATCCATCATGAGGCTCGCTATCAGGAACGCGTTCATGAAACCCGGCAGGATCGCGATGCCTCCGACCGCGAATACGGCGATTGCCCAGTTGCTGAGCGCGGCCAGGTCACGCAACCAGGGGAGTGCCAGCCACGTGGAGATGCAAAGCCATGCGATGCTGATTGCAAATGCAATCGCGAACTTGGCGCGCACGGGGATATAGACCCCTCGGCGATGCGCCGCGGCGGCCTGCCCGGAGGGCGGCGCGGGGGAATGTTGCGGATCCCCGGGGGGGATGGAAAGCTCCATGTTGCGGATGTGGCTCCGAGCGATTGCGATGCATGAGGATGGGGCCGCGCGATATTGCCGTCGACGCTTCGCGCGATGCGCCTGTAATCGTGGGAGTCGCCTTGCGCAAGCCCCGTGTGAACTGCCGCACAGCGTTGCGCCGCAGAATCGGCTCGTGGCAGGACCTGGTTAGCCCAAGTGCAGAAAGAAGCGGCGCCCGCAGGCGCCGCTTGGGGGTTTCGGTCGCGCGAGCAGTCAGTCGTGCTTCGCGATGAACTCCCGCACCCGCGGATAAATCATCTCGCGGTACTTCCGCCCGCTGAAGATGCCGTAGTGCCCGACACCCTTGGCCTCGAAGTGCTGCTTGTCCTTCGCCGGGATTCCGCGGGTGAGGCCCTGGGCCGCCTCGGTCTGGCCGTTGCCGGAGATGTCGTCCAGCTCGCCCTCGATCGTGAAGAGCGCCGTGCCCTTGATCGCCTCGGGACGCACCTTGACGCCCGCGACCACCATCTCGCCGCGCGGCAGCAGCTGCTTCTGGAACACGCGCTCCACCGTCTCGAGGTAGTACTCGGCCGGCAGGTCCATCACCGCGTTGTACTCGTCGTAGAAGCGGCGGTGGGAGTCGGCGCTGTCGCCGTCGCCTTCCACCAGGTGCTGGTAGTACTGGATATGCGATTCCATGTGCCGGTCCGGATTCATCGCGACGAAGCCCGCGAACTGCAGGAAGCCGGGATACACGCGGCGCATGAACCCGGGGTAGCGCATCGGCACGCGCTGCACCACCTTGGCCTCGAACCACGAGATCGGGCGATGCACGGCGAAGGTGTTGACCGCGGTCGGGCTGCGGCGCGTGTCGATGGGCCCGCCCATCATGGTCAACGTGCGCGGGATAGGCTCGCCCGCCTGCGCCATCAGCGACACGCCCGCAAGCACCGGCACGGTCGGCTGGCACACCGAGATCGCATGGACCTTGTCGCCGCCGAGGAAGGTGATGAATTCACGCACGTAGGCCACGTAGTCGTCGAAGTGGAACGGGCCCACGGCGATGGGCACTTCCTTCGCGTCGATCCAGTCGGTGACCCACACGTCGTGGTCCACCAGCATCGTCTTCACGGTATCGCGCAGCAGGGTCGAGAAGTGCCCCGAAAGGGGAGCGAAGACGAGAACTCGCGGCTGCTTCGGCGCGCCCTCCTTCTTGAAGTGCAGCAAGCGGCAGAAGGGTTTCTCGAGCTCGAAAACCTCGGTCACCGCATATTCACGCGTGCCGAGGGTGACCGAATCGATGCCGAAGGCGGGGCGCTCGTAGCGCTGCGTGAGCCGGCCCATGAGGTCGAAGGCGGCGGCGGCCTGGCGGCTGCCGGGCAGGTAGGAAAGCGGGCTGTGCGGATGGCCGTAGAGCTCGTTGGCGGCCCGGGCGAAGTGCTTCCAGGGCTCGAGCGCCGCGCGCTGCCAGTCGTACAGTTGGTACAGCATCGCTTCCAAGGTGTGCCCTTCCGGAAATGTTGCAACGCGGCATAGTGTAAACGCTTTCCCTCTGAGGCCCGTATTGACGCAGGGCAAGAAATCCGGGTACCGGCAAGTACCTCATCTGATAAGCTTTTTGGACCATATCGCCCCCTGATCCCATGCCCCCCGAGAAGCTTTCCGACAGCGGCGACGCCCTCCCCCTGTTCGGCCCCGTCGAGCCCTACGCGACCGGTTACCTGGACCTCGAGGGCCCCCACCGCATGTATTTCGAGCAGTCCGGCAATTCGCGCGGCGTGCCGGTGGTGTTCCTCCACGGCGGGCCCGGGGCCGGGGCGAGCCCGGTCCACCGCCAGTTCTTCGACCCGGCCGCCTATCGCATCGTGGTCTTCGACCAGCGCGGGGCGGGACGCTCGACGCCGCTGGGCTGCCTCGAGGACAACACCACCCGGCACCTCGTCGACGACATGGAGAGGCTGCGCGCGCACCTCGGCATCGAGCGCTGGATGTTGTTCGGCGGCTCGTGGGGCTCCACCCTGGCGCTCGCCTACGGCCAGCAGCATCCCGAGCGGTGTCTCGCGCTCGTGCTGCGCGGCATCTTCCTCGGCCGGCCGATGGAGCTCGACTGGTTCCTCTACGGCGTGCGAGCGATCTTTCCCGAGACCTGGAGAGCCTTCGCGCACTTCATCCCCGAGCCCGAGAGGGGCGACCTCCTCACCGCCTACCATCGCCGCCTCGTCGATCCGGACCCCGCCGTGCACCTGCCGGCAGCGCGCGCCTGGAGCGTCTACGAGGGCTCTTGCTCGACGCTCCTTCCCAATCCCGCGCTGGTGGCCGATTTCGCCTCCGACCGCGTGGCCCTCGGCCTCGCGCGCATCGAGGCGCACTACTTCCACCACGGGATGTTCATGGCGCCCGAATCGCTGCTGGAGAATGCGCGGCTATTGCGCCACGTGCCGGGCGTGATCGTGCAGGGGCGCTACGACGCGGTGTGCCCGCCGGTCTCGGCCGACGATCTCCACCGGGCCTGGCCGGAAGCGCACTACATGGTGGTGCCGGATGCGGGCCACTCCGCCTTCGAGCCGGGAATCCGGTCGCGCCTGGTGGCGGCGACCGAATCGCTCAAGACCCGGCTGCGAGGCCTTTGAGGTCGCGCGCGTAGCCGCGCAGGCGCCGCTGGAACTGGTCGCGCTGCTCGGCGGTGAGGCTCTGCGACAGCGCCGCGATCATCTCGGCCACCTGCCGCTCGCGCTCGCGCAGCTTCCGGGTGTAGTCGGGACGGCGCCACGAATCGGTGTCGACGAGGAGGCGGCGCATCTCCGAGAGCACCTTGTCGCGATCGGGCTTCGAGCGCAGGAGTGCCAGCGTCGCCAGCTGGCGGTAGCGCCAGTCGGCCCTGCGCTCGTCGCGGGTGTCGATGGCGATGCGCAGGTGCTCGGTCACCAGCGCGCGCTGGGCAGCGCTGAGCGACCCGACGAACTCCTCGAGGTGCGGAAAGAGGCGCTTGGCGCGGTTCTGCAGGCGCTCCTCGCCGGTGCCATCCTCCGCATCGGTTCTCGCGAGCTTGCGATTGCGCTCCTTGAAGCGCTCCTCCATCTGCGTCACCTGCTCGGCATCGAGCTGCACCAGGAAATCCGCGATGTGGGGCAGCAGGTAGATCGTGGCTCGATTGACCGCCGCCTTGAGGTCCTGCTGCACGACGGCGACATCGGCCTCGCTGAAGGGACGATCGGCGCGGTCGGCGACGCGCTCCAATAGCTTGCGGTACTCGGGGAGCTCGGCGGCGCGGTGCCACGCGAGGGTGCGCACGAAGCGCTCCTTCACCCAGTCTTCCTGCGTACCGTTGATGTCGACGTACTCGTCGACCATCCAGGTCAGCATGGGCGCCGCGTTGGAGTACACCAGCGCGAGGTTGGAATAGGCGAGCCTGGTGGTGAGCCCGCACCCGGCCACCGCGAGCGCCGCGCCGGCGAGGAGGATGAAGCGCAGTGCCCCGAAGTTTCTCACCACGGAATCGGCTTTCGATCGCGGAAGAATTGCCCCGTGGGGCCGTTGGAGGGCAGCAGGCACAGCCACACCGCCGTTTCCGCGCCCTCGTCCACCGAGCGCGGCGCCTCCTGCCCGCCCATCCCGGTTCTGACCCAGCCGGGGCTCATCGAGTTCACCAGGATGCCGTCGGGCTTCACCTCCGCGGCGAGGGTGGCGGTGAGGGCGTTGAGCGAGGCCTTGGAGACGCGGTAGGCGGGGCTGCCCTCGGCCATCTGGTGCAGCTGGCCCAGGCCGCTCGAGATGTTCACGATGCGGCCGAACTTGAGGCGCTTCATCAGCGGAATCACCTCCCGGCACATGCGCACCGGGCCGAAGAGGTTGGTCTCGAAAGTCTCCCGCCAGATGGAGGTAGGGACATCCTGCACGCGGGCCGCGCGCGACTCGGGGTAGACCCCGGCGTTGTTCACCAGCACGCTGGGCGCGCCGAACTTCTTCTCGACTTCCTTCACGAAGCGCCGGACGCTCTTGGTGTCGATCACGTCCAGCTGCAGGCTCGCCACCTGCACGCCTTCGGCCTCCAGCTCGCGCGCGGCCTGCTCGCCCCGGGCCGCGTCGCGGCTGCCGATCACGACGGTCATCTCCGCCTTCGCGAGCTGGCGGGCGATCTCGCGCCCGATCCCGCGGTTTCCCCCGGTGATGATGGCGACTTTCCTTGCGGGCATGGCGTTCCTCGTTCAAATGTCGCTGCTATGATAACGGCACCCCTCCCGTAAAAACCGTCCGTGATGCCCAAGCTGCTGCGAGCTGTCCGCCTCGACGACTCCGACCTGCACGTGTTCCGGGCCGCAGGTGCCGCGCGCGACGGCGAATGGGTCACCACCGGCGGCTTCGCGGTGTGCGATTTCGAGGCGGCCCCCCGCTGCAACCCGCCCTGCCACTGCCAGGATTCGTTCCTCGCCACCGGCTCCACCGCGCGCTGCTCGATCGCGGAGGTGGCCGACGTCGCAGAGGAGGATGCGGAGCAGTTCGTCGACGCGCTCGCATGGCATTTCACCAAGGCCTGGCGCGCGCCCTCGTGGGAAGTGGCGCGCCTCGCCGCCGAGGACGAGCTGCGCCACATCGGGGAGGTCTGCGAGACGCTCGCCGACGGGGTCTGGATCACGGTGAAGCGCAGCCGCGACCCGGGCGGGGCGCTGCAGGAGCACTATGCAGTCTACGACCGACTGATGATTGGAACCCACACGCTATGAGCCATCCCGACGCGCAGCGCGACCTCGAGCAGCGGGCATTGAAGAACGTCCGCGGCCTGGTCGACAAGATCGAACGCACCGACGAGCTCGAGGCGCGCAAGCAGAAGCGGGTGGTGGTGGGCGTGCTCGGCGCCTTCGTGGTGCTGGCCATCGTCACCGGCGTGGCGCTCGCCGTCTACAAGCGCAACGTCCAGTCCGAGGTGGTGATCGACGTGACCAAGCTGCCGCCAGTGAAGGCGGGACCCCAGCGCTGATGCTGCGGATCTGGGGACGCCTCACCTCCGTCAACGTGCAGAAGGTGGTGTGGTGCGCCGACGAGCTGGGGCTCGACTACGAGCGCCACGACGTGGGCGGCAAGTTCGGCGGCAACGACACCCCCGCGTACCTCGCGATGAATCCCAACGGGCTGGTGCCGGTGGTCGAGGACGACGGCTTCGTCCTGTACGAATCCAACGCGATCGTGCGCTACCTGTGCGCGCGCGAGCGCTCGGCGCTCTTCCCGGAAGGCCTGCAGCCGCGCGCCGATGTCGACCGCTGGATGGAGTGGCAGTCCACCAACTTCACCCCGGCCATGGGGACAGCGTTCTGGCAGCTCGTTCGCACGCCCGCCGCCCAGCGCGAGGCCGCAGTGTGGCAAGCCTCGGTGGACAAGAGCGAGAAGTTGGCGGGGGTGCTCGACGCCCACCTCGCATCGCGCGAATGGCTATCCGGGGAGGGCTTCAGCGCCGCCGATATCGTGACGGCCTGCGCCGCCCATCCCTGGCTGCACTTGCCGGGGATCACGCGCCGGCCGCGCCCGCACCTGGAGCGCTGGTACGCGCAGCTCGCCGCGCGGCCGGGCTCGCGCCAGGTGACTTCCCAGGTGCCGATCGCGTGAGGCGCGCGGCGCTTGCGCGCTGCAACAGGGCGGTTGCGAGGCCCAGGCCCACCGGCCCCACGAAGTAGGTCAACACCGCGAAGGGCCCGCTCACCACGGATTCGAGCGAGAGGCCGTGGCTGCCCTGAAGCACCCTTGTTCCCACCAGCAATGCGAGCGCGACAAGTGCCAGGCCGATGGCGAGCGTCGCCGCGCTCGTGCGCCGCACCTGCTCGCGCAGGTTGGCATCGAGGGCGAGGGCCGCTGGGGCGGCGATCGCAGCGAGTAGCGCAAGGCCCGTGGCGGCGCCGGGCGAGATGCGCGCGAATACGTCCTGGCTTGCGGCGTAGGCAACCGCGGCGCCCCAACCCCCGAGGCCGAGGGCGAGGACGGAGCGGGAATCTTCACGATCGTAGGGCAGTGTCATGGCAGTTTCTCCTTTCATGCGATGGGGGCGGGGGCGTCGAACAGCCGTGTCCCGCTGGCGGGCGGGGGCGCGAACACCACGCGCCCGCCCAGGAAATCGATGGCGTCCTGGATCACCTGCGGGTCGCGCAGGATGAGTCGATGGCCCAGGCCGTGGGTACGCACCATGGCCGCACCCGGCCAGGCGCGCGCGACACCGAGGCCGGCGGCGAAGGACACCTCGCGGTCCTCGGCGTCGTGGATCACGAGCGCCCTCGCCTGCACCTTCGCCACGGACCCCGGCAGTTCGAAGTCCGTCCACGGATGTCCCAGGCGGCGCTCCAGCATCTCCTGCATGGCACTCCTCACGCGCTCGCCGATGCCGAGGCTCCGCGCGAAGAAGTGCGAGAAGCGGATCACCGAGGCGGGCGGCGCGATCAACACGGCGGGAATCGCGCGGCGCGTGCGGTTCAGCCACGCGCCCACCGCCGCGGCGCCAAGCGAGTGGCCCGCGAGTGCTGCCACCTCGATGCCGCGCACCTCGAGGTCGCGCACCACGGCATCGAGCCCGTCGATGAAATGCACCAGCGTCGATTGGTCGCCCTCGCTGTGGCCGTGGGCCACGTGGTCGAAGACGACGACCTGGTAGCCCTCGTCGCGCTGGGGGGGGACTATGGCGCGCCACTGCGCGCCGCGCCCGCCCCAGCCATGGGAGGCGACGATGGCGGGCCGGTCCTCGCGGCCGAAGCGCCAGGCGGCGATGCGCTTGAAGCCGGCGGCGACTTCGAAGCGCGTGCCGGTCGCGAGGAGCTCGCGCTCGCGGGCGGTGTGCTCGTGGCGCGGCGGGGTCGAGAAGAGGCGGGCGGCGATCTCGGCTGCGCGGCCCGGCGTGAACACGCTGGCGGCGGCGAGCTTGAGGCGCAGGGGGGCCATGCCCGCCCAGGCGGTGAGGCGCGAGAGGCGCGGGCTATTGTTACGAACGTTCGTGCTATTGCTGGACAGCGTCGCGGGGGCCATTGCCTTGACTCCTTCTCTGGGGATCAGCCGCGCGCGGCGGCGTGGTTACGGATGAGGGTGTCGAACGCCTTGCGCGCCCGGGACTGGGCGGGCTCGGTGCCGATGAAGGACTCGGTGTGGAAACAGGCGAGCACGATGGCGAACATGCCGAAGGCGATGTCGCCCGGGTCGGTGTCCGCCGCGAGCTCGCCGGAATCGATGGCCATCTGCACCGCCTTGCCCAGCTCGCGGCTCAGCATGCGATGGCGCTCGAGGACCGCGTCGCGCATCGGGCCGCCGCGGTGGGCGTATTCCTTGTTGGCCGCGTCGAGCGGGCAGCCGCCGGGGAGGTTCGCCTTGCGCGGCCAGCCGATCCAGTTCTCGAAGATCGCGTCGAGGCGCTTCAATCCCCGCGGCGCCTTCATCGCCGGCAGGAACACCAGCTCCTGGAACTGCCGCGCCGCCTCGTCCACCGCGGCGATCTGGAGCTCGAGCCGCGAGCCGAAGTGGGCGAAGAGCCCGCTCTTCGACATCCCCGCCTTCTCCGCCAGCGTGCCGATGGTGAGCGACTCGAAGCCCCAGGCGCTCGCCTGCTCCACGGCGGCCGCCAGGATCTGGGCGCGGGTTTCCTCGCCCTTGGCGGTGCTCGACTTGACGATGGCGGGTGGTGACATGGCCGCAGAATAGTACGACCGTTCGTTCCTGTCAAGAACCTTAGGGGACAGACCACCAGTTGCAGCATGCGAACCTTAGGGGACAGACCACCAGTTGCACCCACCGAAACGGAAACAACCGTTTCACCTGACGCAACTGGTGGTCTGTCCCCTAAGGTTTCACGATGCGCTGGAAAGTCACCAGCATCCCGGCCGTGGCGCCCCAGATGAAGCGCTCGCCGAAGGGCATCGCCCAGTACTTGCGCATGCGGCCCTTGAAGAAGGCGCTCTCGTGGCGGTGGTTGCGGGGGTCGAGCAGGAAGTCGAGCGGCACCTCGAACACGTCGGCGACCTCGTGGGGATCGGGCTGGAAGGCCAGCGGGGGCCGCGCCCAACCCACGACGGGCGTCACGGAAAATCCCGTGGAGGTGCGGTATTCGGGGAGCCTTCCCAGGATTTCGACGCGCTCGGGTTCCAGGCCCACCTCTTCGTGGGCTTCGCGCAGCGCCGTGCGCTCCGGGGTGCAATCGTCATCGTCGCAGCGACCCCCGGGGAGGCTGATCTGGCCCGCGTGGTCGTTGAGATGCGCGGTGCGCTGCGTGAACACGACGGTCGGTTGCACGTGCCCGACGATGAGCAGCAGCACTGCGGCGGGCTTCAAGGGCCTCTGCCCGATCTGGTGCTGGCGCTCGAGGTCGTCCGCGGTGAGGAGGTCTTCCAGCGGGGGATGCGAGGCGAGCTTCGCGACGATGTCGGCGCGCGAAGGCAGGGCGAAATCCATCGAGTACATTATAAGGAACCCGGAGACACGCCACGATGCTCCTCTACGATTACTTCCGCTCCTCGGCCGCGTTCCGCGTGCGCATCGCGCTGAACCTGAAAAGCCTCGCCGCCGAGCGCCGCTACATCCACCTCGCGCGCGGCGAGCAGCGCGGGCCCGCGTACCTCGCCGAGAATCCGCAGGGCCTGCTGCCGATGCTGGTGGTGGGAGGCCGAAAGCTCACGCAGTCGATGGCGATCCTCGAGTACCTCGAAGAGAAGCATCCCCTGCCGCCGCTGCTTCCCGTCGGCCTCGAGGACCGCGCGTGGGTGCGCTCCATCGCGCTCGCCATCGCCTGCGACATCCACCCGCTCAACAACCTTCGAGTGCTGAAGCGCCTCAAGCATGCGCACTCCATCGACGACGCCGGGCGCGACGCGTGGTATGCCCACTGGATCCACGAGGGCTTCGGCGCCGTCGAGCCGATGCTCGCCGCGGCGGACACCGGCCCCTTCTGCCACGGCGACATTCCCACCCTCGCCGACGTGTGCCTCGTGCCGCAGGTCTTCAATGCCCAGCGCTTCAAGGTGCCGCTCGAGGCCTTCCCGCGCATCCTCGCCATCCAGGCCGCCTGCCTCGAAATCCCCGCCTTCGCCGACGCCCAGCCCTCCCGCCAGCCCGACGCCGAATAATTGGGTCAGAACAGATTTTCGGCCGCCAGGCTCAGGGTCAGGCTTCGAGCCAATCCAAACCGGCTGCCTTGGAAGTCTGACCCCCAATCCGAATAATTGGGTCAGAACAGGTTTTCCACGCGGCGCGAAAAAATCTGCTCTGACCCAATTATTCCGGGTTGGAACTTTTTGGCGCGCCGGAGGCAATAGCAGGTGAACGACTCGCCCATGGCCCCGATGCCCCCCCAGAACCCACAGCACGAGCTGGCGCTCCTTGCGAAGATGAAGCAGGGGGACGAGGACGCCTTCGCCTCGCTCTACCGCCGGCACAAGGACGCGGTCTATCGCCTGGCGCTGCTCTACAGCGGGGCGCCGTCGACGGCGGCGGACGTGACGCAGGACGCCTTCGTCTTCTTCTTGACCCAAGCGCAGCAGTACGACCCCACCCGCGGCACCCTCGGCGCATGGCTCTGCGGCGTGGCGAGGAACATGGCGCGCAAGGCGGCCGGATATCGCGAAATGCCGACCGACCCCGCGGAGTTGGCCGACGATGCCCTCCCTCGCGAAAGCCAGATCGAGCGCGACACGCCGGAGACGCGGCTCCTGCGAAGCGAGCAGGCGGAGCAGGTGCGCCGCGCGCTCGCCGGCATCGCCCCCCACTACCGCGACGTCCTCATCCTGTGCGAGCTCTCGGACCTTTCGTACGCCGAGGCCGCGCAGGTCTGCAACATCGATATCGGCACCGTCCGCTCGCGACTTTCCCGTGGCCGCGCCCAGCTTGCCCAACGCCTGGCCCTCGTCCGCGACGATGGCGCCATGGAGGCCGCATCATGAATCCCACCGACTCCTTCCTCGACCCGATCCGCGACGCGGTGCTCGACCAGCGCCTGGGCGAGCTCTCCCGCGAGCTGGGACGCCACCAGCCGCCCGCCGCGCTCGAAGGCGCCCTGGTCGCGCAGTTCCGCCGTGCCCGCCAGCCCGCCCGCGCACGCCCCCGCCTGTGGTGGATGCCGCCCCTCGCCCTCGCGGCCACCCTCGGCGTCGTGAGCTGGATGGTGCGCGCGCCCATGCCCGCCCAGCCCGCCGCGTTCGCACTGCCCCCCGCGGTCCAGAGCGACCCGGGCCCCTTCCTCGCGCTCAGGCCGCTGGAGCGCATCGCGCTCGAGCCCTCGACCACCGTGGTCGCCACGGAGTTTCCGCGCGCACTCCTCGCCGACTGGGGACTGCCCGTTTCTCCCGATCGGGCTGGCGAGCCGGTGCGCGCGGAAATGCTGTACTCGGCCGATGGCGAGGCGCTCGCGGTCCGCCTGATCCAGTAGCGAATACCTCCAATCAAATGCAACGCGCACTCCAAGGACTTTCGATGAAAACCACCTCCCTCGCGGCCCTCGTCGCCGCGGCCCTCGCCCTCCCCGCCAGTGCCGCCACCACCACGCGCGTGGTCGAAAAGCACGGCGACGCTGTCCCCCACGTGGAGACACTCATCTTCAACCACCCGCTCCTCGCCGCGGCCGATGGCGCCGCGATGCAGGGCGACGCATGGAAGCGCTGGGCCGACGACTTCTCCCACGACCTGCGCATCAACATGAACACCCTCTTCGCGGACCGCACCGGCGCCTCGAAGGTGGTGAAGGGCGCCCCGTACGGTGCCGAGGTCGTCACCGAGGCCAACCAGCAGCTGGCCGACGGGAACGTGATCAGCCGCAAGACGCGCGGCTCGGTCTACCGCGACGGCGAGGGCCGCACGCGCCAGGAAACCACGAGCGACGGCAAGGCCGCGACGCTCCACATCGCCGACCCGGTGGGGGGCAAGCGCTACGTCGTCACGCAGGGCGGCAAGAAGGTCATCGCGCTGCCGATGTCCCACGGCTCGACCGCCACGAGCGAGAGGTCTGCCGAGCGGGCGAAGGAGCGAGCCGAGCGTGCGAAGGAACGCGCCGAAAACGCAAAGGAACGCGCCGCCGAGCGTGGCAAGGAGCCAGGCGAGCGCGCCACCCACCGGCAGGTGATTCGCCTGAACGGCACCGAGATCCGCATCGAGGATGGCCGCGTGTTCATCGATGGCCAGGAGCGCACCGGGCCCGTCGTGCATCGCACCCCCTCCGGCAAGACCCTCGTGGTGGAGAACGGCAAGGTGCTGGTCGACGGCAAGGATCTCGCCGCGCCGACGCCGCCCACTCCAGGCAGCCGCAACGTGATCGTCCAGCACGTGGGTCCCGGCGAAACCGGCGATGGCACACGCCGCGAGGAAGTGCGCGTGCAGGTGATCCGCTCCCACGACGGCCGGGAGATCGTGCTGCCGCCGCTGCCCCCCACCCCGCCGCTGCCCCCGGGTGCCTCCGGCATGGCGCTCCCGCCCACCCCGCCGCTGCCGCCGATGCCCGGCATCCAGACGCTACGTTTCGAGAGCACCGCGAAGCTCGGCAAGGGTGTGAGCACGCAACTGGGCAACAAGGAGTTCGACGGCGTGCGCGCCGAGGGCCGCTCGACGGTGTGGACGATTCCCGCGGGCGAGGTCGGCAACAAGAACCCCATCAACATCACTTCGGAGTCGTGGTATTCACCCGAGCTGCAGGTGACGGTGATGTCGCGCTACCACGACCCCCGCACCGGGGAGTCGCTCTATCGCCTCGCCAACATCCAGCGCGGGGAGCCCGCGGCGGACCTCTTCAAGGTGCCCGAGGAGGCGATCACGAAGGTCCCGGCGAAGCGCTAGCCGCCTCGCGCCTATAATCGACCTTTACGTCGAGATCGACCAAAAGGACAGGACATGGGCAAGGGTGACAAGCGTTCGTTCAAGGGCAAGGTTTTCAAGGGCAGCTTCGGCAAGACGCGGCCCCGGCACCAGAAGAAGGAAGAAGCTCCGGCGGTGACGCCGAAGAAGAAGTAAGGTTCGCGGCGGGCCGCCCCGGCGCCCGCCTAGAAGCTCGAGCCCGGCCGCGAGAGGAAGTCCAGCTCCTCGGCGGTCGAGGCCCGCCCCAGCGCCGCGTTGCGGTGGGGAAAGCGGCCGAAGCGCTCCACGATCACGCGGTGCTTCTCGGCCCACTCGGTCAGCCCCTTCGTGTCCGGGTACTCCTCCAGCGCCTGCATCAGCACGACCGCCCGCTCCTGGTCGGCCAGCACCTCGCTGTGCTCGAACGGCAGGTAGAGGAACTGGCGCTGCACCGGCAGCAGCTGCCCGTCGTCGCCTCGCTGGAGCGCGAGGCGCGCGCACGC
>JANMHV010000381.1:0-18823 GCA_031375445.1 Burkholderiales bacterium | reverse complement strand
ACCACGCGTGAGGCGAGGTCGGCGTCGATCGCCTCGGCCACGGGGTCGAACATCACCGAGCCCGGGAGGTAATCGAGCGCGAGGTTCAGGCCCGCGCTGGCACGGATCAGCTCCTGGATCTCCGGGTCGGGCTCGGTGCGGGCGAGGTCGCGATCGAGGTCGGCCAATACGATCTCAGGCACCGCGAGCCCCGCGGCCCGTGCCAGCTCGCCGGCCACGATTTCCGCCACCAGCGCCTTCGCGCCCTGCCCCGCGCCACGGAACTTGAGCACGTAGAGGCCGTGGTCGTCGGCCTCGACGATGGCGGGAAGCGAGCCGCCCTCGCGCAGCGCGGTGACGTATCGGGTGGCCGTGAGGGTGCGAAGCGGCATGCGGCAATATATCGCATGGCTTCCTACGATCTGGTGGTGGTGGGCGCGGGCATCGTGGGGCTCGCCCACGCGCTCGCCGGCATTCGTCGTGGCATGCGCGTCGCGGTGCTGGAGCGCGATGCCCGCGCCTGCCTCGCCTCGGTGCGCAACTTCGGCTTCGTCACCGTCACCGGGCAGGCCGAGGGGGACACGCGGCGCCGCGCGCTGCGTTCGCGTGACGTCTGGGCGGAGGTGGCGGCTTCGGCGGGAATCGAGGTACACCAGCGCGGCGCCTTCATCGTCGCCCAGCGTGACGAGGCGTTGGCGGTGCTGCGGGAGTTCGCCGCCGGGCCGATGGGCGCGGGTTGCACCCTGCTCGATGCAAGCGAAGCACGCGCGCAGGTACCGGGCTTGGGCTCCGAGGTCGCCGGCGCCCTCGCCTCGCCCCACGAGCTGCGCGTCGAGGCGCGCGACGCCCTGCCCCGGCTCGCGGCGTGGCTCGAAGCGGCCGGGGTGGCCTTCCAGTGGAGCTGCCCGGCGCTGGCGATCGAGGGGACCTCCGTACGCCATGCGCGCGGGACGATCGAAGCCGGCGCCGTGGTAGTGGCCCCCGGCGCCGCGATCGCCACCTTTGCGCCGGAGCTCGCGCAGCGCGTGGGGCTTTCCCAATGCAAGTTGCAGATGATGCGGCTCGCCGCACCGGGTTTCCGCCTGCCGGGCGTGGTGATGACCGACTTGAGCCTGCTGCGTTACGAAGGCTTCGCGATGCAGCCCTCGGCGGCGGCGCTCGCCCGGCGCGTCGAGGTCGAATGCCGCGACGCGCTCGCGCACGGCATCCACCTCATCGTCGCCCAGGCGAGCGACGGCACGCTGGTCGTGGGCGATTCCCACCACGATGCCGACAGTGCCGATCCCTTCGGCATCGCCCACGTTGACGAGCTGATCCTGGATGAGCTGCGTGCGCTCTTCGATTCGCCGCGCGTGGAGGTGATCGAGCGCTGGGTGGGCCACTACCCCGTAGCCCGAGTGAAACCCGTGGTGCGCGAGGCCCTCACCGAGCGCTGCGTGCTCGTCTGCGTCACCAGCGGCACCGGCATGAGCACCGCCTTCGCCCTGGCGGAAGAAACCCTGGAAACCTTAGGGGACAGACCACCAGTTGCAGCAGCTGAACCTTAGGGGACAGACCACCAGTTGCGGCAGGTGAACCCCTTATCGATCCTGTGCACGTCCCCGCTTCCTGATGACTCGATGCCCCAGCGCGGCCAATCCCTCGATGACGTCCTTCGCCCCCCACGCAAACCCGCCGGCGATCGCATCACGGATCTCGTCGACCTCGAACTGGGGTGGCGCCGCGGAAACAAATTGCCGGTACCGCTCGAAGCGTTCGCGCGCCTCGGAACCCAAGGCGAGGAATGCCGCGTGGGGCTTGATCCATTTCGCGGTGTCCACGATGCCGAGGCTCGAGGTGCAGCTGGACCACGCGTAGTCCTCCGGCGCCTGGACGATTCGTGCCCGCGGTGGATTGCGCTCGATATAACGTTGGCATCGCAGGAGGTAGTCATCGCCGCAGATGAGGCCCGACCAGAACCTGCCTTCCCAAAGCGAGCCGGTCCGGCGGTAACGCCGATTGGCGTACTGCGTGAAGTTTTGCGCCACGGCCTTCATGAATCGCGCCGGCGCGTCTTCCGCATGGGGAGTGAGCAGCAGGTGCACGTGATTGCCCATCAACACGTACGCATGCACTTCGCACGCTTCCATTCCCGCCTGGGTCTCGAGCGAACGAAGGTACACACGGTAGTCGACCTCCTGCCGAAAGCACTTCTGGCGATTGTTTCCCCGATGCACGACGTGCAGGGGGACTCCGGGAATGACGATTCGCGCGTGTCGGGCCATGCCGGTTAGAACGGCTGCCATCGCATTCCGACGACATGAATTCATTCCAGGGAATGCAACTTGTGGTCTGTCCCCCAAGGTTCGCAGGGTGCAACTGGTGGTCTGTCCCCTAAGGTTCGCCTGGCGCAACTGGTGGTCTGTCCCCTAAGGTTTTTCCCAGCGAAGCGCGATGCGCACGCGCCGGAAGGCGTCGGGATCGACCATCCCCGGCAATAGCAGCACGGTGCGGTCGAAGCGCGAGCCGCGAGGACGCCAGCGCACGATCGTGAGCGCGGGCAGCACAAAGGAGCCGGCGCGGACCTGGCCGGCGTGCCAGGTGCCATCGAGATCGCACACCTCGACCGCCCCATCGGCCGCAAGCCGCAGGCCCTGCCACCGCCCGAGCGAGCGCAGCGCGAGGCACCCCACCCCCCCGACCCAGGCGAGCACCGCGGCCCGAAGGAGCACCGGCAGAGGCGTGGCGAACACCACCGCGCCCGTGGCGAGTGCCAGCGCGAAGACGACCGCACGGCCCCGGCCGCTATAATTGAGGACGCAAGCTACCGGCTCCATCTTTCCCCCATGTCGTCCTGGCAGGCCTTCCTCGTGAGCCGTGGAGCGATTCCCACCGCCACGGGCACCCCCGACCTCGGCAATGCCGCGGCCGAGCTTGCGGCCGCGCGCGACGGCACCATCGTGGCCGACCTCTCGCACAACGCGCTGCTGCACGTGACGGGGGACGACGCCACCAAATTCCTGCACGGGCAGTTCACCAACGACGTCGAGGCCCTGGTGCAGGGCTCGGCGCAGTGGAACGGCTGGTGCTCGGCCAAGGGGCGGCTTCTCGCGACCTTCCTGCTGTGGAAACGCGCGGACGGGTATTTCCTGCTGCTCCCCGCCGACGTCGCCGCGAGCGTGGCGAAGAAGCTCTCGATGTACGTGCTGCGCTCGAAGGTGAAGATCGAAGACGTCTCCAAGTGGTACGTCCCGATGGGCTTCGCCGGCAGGACCGCCGGCGTGATCGCGGCGCGCGAGTTCGGCCACACCCCCGACCCGATGCGCTCGGTGCAGAAGGACGGGGCGGCCATCATCGCCCTCGACGCCGAGCGCTTCGTGATCCTCGCCCCGAGCGAGAACGCCCCCGCCCTGTGGAACCGGCTGGAGGCCCACGCCATGCCCACCGGCAGCGATGCGTGGGAATGGAAGGCGATCCAAGCCGGCATCCCCACCGTGGTGGCCGCGACGCAGGAGGCCTTCGTGCCGCAGATGGCCAACTTCGAGCTGGTGGGGGGGGTCAGCTTCAAGAAGGGCTGCTACCCGGGCCAAGAGATCGTGGCGCGCACCCAGTACCGCGGCATCCTGAAGAAGCGCATGGCGATGGCCCACATCGACGGTGCCGTGCGCCCCGCCCCGGGCCAGAACGTCTATGGGACCACGCTCGGCGACCAGGCCGCCGGGATGATCGTGTCCGCGACGCCGGCCCCGGAAGGCGGCTTCGACGCGCTGGTGGTGGCCCAGGTCGAGGACCTCGATCGCGGCAGCCTGCGCTGGAATTCGCCCGACGGCGAGAAGCTCACCATCCGCTCCCGTCCCGCCCCGCCGGCCACCGCGTGACCCGCGAGCGTCCCGCCTCCGTCGCCGCGCTGGCGGCGATGATCCTGATCTGGGGCTATTCCTGGGTGGTGATGAAGATGGCACTCGCGCACGCGCACCCGTTCGACTTCGCCTCCCTGCGCGTCGGCATCGGCGCCGCCCTCCTGTTCGCGGTGGTGCGCCTGCGCGGCCGGTCCCTCGCGCTCCCCAGCTACCGCATGGCGATCGTGCTGGGGTTGGTCCAGGTCGCACTCTTCGTCGGCCTCTCGCACTTCGCGCTGCTGTACGCGGGCCCCGGCAAGACCTCGGTGCTGGTCTTCACCATGCCCTTCTGGATGATCGTGTTCGCGCACTTCATGATCGGCGAGCGGATGCGCGGGGCGCAGTGGATCGCGGTGGCGCTCGCGTTCGCGGGGCTGACACTCATCGTGGCGCCGTGGAACCTCGTGAGCCTCGTCGGCAGCCTCCTCGCGGTGGCGGCGGGGGCGGTCTGGGCGTTCACCGCGGTGCTGTCGAAGAAATTCCCGGTCGCGGCGGGCGATCCCCTGCTCTTCACCGCGTGGCAGCTCTGCGTGGGTTTCGCGGCCCTCACGGCGCTCGCGTTCCTGCATCCGCACGCCCCGATCGACTGGAACTTCGAGTTCGCCTGGACCCTCGCCTTCTCGGCGATCCTCGCCACGGCCCTGGGCTGGTGGCTGTGGACCTGGGTGCTCGCCCATACGCCGGCCGGCATCATGGGGCTCAACTCGCTCGGCATCCCGGTGGTGGCGGTGATCGGCTCCGCGATCCAGCTGGGCGAGCGGCCGCAGCCGCTCGAGGCGGTGGGGATGGTGGCGATCCTGGCGGCGCTGGCGCTCCTCGCGTTCCTCGGCTGGCGCTCCGCCCGGGCGGATCCGCTCCCCGCCTAGGGAGGGTCTGATCCATGCACCGAAATCGACCCGTCTCAGACCCCGTGAATAGACCAGACCCTCCCTAGCGGCAGAGGGGCGCGGCAACCGCCTGCAGCACCTGGCCGCTCTTCAGATCCTGCACGAAGGCGACCACCGAGAGGTTCTCGGGCCTCCAGTCCGGCCTGGGCTGAAACACGGCTTCCGTCTCCACCCTGGGCTGTCCCCGTTTCCAGCCGGAGGAGGCCATGAGGTCGCGCACCACGTGGTCGTGCCGCAGCAATTCGCCTCGGTTCTCACCCGCGGTGACCCGGCTGGAAAGGCCGTCCTGAACCAGCAGCGTGAAGACCCCGAGATCCTGCGTCGGCACGCCGGGCGAGGCCTCGGCGCGCACGTTCGCCACGATACCGGCATCGACCCCCTGCTGGCGCCGGGCGGTCACCTCGAGCCTCGCACGCGCCCGCGTTGCATTCGCCGCCTGCACGCCGCGCTCGAACTCCGCCTCGTGGCTCCAGGTGCGCAGGTCGCGGCCCGCCAGGACCACCTGAGGGGTGTAGACGCTTCGCGCCCCGAGGATTTCCGCGACCGCTCGCTGCCGCTCGGTGAAGCGCGCGTCCGCGAAGCGATCCTTCCAGCCGATGTAATCCCAGTAGCTCACGTGGAACGACACCGGAATGAAGCGCGGCTGGGTCGCGGGCGAGGGCAGCCGCGACAACCACCGGTCGGCGGGCGGGCAGCTCGAGCAGCCTTCCGAGGTGTAGAGCTCCACCAGCGCCACCGTGTGCGAAGGCGAGACGGTTGCGGGGCAATCGAGCGCGAAAGCGGGCGTGGCGGCCATGGCGAGCAGCAGGCAGGGGATCTTCATGCCTGTGGGTCGTGCAAAGCGCCTGCGTCTTACCGCTTTTTCGCGGTCTTCTCCGGCTTTGCCACCTTGGCCACCTTGGCCGCCTTCTCCGCCTTCCCGCCCTTGGCCGCCTTCGGCGCCTTGTAGCGCTTCACCCCGTCCACGATCTCCTGGCGCGCCTCCTCAGGGCCGGCCCAGCCGTCGATCCGCACCCACTTGCCCGGCTCCAGGTCCTTGTAGTGGGCGAAAAAGTGGGTGATCTGGGAGAGGGTGAGCTCCGGCAGGTCCCGGAACGTCTCGATGTGCCGGTAGAGGGGTGTCAGCCGGTCGATCGGCACCGCGAGCATCTTGGTGTCCCCCCCCGCCTCATCGGCCATCTTCAGCAGCCCGATCGGGCGGCAGCGCACGACCACGCCGGGCATCAGGGCGAAGGGGGTGATCACCAGGACATCGACGGGGTCGCCGTCGTCGGAGAGGGTGCGCGGCACGTAGCCGTAGTTGCACGGGTAGTGCATCGAAGTCGACACGAACCGGTCCACGAACATGGCCCCGGTGGCCTTGTCGACCTCGTACTTGATGGGGTCGGCGTGCATGGGAATCTCGATCACGACGTTGAAGTCGTTGGCGAGGTCGCGTCCGGCATCGACGAGGTTCAGGCTCATGGCTTGGTTCTTTCGCGGTTTATTTGGTAGATTGGTCGAGGAGTATTATCCAAGTTAGCGATTTAACTGGCAAAAACGCGGAGATGACGAGAAGCCACCCCCTCATCCTCACCCTCGACCAGCACGGCGTGCCGCATCGCTGGATCACCTGGCAGCAGGCGGTCTGGTACTACGCCAAGGAACGCGTGGCGTGGGAGCTGGGACGCGAGGCCTTCACGGTCTGGGGCGGCCGTTGCCATCGTACCGGCGAGCGCTCGAGCATCACCGCCAATTCGATCATCGCCATCCGCGGCAAGGCGCTCGCGATCAAGGGCTTCAACTCGATCCCGCCGCTCAACAACCGCGAGCTCTTCAACCGCGACCGCTTCATGTGTGCCTTCTGCGGCCACGACTTCTCGCCCTTCCGCCTCACCTGCGACCATATCCTGCCGATGTCCCGCGGCGGGCGCGACACCTGGATGAACGTGGTGACGGCATGCCGTGCGTGCAACCAGAAGAAGGGCAGCCGCACGCCGGAAGAGGCGCACATGCACCTGCTCTACGCGCCCTACGTGCCCAACCGCGCGGAGTTCCTGATCCTCGCCAACCGCCGCATCCTCGCCGACCAGATGGAGTTCCTGCGCCAGCACGTCTCGGCCAACTCGCGCATCAACCAGCGCGAGGCGTCGAGCCCCCGGCAACTCGCGAGCTAGCGCTCCGGCGGTGCCAAGCCAACGGCAGCCTTCGCGGCTGCCGTTTTCGCTTGCGCGCTACTCATCGCCCCCGGCCGCGTCGCGCGCGATCTCCGTGCGCAGCCAGTCGACGAAGCGCTGCACTTCCGAGCGATCCTTCGCCTCGCGCGACATCACCGCGTGGAAGGCGCGCGCGAGCTTCTGCTCGCGCCCGAAGAGCGCGACCAGCTGGCCTTCGCGCAGGTAGCGCCCCGCGAGCGACATGCGGCCGAGGGCCACCCCCTGCCCATGCATCGCGGCGTTCACCACCTGGTCGTAGAAGTCGAAGGCGATGGTGCCGGCGGGCGTCAGCTCCTCCACGCCCATCGCTTCCAGCCACGCCGGCCACGAGATCCACGGGAAGCGGCCCTGGGGATCGTGCATCACCAGCAGCAAGTGGTGGCGCAGGTCCTCGGGGCGGGCGAGGGGCTTCTTCGCCGCCTTGGCTTCACGTGCGTACTCCGGGCTGCATACCGCGGCCAGGTGCTCGCCCATCAGGTACAGCGCCCCGCGCGGCACGTTGTTGGCGGGGCAATCGCGGATGGCAAGGTCGATGCCCTCGCGCTCGAGGTCCACCACTTCCTGGGTCGCCTTGATGCGGACATCGATGCGCGGCTCCAGCTTGCGGAAGCGTGACAGGCGCGGCACCAGCCACGTGGAGGCGAAAGACACGGTGGTGGTGACGGTGAGCACGTGGCCGGTGCGGATCTCGCGGACCCGCTGCGTGGCGTCGCGCACCTGGTCGAGGATCGGCGCGATGGCGCGGTAGTAGAGGGCGCCCGCCTCGGTGAGCACGAGCGAGCGGTGGCGGCGCTCGAAGAGCGCGACACCCATGAACTCCTCCAGCGCCTGGATCTGCCGGCTCACCGCCGACT
This sequence comes from Burkholderiales bacterium, assembly GCA_031375445.1. GTDB lineage: Bacteria > Pseudomonadota > Gammaproteobacteria > Burkholderiales > Usitatibacteraceae > Usitatibacter. The sequence goes on along the minus strand of JANMHV010000381.1, from coordinate 11,030 downwards.
GGGTGATGAAGAGCTCCGACGCGGCCTGCGTGAACGAGAGCAGGCGCGCGGCGGATTCGAACCCGCGCAGCAGGTCCAGCGGTGGGAGGACGCGGTGATGGAGGTTTGGCATGCATTTACCTCATGCGAAACATGCGGCGAATTCGTTTGCCCGACTCTCGGGCGGGAGGGAAACTGGCGCCACTTCGATGCGCATTCTGCATGCATCGATCCCCACCCGCAAGGAGCCGCGCCATGCAACTCGAACTCGCATCCCCGCTATTCGCCCTCGAACCCGGCCAGGTAGTGAGTCTCGACGACGCCCGCGGCACATGCATCCGCGCACGCTACGGCGCCGTGTGGGTGACGGAAGAAGGCAGCGCCAAGGACCACATCGTCTCGCCCGGCAAGAGCCACGTCGTCTCCCGCGCCGGCCGCACCGTGGTGCAGGCGCTCGAGCCCGCATGGATCGCCCTCGGCGACAGCCCGTGCCAACCCAACCCCCTCAACTAGCTGGAGGAATCCCCATGACCCGCACCGCCTGGCAAGCCGATGGACTGAGATGGATCGCTTCGCTCCTCGAGAGCGCCGCGACGCGCCTCGAGCGCCCGCCGGTCGAGCTTGCGCCGCTCGAGCCCCTGCCGCGCATCACGCCGCGCGACGAGGCGCTCTACGAACTGCGCCACCGCCTGACCAACACCTGGTGAAAATAATTGGGTCAGAACAGAATTTCCCCGGGGAAAATCTGTTCTGACCCAATTATTGGCGTTCGAGGAGCATTGCGTCGCCGTAGCTGAAGAAGCGGTAGCGCTCGCGCACCGCATGCGCATAAGCGCTGCGGATGGTATCGGTGCCCGCGAAAGCGGACACCAGCATCAGCAACGTCGAGCGCGGCAGGTGGAAATTGGTAACCAGCCGGTCGATCACCTTGAACTCATATCCCGGCGTGACGAAGAGGCGGGTTTCCGCAGCACCGGCCGCCAGCCCCTCCTCCCTGGCGGCGGCCGATTCCAGGGCGCGCAGCGCGGTGGTCCCCACCGCCACGACGCGCCCGTTTTTTTCCCTGGCCGTGGCGATCGCATCCACCGTGGCCTGCGGCACGCTGTACCACTCCGAGTGCATCACGTGGCGCGAGACGTCGTCCTCGCGCACCGGCTGGAAGGTGCCGGCGCCCACGTGCAGGGTGATGCTCGCGAACTCCACGCCCCGCGAGCGCAGCGCCGCGAGCAGCGGCTCGTCGAAATGCAATCCCGCAGTGGGAGCTGCTACTGCTCCCGGCACCCGCGCGTACACCGTCTGGTAGCGGCCCTCGTCCTCATCCACCGCCTCGTGGGTGATGTAGGGCGGTAGCGGTACCTCGCCATGGGCGGCCAGCAGGTCGAGCACCGCGCCGCCGGTGAGCTCGAGCTCGAAGAAGTCGCCGTGGCGTCCCAGCATCGTGGCGCCGATGGCGCCATTCGCCAGGAGCGCCCGCCGGCCCTCCTTCAACGGCTTGCTCGAGCGCACCTGCGCCAGCACGCGACGCTCGTCGAGCACCCGCTCCACCAGCACCTCCAGCTCGCCGCCCGTGTCCTTGCGCCCGTAGAGGCGCGCCTTGATGACGCGGGTGTCGTTCACCACCAGCAGGTCGCCCGGTGCCAGCAACCCCGGCAACTCGAGAAAGGCCCGGTCGACGAGGGTGCCGGTGCCCCCCTCCACGTGCAGCAGGCGGCTCGCGGTGCGCTCGGGAGCGGGGTGCTGGGCGATGAGCTCGGGGGGCAGGTCGTAATCGAAGTCGGAAAGGCGCATCGGGTCGATTATAATTTCGAGCTTCGTTCTCCCGGCCGGGATGGCGGAATTGGTAGACGCACGGGACTCAAAATCCCGCGGTGGCAACATCGTGGGGGTTCGATTCCCCCTCCCGGCACCAGCATTCCCGCGTCCCTGCAAGAGGAGTCCTGGACTCCTCCCAGCAGGGAGTGCGGAAAGGTCTATTGACGCACGGGCCGCTAAGAGCCTACAAACGGGCTCCGATCGAATCGTCAGAGCCCCACCCCAGAAGGCGGCCGACGCGCACACCCAGGAGGTGTCCATGCGTCCGCCCGCCGGTAAGTTGTTCCTCGCGCTCCTCCTCACGCTTGCCGCGCCGCTTCCCTCGTGGGGCACCTGCGCGCCCGCCGAAGACATTCCCGACGCCGCGTTCATCGACGCCAACTGCGACGGCATCGACGGGGACATCGAGAAATCGTTTTTCGTGGCTCCGTCGGGCTCCGACGCGAACCCCGGCACGATGGCCGCCCCCTTCGCAACCATCGGCAAGGGAATCAACGCGGCCGCGGCCCACGCGACCAGAAAACACGTCCTGGTCGCCGCCGGCACCTATCCGGAGAGCGTGACGCTCGCAAGCGGCGTGAGCCTCTTCGGCCTTTATGAACCGGCGCTATGGCAGCGCTCGCCGCTCAACATCACCACCATCGCGTCGCCCACCACCACGGCCCTGGCCACTGACGGGTACGCGGGTGACGGCTACGTCGAAGGCTTCCAGCTCATCTCGTCCAACGCGGTCGGAATCGGGCAGAGCTCCTACGGCGTGCGCCTGGGGAATATCGTCGGCAACCTGCGCCTGCGCTACAACGTGATCCGTCCCGGCAATGGCGCCAACGGAAACCCGGGCGGGCGCGGCATCGACGGCCGCCCCGGTGGCAATGGCACCACGGGCCAGGGGGGATGCCAGAGCGGCGGCTTCTTCTGCGGCCTCTGCGCGCGGCCGATTCCGGGCAGTGGCGGGGCGAGCCCGGTGGCGGATCGTTATGGCTCGCGTGGCGGGTTCCCGGGCTTCGGGTCTGAAACTGGCGACAAAGCTCCCGATGCGCCCTATTTCTCCGTGAATGGCGCCGGGTCCGGCGGCATCGGGGGGCCCGAACGCAACGACGGCCAGGACGGCCGGGATGGCGCTAACGGCGTCATCGGTCCCCACGGCGCCGGCGGCACCGCGGCAATCGTCCTGTCCGGCACGCTGTTCCAGCCCGCCAGTGGGGGCAACGGCGGCTCCGGCGGGCACGGCAATGGCGCCGGCGGCGGCGGCGGCGGCGGGGGCGGCACCAATAACTGCAACAGCTACGGCAGCGCGGGAGGTGGCGGCGGGGGCGGCGGCGAGGCCGGCAGCGGCGGCTTCGGGGGCACCGGCGGCGGCGGCTCGTTCGGCGTGATCGTGAATTCGGCCGGATCCGGCACGCAGATCGTCGGCAACACCATCATTCCGAAGGTTGGGGGAAATGGCGGCAATTCGGACCGTGGCGGCCTCGGCGGCGCCGGCGGGCGTGCGGGCGGCACCGTGTACGGCGGCAGCGGCGAGCAGGACGACGGCGGCATGGGCGGCGTCGGCGGCTGGGGCGGATATGGCGGCAATGGGGGCAGCGGCGGCGGCGGCGGCGGCGGGCCGAGCTACGGCATCGTCTACCGCAACGCCTCGGCGGCCATCGCCGCGAACGTTGTCAATCTCTCGCAAGGCGCCGGAGGCCTCGGCGGGTACTCGCCCGCCAACTACGGCCAGGTTGGCGCGAAAGGCGCGAGCGAAGTCCCGAACACCACGACAGCGCCGACGCCTCCGGTAAACGTGTCGGCGACCGGTTCCGACCGAACCGCGCAGGTAGCCTTCCGCGCGCCCCTGTCTTCGGGTGGCGCGCCGGTGACGTCCTATCGCGTGGTCTCGGATCCCCCGGGCGGCACCGCCACGGGTACCGGTTCACCGATCGCCGTGACCGGGCTCACCAATGGGGCGGCCTACACCTTCACCGTCGTCGCCATCAACGCGACCGGCACCAGCACCGTGTCGGCGCCCTCGAACGTCGTGGTGCCGCATTCTCGCGTGGAGCAGGACCTGAACGGGGATGCCCGCAGCGACCTGCTCTGGTACAACCGCGCCAACGGCCAGGTTTATCGCATGCTCATGGCGGGGACGACCATCCAGTCCGGCGCGGTGGTCCACACCGAGCCGGACCTCAACTGGGCGATCGTGGCCGACGGCGACTTCAACGGCGACGGCGTGGGCGACCTCCTGTGGCGCAACATGGCCACCGGGCAGATCTTCCAGATGACGTTCAACACCGGCGGCACGGTGGCCGGCGGCGTGGTTTTCTACACCGAGACCAACGCGGCGTGGAAGATCGTCGCCGCGCCCGACCTGGACGGCGACGGCCGCTCCGACCTGGTGTGGTGGAATTCGTCGACCGGGCAGGTCTACTACATGCTCCTCGACGGCCCGGCCATCCGGCAGCAGGGGTTCATCTACCACGAACCGAACCTCAGCTGGCGCATCGTCGCGAGCGGCGACTTCTCCGGCAGCGGCCGCCAGAACCAGCTGCTGTGGCACAACGCGAGCACCGGATCGCTGTACCTCATGACGCTGAACGTCGCCGGCATCGCGGGACTGCCCCCGGTGAGCGGCGCGCTCTTCTACCAGGAGCCCAACATCGGCTGGCAGGTGGTCGGCGCCGGCGACTTCAATGGCGACGGCAAGAGCGACATCCTGTGGCGCAACACCTCTACCGGAGAGGTGTACATGATGCTGATGGAAGGCGCCACGATCGCGAGCCAGGGCCTGGTGTACGTCGAAAGCAACCTCGCATGGCGCATCGCCGCGCTGGGCGACTACAACGGCGACGGGCGCGCGGACATCGTGTGGTTCGACGATGCGAGCGGGCGCGTCTTCATGCTCACGATGAACGGCCTCGCGATCGCGGGCCAGGCGCAGGTGTACCAGGAGCCGAACGTCGACTGGGACCTCCTCGGGCGTCCCCTCTACCCGCGCTGAGGCGCGCCGCCGGCCACCGCGGCCGGTGGCGCGGCCGGCGCCGCGCTAAACTCCCGCACAACGACAAGCGGGAGGTGCGGCGTGCGCAAGGTCCTGTTCATCTTCAGCGTGCTCTCCGACGCGGACGTCGAGTGGCTCGCATCATCGGGCCAGCGGCGCGTGCTCGACCCGGGCACTACCCTCATCCCGCTGGGCTCGCGCGTCGACAACCTCTACTTCGTCCTCGACGGTCGCCTGCAGATCAAGTCGAAGTCGGGCGACATCATCGCCAAGCTCGAATCCGGCGAGATCATCGGCGAGATGTCGCTGGTGGACCCGGCGCCCACCGCGGTCTCGGTGGAAGTCGAAACCCTCACCACGGTCCTGAGCCTCCCGGATGCGATGGTGCGCGACAAGCTCGCCACGGACCTGCCGTTCGCCTCGCGCTTCTACCGCGCGCTCTGCGTCTTCATGGCCGACCGCATGCGCCAGACCACGATGCGCTACGGCTACGGGGCGAACGCCGAGGATCCCCACGCCAAGGACGAGCTGAACGAGGACCTGCTGGAGAACGTCCACCTCGCCGGCGCGCGCTTCGAGCGCATGCTGCGGCGCCTCGCGGGCTAGGACCTTGGCCGACGACTCGATCTTCCGCAAGGCGGCGCTGGACCGCCTGGCCTCCCCGGATCGCCTCGACGAGCGCGTGGCGCTTCCCCGCTACCCGCGCTGGCTCCTCGCCGCGGTGGCGCTGACCCTCGCCGGCGTCGCTGCCTTCGCGGCATGGCTGTTGCCGACGCGATAAGGCCGGCCGGGGGCGTGCGCCGCACGCCCACGGTGCTGCAGCTGGAAAGCGTCGAGTGCGGCGCCGCGGCGCTTGCCATGGTGCTCGCCTTCCACGGCCGCTGGGTGCCGCTGGAGCAGATGCGCGTGGACTGCGGCGTGAGCCGCGACGGCAGCAAGGCGAGCGGGCTCCTCAAGGCGGCGCGCGCCCACGGCCTCGTCGCACGCGGCTTCAGGAAGGAGCCCGCGGACCTCGGCACGCTGCCGCTCCCCGCCATCGTGTTCGTGAACTTCAACCACTTCGTTGTGCTCGAGGGCTTCCGCGACGGCCGCGCGTTCCTGAACGATCCCGCGCGCGGGCGCCGCAGCGTCGACGCGACCGCGTTCGACCAGGCCTTCACCGGAGTCGTCCTCACCTTCGAGCCGGAACCCGACTTCAAGCCCGGCGGCAAGCCGCCCTCGGTGGTGCGCTCCCTCGCCCGCTACCTCGACGGCTTCCGCACCGCCGTGGGCCTCGCGTTCTTCCTCGGCCTCCTGCTCGTGATCCCGGGCATCGCGATGCCGTGGTTCCTCGGCCGCTTCGTCGACGAGGTGCTGGTGGCGCGCCTCGAGGATTCGGCGATACCCCTCATCGCGGGCCTGGCGCTCGCCGCCATCTTCCGCACCTGGATGGTGTCGCTGCAGGCGCGCCTCCTGATGGACACCTTCGGCCGCGCGGCGCGGGACAGCGCCGGGCGCTTCCTCGCCCATGCCCTCGCGCTGCCGATGTCGTTCTATTCGCAGCGCTCCGCGGGCGAGATCGCGGCGCGCGTGGACCTGAACGAGCGCGTGGCCGAAACCATCTCGAGCGACCTCGCGGGGCTGGCGCTCTCGTTCGTGACCGCCGCGTTCTTCCTGGTGCTGATGGTGCGGATGAGCGGGCTGCTCACCGCGATCGTGGTGGTGTGCGTCGGCATCGAGCTCCTCGCGTGGCGCGTGCTCACGCGCCGCACCGCCGAGATCTCGCAGGAGCTCTCGGTGCAGGCGGGCAAGTTGGCCGGCATGGCCACCGGCGGGCTCGCGAACATCGAGACCATCAAGGCCGGCGGCCAGGAAGCCGCCCTCTTCCTCAAGTGGCTCGGCCAGCACGCGCAGTACGTGAACGCGACGCTCAAGGCGCAGCGCTTCATGCTCACCATCGGACAAGCGCCGGCTCTGCTGGGGCTGGTGGCGCACCTCTCGGTGCTGGGGCTCGGCGCGTGGCTCATCATGCGCAAGGCGATGAGCGTGGGCGACCTGGTGGCGTTCCAGGTGCTGCTGGCGGGCTTCACCGCACCCCTCCTCGCCCTCTTCGGCGCCACGCAGAAGCTGCAGACGTTGAAGGGGGACCTCTCGCGCCTCGACGACGTGCTGAACCACCGCACCCAGCCGGGCGTGGCGGTGGCATCACCCCCGGCCCCCTCGCCCGCCCCGCGGCTTTCCGGCGCGCTCGAGTTCCGCGGCGTCACCTTCGGGTACGACCGCAACGCACCTCCCCTGGTGCGCGACTTTTCCCTCACGCTGCGCCCCGGGGGTCGCGTGGCGTTGGTGGGGGCCTCGGGTTCGGGCAAGTCCACCGTGGCCAAGCTCGCGGCCGGGCTCCACGATCCCTGGAGCGGCGAGATCCTCTTCGACGGCAAGCCGCGCGAGGGCTACGAGCGCGCGCACATCGCCCGCGCCGTCGCCTACGTGGACCAGGACGTGGTGCTGTTCGAGGGCAACGTGCGCGAGAATCTCACGCTCTGGGAAGCAGCACCGGAGGAGTCGCTGGTCGCCGCGATGCGCGACGCGGCCATCGACGCGGACATCCTCCAGCGCGACGCCGGCCTCGACACGCCGCTGCAGGAAGGGGCGCGCAACCTCTCCGGCGGCCAGCGCCAGCGCCTCGAGATCGCGCGCGCCCTGGTGCGCGACCCGGCGCTGCTGATCCTCGACGAGGCCACCAGCGCCCTCGACCCCGCGTCGGAAGCGCGCGTCGAGCAGAACCTGCGACGCCGCCAGGTCACCACGCTCGTGGTCGCGCACCGCCTCTCCACCGTGCGCGACGCCGACGAGATCGTGGTGCTCGACGGCGGCCTCGTGGTCGAGCGCGGCCCCCATGCCGAGCTCGCTGCCATTCCCGGCGGACGCTATGCCGCCCTCGTGGCCTCGGACAGCGCGTGACGACCGTCGACCCGGGGCTCTCGCTCAAGGCCACCACGCTGCCGGCGGCGATCCGCCTGCTGCGCCTGCCGCACGCGCCCGCACCGGCCGAGAAGGCCGATGACCCCGCGACCGCCCGCTACGAGGATCCCGACGAAGCCGTGGAGGCGTGGGCCGCACGCGCGGGCTACCGCACGCGGCGCGTGAAGCTCGACGGCAACTGGTGGCGTGAGGCCAGCGGGCCGATGCTGGCGCGCGTGGCCGACCGCAGGCTGGTGCCGCGCGGCGAAGCGCCCGCGCCCCACGGCAGCAGCACCGGGTGGGTGGCGCTGATCCCGGAACGCCTCGGCGGCTACCGCATGCTGGCCGCCTATCCCGACATCGCCACCACCGTCGAGTGGCGCGTCGATGGCCACGTGGCCGAACGCCTCGCCCCGTTCGCCTTCACGTTCCACCGCCGCTTCCCCGATCGCGCCCTGCAGGCACGCGACGTGCTGCGCTTCGCGTTCCAGCAGGGCCGCGGCGACCTGCTGATGCTGATGCTCGCGGGCCTCGCCTCGGCGCTCGCCGCCCTGGTGGCGCCGGTGGCCACGGGCTACCTCATCGACCGCGCCATCCCCGCCGGTGACGCGCGCACCCTGTGGTCCATCATCTGCGCCCTCGGAGTCGCGGGCGTCGCGCTGGTCGGCCTCGACACGTTGAAGTCGATCGCGGTGATGCGCTTCGAGGGGCGCCTCGGGGTCGCGATGCAGGCGGCCCTCATCGACCGCGTGATCTCCGCGCCCGCCGCCTTCTTCCGGCGCTTCTCGAGCGGCGACCTGGCGCTGCGCATGGGAGCGCTGGGAACGGTCCAGCGCGCCATGACCGGCTCGCTCATCGGCACCGTGGTGACCGCGATGTTCTTCTTCTCGAGCCTGGGCCTCATGCTCGCGTACAGCCCGCGCCTCACCCTCGCGGCCAGCACCATCGTCGTGCTGGTGGTCGCGGTCTCGACGGTGATCGGGGTTCTGCGCCTGCGCGTCGGCCCGCGCGTCGAGGCGCTCGACGGGAGGCTCGGCGGCATGACCTACGAGCTCTTCGCGGGCATCGCCAAGCTGCGCGCGGCGGCGGCGGAGCCGCGTGCCTACGCGCGCTGGCGGGCCACCTACAGCGACTTCCGCGACGCCAACGGCGATGCGGCGAAGCTCGAGAACCGGGAGGCGGTGATCATGAGCGTGCTGATCCCGGCGGCGACGATGCTGGTGCTGTGGATGGCGTGGCGAATGCCCGCCGCCAACGCCTTCACCACCGGCGACTTCGTCGCCTTCCACGCCGCGCTCTTCGGGCTGCTCGGCGCCACGCACACGCTGGTCACCACGGCGCTCGACCTCGTGAACCTGAAGCCCGTGTGGGACCGCGCACGGCCGATCCTCGAGACGCGGTCCGAGGATTCGAGCGGCGGCAGCGAGCGCCACGACCCCGCGGGCGCCATCACGCTCGACCACGTCTCGTTCGCCTATCCCGACGGTCCCGAGGTGCTGCACGACGTGTCCCTCGAAATCGCTCCCGGCGAGTTCGTCGCCATCGTGGGCGCCAGCGGTTCCGGTAAATCCACGCTCCTGCGACTGCTGCTGGGCTTCGAGGCGCCCGCGAGCGGTGCGGTGCGCTATGACGGGCGCGACGTCGCGAAGCTGGACCTGCGCCACCTGCGCGGGCGCATCGGCACCGTGCTGCAGGGCGGGCGCCTGTGGGCGGGCGACCTCCTCGCCAACATCGCCGGGGCCTCGCGCGCGAGCGTCGAGGAAGTGGCGCAGGCGGCGAGCGATGCCGGACTCGCCGCCGACATCGAGGCGATGCCGATGGGCCTCTACACCGTGGTGGGCGAGGGCCTGAGCACGCTCTCCGGCGGGCAGCGCCAGCGCGTGCTGATCGCGCGCGCCCTGGTCGGCAAGCCGCGCATCCTGCTGCTGGACGAGGCGACCAGCGCCCTCGACAACCTCTCCCAGGCCAAGGTGCTGGAGGGCCTCCACGCGCTGTCGGCCACCCGGGTGGTGATCGCGCACCGCCTCAACACCGTACGCGGCGCCCACCGCATCGTGGTGCTGGACCAGGGCCGCATCGTCGAGCAGGGCACCTTCGAGGCGCTCGCCGCCGCCCACGGGCCCTTCGCCGCGCTCCTCGCGCGGCAGGTGGCGTAACTCCTTGATTCGGTGCCCGCCGCGAAAAGGAGGGTGCATATGGAGGCGGGGTTGGGCCGTTGTTTCAGCACCCGTAATGGTGAAAATTCCACAGAGCGGCACGGAAAGTCGGGGGTATAGTTGCATCCAGATTCGAGGACAACCCAGCAGGAGACACTGAGATGACGACCAAGAACCAGCAGCAAAACGGCGAGCTCTCCGACCAGCAGCTCGAGGATGTCGCCGGTGGCCAGGATGTAGTCAAGATGGAAAAAATCGTGGTGACGGCCAAGCGCCCGACGAACTTCGTCGCGGCCGCTCCCGACGCCGATGTGGTGAAGATGGAAACGATCCAGGTGACCGCCAAGCGTGAGAAGGGCGACGCCGCGAATACCCGCCTCGCCGCGGTGGATTCGCGCAAGAAGTAAGCGCCACCAGGGCTGCGACCGGAGGGCCCCGCCGAGGGGCCCTTTTGTTTGGGGGCCGTGGCATGACGCTTGCATTGGTCATGCCATGAAGAAGCTGAAGGTCCTCCTGGTCGACGACCGCCCGGACCGGGCCTCCTCCCTGCGCGACGCGTTATCCCAGGTGCCCGGGGTCGAGGTCGCGTGCACCCTGGAATCGTCCCTCGAGTTGTTGAAGGGAGTCGCGGAGCACAAGCCCGACGTAGTGCTGATCGACACCGACAGCCCGAGCCGGGACGTGCTGGAGCAGTTGGCGGCGGTGTCTTCCGCGGCGCCGCGCCCGGTGGTGATCTTCACCGAGGACTCCGGTGACGAAGCGATCCGCGCCGCCCTGCGCGCGGGGGTTTCGGCCTACATCGTCGACGGCATCGCGCCGGGACGCCTGAATCCGATCATGCGGGTCGCGATCGAGCGCTTCGACGCCGACCAGCGCCTGCGCGCCGAGTTGGACGACACCAAGCGCACGCTCGCCGATCGCAAGGTCGTCGAGCGCGCCAAGGGCATCCTGATGAAGCAACGCTCGATGTCCGAGGAGGAGGCGTTCACCGCCTTGCGCAAGCTGGCGATGGAGCGGAATCTCCGCCTCGGCGAGGCCGCGCGCCAGGTGATCGACGTGACCTCGATGCTCGGCTGAGGTGCGCGGCGCCCCTTAATTGTGCGTTGCAGCATAGGAGAACCTTAGGGGACAGACCCCTAAGCGGTGCCAACGACGCCCTTTGT
>JANMHV010000379.1:0-7128 GCA_031375445.1 Burkholderiales bacterium | reverse complement strand
ATGCGATGACCGGCACCGGAGCCGTCGCCATCGCGGTGGCCGGAGCCATCCCCGGGACGATGGTCCACCAGCACCTGCGCCCGGGCACGAAGCCCGAGCGCCTGCGCTTCGGCCACCCCTCGGGCACGCTCACCGTCGGCGCCGAGGCCGCGCAACAGGGCGGCGAATGGAAGGTCTCGAAAGCCGTCATGAGCCGCAGCGCCCGGCGTTTGATGGAAGGCTGGGTGCTGGTCCCCGCGCTCGCCGCGGCCTGATTCACCGAATTCGCAGCGCCCCACACAAGAACACCTCGAGGAGATCCCATGAAAAGACCGATCCAACGACGCCAGTTCATCGCCGCAGGTGGCGCGCTCGCCGCCGCCGCGGCACTGCCCTCCTGGGGGCAGCAGGGCGCCTGGCCGCAGAAGCCGATCAAGATCCTGGTGGGCTTTCCGCCCGGGGGCGGCGCCGATGCCATGGCGCGCCTGGTGGCGAGCAAGCTGCCCGAGAAGCTGGGGCAAGCGGTGGTGGTGGAGAACAAGACCGGCGCCACCGGCACCATCGCCTCCGACATCGTGGCCAAGTCGCCGCCCGATGGCTACACGCTGCAGCTCGCGCACATCAATTCGAACGCCATCGGCCCGCTTCTGGTGGCCAAGGGACGATTCGACCCGGTGGCGGACTTCACGCCCATCGCGCTGATCGGCATCACGCCGCAGATGCTCTGCCATCACCCGAAGCACAAGTTCAAGGACGTGCCGGAGCTCATCAAGTTCGCCAAGGCCAATCCCGGCAAGCTCTCGTTCGCGTCTTCCGGCGTGGGCAGCATCCAGCACATCGCGGGCGAGGCGTTCAAGCTCGCCGCCGGCGTGGACCTGCTGCACGTGCCGTTCAAGGGCACCGGGGAGGCGCTCGCGGCGCTGATCTCGGGCGACGTCGACCTCACGTTCAGCTCCACGGGTTCGGCGCTCCCCCAAGTGCGCGGCGGCAAGCTGGTCCTCCTCGCGGTGTGCTCGCCCAAGCGGCTGCCCGCGTTCCCGGACGTCCCCGCGGTGAACGAGACGCTGAAGGGCTACGAGATCGCCACCTGGTACGGGCTCGCCGGGCCCGGCAAGCTGCCCAAGGAGATCGTCGATCGCATCAACGGCGCGGTGCGCGAGATCGTGAACCAGCCCGACATCGCCAAGCGCCTGCAGGACCTCGATGCCGAGGTGAGCTCCGGAACCCCCGAGCAGTTCGCGACCTTCTGGAAGAACGAGAACCAGAAGTACAAGGACCTCATCGCGAAGGCGAAGATCGAGGCATGAGCGCGGCCCCCAAGGAGCTCGCACCTTCCGGCACGCTGCGGGTCGGCATCAACCTCGGCAACCCGGTGATCTGCCAGCGCGACCCCGCGGGCGGTGACCCGAAGGGCGTCGGGCCCGCGCTGGGCCGCGAGCTCGCGCGCCGCGCGGGTGTGCCGGTAAAGATCGTCACCTACGAGACCGCCGGCCTCATGGCCGACGCGGTGAGGAACGGCGAGTGGGACGTGGCTTTCCTCGCCATCGATCCCGCCCGCGCCACCGACATCGGCTTTGCGGAGGCGTACGTGTTGATCGAAGGCGCTTACATGGTCCCCGAGGATTCGCCGATCCGTTCCAACGCAGACGTGGACCAACCCGGCAAGCGCATCGCGGTGGGGCTCAAGACTGCGTACGACCTTTACCTCACGCGGGAGATCAAGCACGCGACGCTGGTGCGCTCCGGATCGTCCAAGGCGGCGATCGCGCAGTTCCTCGCCGACGAGGTCGACGTGGTGGCCGGTGTGCGACAACCCCTCGCGGCAACCGCGAAGGAGAATCCCGGAAAGCTCCGCGTGCTGGAGGAGAGCTTCATGGTGATCCGGCAGGCCTCCGGTGTTCCCAAGGCGCGCACGGCAGCGCTCGAGTACCTCGCCGCGTTCATCATCGACGCCAAGAAGTCGGGCTTCGTGGAGAACGCGCTGAAGGAAAGCGGCATCACCGACGTGACGGTGGCGCCTTAGGCTCAGTCCCGTACGTCCGGCTCGAAGAACAGGAACGCCACCTGGGGGAAGGCGGCGCGGAACGCCACCTCGGTGCGGTTGATCGCCTCGACCAGCGCCTGGGCGCTGGGCAGCTCCTTCATGTGCGCCTTCACCGCCACCATCACGTCGGGCCCCATCTGCAGCGTGAGGACGTTGAAGACCTTGGCGACCTCGGGCTGCTTCTGGATGAAGGCGACCATCTCTGCGTGTACGCCTTCCTCCACACCCTGGCCCACGAGCAGGGCCTTCAGCTCGATCCCCAGCATGATGGCCACCACGATCAGCAGCACGCCGATGGCGATGCCGCCCAGCGCGTCGTAGACCGGGTTGCCGGTGATCCACGAGGCCAGCACCGCGATGGACGCCATCACGAGTCCCATGAGGGCGGCCAGGTCTTCGCCAAAAATCACCACCAGCTCGGCGTTGCGCGAGGCCTTGAACCACTGCCACAGGTTCTTCTTGCCGCGGATCTTGTTGATCTCGCGCAGCGCCCCCCACATCGAGAACGATTCGGCGACGATGCCGAAGCCGAGGATACCGAGCGCCACCGCCGGGTAGCTCAGCTCATCCCCGGAGTGCAGCTTGTGCCAACCCTCGTACACTGAAAACATGCCGCCCACGCTGAAGAGCATCAGCGCCACGATGAACGACCAGAAGTAGGTTTCCTTGCCGAAGCCCAGCGGGTACTCCGGCGACGGCGGGCGCTTGGCGAGCTTGAGCCCCAGCAGCAACAGCCCCTGGTTCCCGCAGTCGGCGGTGGAGTGGATCGCCTCGGCCAGCAGCGAGCCCGAGTTGGTGAAGAAGGCGCCGACGTACTTCGCGACCGCGATGGCGAAGTTGGCGAACAGGGCGTAGAGGATCGCCTTGACCGGGTTGGCGCCGCCCGCCATGGGCTAGTCGACCCGCTTGAGGCAGCGCTCGCGAGCCTCGCGGTCCACGATCCGGTTGCATTCGCTGCGCTGCCATTCGCGATCGGAAGCTTCCTTCTGCGTTACGGCGCAGCCGGTGACGGCGGCGGGCACGCAAGCCAGGGCAAGGAGGAGGAACACGAGTCTCACGGCGGCAGCCCTTCGCGGATGGGATGGGCGATTCTAAACCGGTGCCGGGGGTGCGGGGCGGGTGGCCGATACAATCGCAGTGTAAAAACCATCGCCTCGCTGCCATGCCGCGTTTCTCCGCGCACCTGACCTGCCTCTTCACCGAGGTTGCGTTTCCCGAGCGTTTCGCGGCCGCTGCGCGCGCGGGCTTCGGGGGCTGCGAGTTCCGCTTTCCTTTCGACTATCCGGCGGAGGAGGTGGCGGGCTGGCTCGCGCAGAGTCGCCTGAAGAACGTGATCTTCAACGCGCCGGCCGGAAACTGGACGGCAGGTGAGCGTGGCATCGCAGCACTTCCGGGGCGCGAGCAGGAGTTCCGTGAGGGTGTACACAAGGCGCTCGAGTACGCGGCGGCGCTGGGTACCCCGATGATTCACGCGATGGCGGGAATCGCCACGGGCATCCACCAGCAACTGGCGCGCCGGACGTTCGTCGAGAACCTCCGCTACGCCGCGCGCGAAGCCGCAAAGCAGGGCGTCGTCGTCACCATCGAGCCGATCAACGCCAACGATGTCGCGGGCTATTTCCTCACGACGCAGGGCGAAGCCCACGCCATCCGCGAGGAGGTGGGCGAGCCGGGACTCAAGGTGCAGATGGACCTCTACCATGCGCAGGTCGTGGAAGGCGACCTCGCGATGAAGCTGCGCCGCTACCTGCCGCACATCGCGCACATCCAGGTGGCGGGCGTCCCGGGCCGCCACGAGCCCGACGGCGACAACGAGGTCAACTATCCCTGGCTCTTCGCGCTGCTGGACGAGTTGGGGTACGGCGGCTGGGTCGGTTGCGAGTATTTCCCGCGGGGACGGACGGAAGATGGGTTGGGCTGGCCAGGCCGCCTGCGCCACGATGGAGAACGGAAATGAGCGCGCGCCCCCGCATCGCCCTGATCCATGCGACGACCGTCGCGATGGAACCCATCCAGGCCGCCTTCGCCTCCGGCTGGCCGGAAGCCGAGGCGATCAATATCCTCGACGACTCGCTCTCGCCCGACCGGGCGAAGGCGCCAGGCCTCGCTCCCGAGATGTACTCGCGCTTCCTCACCCTCACGCGCTACGCCATCGACCATGGCGCCGACGGCATTCTCTTCACGTGTTCGGCCTTCGGCGAGGCCATCGAGGCGGCGGCGCGCGCGGTCGCGGTTCCGGTGCTCAAGCCCAACGAGGCGATGTTCGAGGCGGCGCTCGCCCTGGGCACGCGCATCGGGATGGTGGCGACCTTCGGCCCCTCGGTCGCCTCGATGGAGGCCGAGTTCGCCGCGGCCGCCGCGGGTCGAAAGCCCGCGTCCGGGCTACGGTCGGTGGTGGCGGAGGGCGCGATGCAGGCCCTGCGGGGTGGCGACGTGGAGAAGCACAACCGCCTGGTGGCGGAAGCGGCGGCTACGCTCCCCGGCGTCGATGCCATCATGCTCGCCCATTTCTCCACCTCGCGGGCGCTCGAGGCCGTCCAGGCGAGCGTCGTCGTGCCGGTGCTTACGTCACCGGGCGCCGCGGTCGCGAAGCTGCGCGCGCGCCTTGAAAGCGGCGCGGCACCGCCCGTAAAGTAGGAAGGCTCGCCGAAGCGGGCCTTCCATCGTGCGACGGGAAAAAAGGGGACAGGCAGGAAAACTAACCTGACCCCATTTCCTCAGGCGGTGACCGCCGCCGCGGCCGGCGACCGGGCCATCAAGTCGCGCAGCACGAAGGGCAGGATGCCGCCGTGGAGGTAGTAGTCCACCTCGATCGGGGTGTCGATGCGCAGCAGCACCGCCACCTCCTTCTTGGTGCCGTCCTTGCGATGGATCACGAGGTTCACGTCCATCTGCGGGCGGATGCCGCCCTCGAGGCCGGTCACGTCGAAGGTCTCTTCGCCGGTGATGCCGAGGGTCTGCGCCGAGTCGGCTCCCTTGAACTGCAGCGGCAGCACGCCCATCCCCACGAGGTTCGAGCGGTGGATGCGCTCGTAGGAGCGAACGCAAACGGCTTTCACGCCCAGGAGCGCCGTGCCCTTGGCCGCCCAGTCGCGCGACGAGCCCGAGCCGTACTCCTCGCCGCCGAAGACGACGGTGGGCGTGCCCTGCGATATGTACTTCATCGCGGCGTCGTAGATGAACATCTGCTCCCCCGAGGGCTGGAACAGCGTGAGGCCGCCCTCGACCCGCGAACCGTCCGCCTTCGCGGCCAGCATCAGGTTCTTGATGCGCACGTTGGCGAAGGTGCCGCGCATCATCACCTCGTGGTTGCCGCGCCGCGCGCCGTAGCTGTTGAAGTCCACCTTCGGCACGCCGTTGGCGATGAGGTACTGGCCGGCGGGCGACTGCTCCTTGATGGAGCCGGCGGGGGAGATGTGGTCGGTGGTGACCGAGTCGCCCAACACGGCGAGCGTCTTGGCACCCTTCACGTCGTGTGCCCGGCCCGGCGACATGCCGAAGCCCGCGAAGAACGGCGGCTCGGCGATGTAGGTCGACTTGGGCCAGTTATAGACCTGGCCCGCCGCCGAGGGCACGTCCGCCCAGAGCGGGTTGTCCTTGGTGAAGTCGCCGTAGAGCTTGCGCGCGAGCTCCGGGTTGCGCACGTGCTTCTGCTGGGCATCGACTTCCGCGCTGGTGGGCCAGATGTCCTTCAGGAAGACCGGGTGCCCGTCGGGATCGTTGCCGAGGGGTTCGGTCTCGAGGTCCTTCAGGATCGTGCCGGCGATGGCGTAGGCGACCACGAGCGGCGGGGAGGCGAGGAAGTTGGCGCGCAGGTTCGGGTGGATGCGGGCCTCGAAGTTGCGGTTGCCCGAGAGCACCGCGGCGCAGACGAGGTCGTTGTCGACGATCGCCTGGTCGATCGGCTCGGCGAGCGGGCCCGCGTTGCCGATGCAGGTGGTGCAGCCGTAGGCGGTCACGTAGAAGCCCACCTTCTCCAGCGACGTGAGCAACCCCGCCGCCTTGAGGTATTCGGTGACCGTGCGCGAACCGGGGGCCAGCGACGTCTTGATGTGCGGCTTCACCGTGAGGCCGCGGGCGACCGCCTTCTGCGCGAGCAGTCCCGCCGCGATCAGCACGCTCGGGTTCGAGGTGTTGGTGCAGGAGGTGATCGCGGCGATCAGCACGTCGCCCGAGCCGAGATCGACGCCGTCCTTGGTGACCACGCGCTTGGCGAGGTCTTCGGCTTTCTTCGAGAAGCCGCTGGCAGCGGCACCGGCGGAGTAGAGCTCGGTGAACTTGCTCTTGAGCTTCCCCAGCTCGATGCGGTCCTGGGGGCGCTTCGGTCCGGCCACCGAGGTGACGACCGTCGCCAGGTCGAAGTCGATGACCTCGGAATAGTCGATGTCGCCCTTCATCGAGACTCCGAACATCTCCTGGGCCTTGAAGTAGGCCTCGAGCGCCGAGCACTCCTCGGCGGTGCGGCCGGTGTACTGGAAGTAGTCGAGGGTCTTCTCGTCGACCGGGAAGAACCCCATGGTGGCACCGTACTCGGGCGCCATGTTGGCAAGAGTGGCCCGGTCGGGCACGGCGAGCGAGCGCGTGCCCTCGCCGAAGAACTCGACGAACTTGCCGACCACCTTGGCTTTCCGCAGCAGCTCGGTGATGGTGAGCACGAGGTCGGTGGCGGTGACCCCTTCGCGCAGCTTGCCGGTGAGGTTCACGCCGACCACGTCGGGCGTGAGGAAGTACACGGGCTGGCCCAGCATGCCGGCCTCGGCCTCGATGCCGCCCACGCCCCAGCCGACCACGCCGATGCCGTTGATCATGGTGGTGTGGCTGTCGGTGCCCACCAGCGTGTCCGGGTAATAGATGGTGACACCCGTGCCGTCCTTCTTGGCGTGCACGCCGCGCGCCAGGTATTCCAGGTTCACCTGGTGCACGATGCCGATGCCCGGGGGCACGACCTTGAAGGTGTCGAACGCCTGCATGCCCCACTTCATGAACTGGTAGCGCTCGCGGTTGCGGGCGAATTCGAGCTTCATGTTGAGGTCGAGCACGTTGGGGGCGCCGTAGTGGTCGATCTGCACCGAGTGGTCGACCACCAGGTCGACGGGGGCGAGCGG
>JANMHV010000151.1:0-3399 GCA_031375445.1 Burkholderiales bacterium | reverse complement strand
TGGCCCCCTGGGCCAGGTCCAGCCGCGCCGGCCAGGCGCTCTTGCGCCCGCGGTCGGCGAGCCCGACGCCCGCGATCAACGAGGTCATGCGATCCATGCCTGAAAGCTACCCTCGCCCCGGACACGGGAATTGACCTGCATCAAAGCGATGGAGCGCGATTCGCCCACGATGGTCCCAAGGAGGTAAGCCCGTGTTCCAGATTCGCATTCACGGCCGGGGCGGCCAGGGTGTCGTTTCGGGCGCCGAGATACTGTCGGTCGCCGCGTTCATCGAGGGTCGCCATGCCCAGGCGTTCCCGAGCTTCGGCTCGGAGCGCACCGGGGCGCCGGTCATGGCCTTCTGCCGCATCGACGACAAGGCGATACGGCTGCGCGAGCCGGTGCTCCAGCCCGACGCGTTGATCGTCCAGGACGCGACGCTGCTCCACCAGGTCGACCTCTTCAGCGGGCTCGCGGCGGGCGGGCTGGTGCTGCTCAACTCCGGCCGGCCGGTCGAGGAGCTGGGGCTGGGCAGTTTCGCCGGGGGCGAGCGGAAGTACCGCCTGTTCACGCTTCCCGCCACCGAGCTCGCGTTGAAGCATGTGGGCCGCGCGGTTCCGAACGCGGCGCTGCTCGGCGGTTTCGCGGCGCTCGCGGGCGTGGTCAAGCTCGCCTCGGTGGTCGCGGCGATCCGCGAGAAATTCCCGGCGGCCATCGCGGAAAAGAACGTGGCCGCTGCCACGGCAGCGTACGAGGCGGCGCAACGCGACCTCGCGGCGGCGGCCAGCACCCCGGAGGCGGCGAATGCTTAAGCAGACGGAAGGATCCCGCGCGGTCGCCGAGGCGATCGCGCTGTGCCGCCCGCAGGTGATCTGCGCCTATCCGATCACGCCGCAGACGCACATCGTCGAAGGCCTCGGCGAGATGGTGAAGTCGGGCGAGCTGGAGGGTTGCGAATTCATCAACGTGGAGAGCGAGTTCGCCGCGATGTCGGTGGCGATCGGCGCCTCCGCGGGCGGCGTGCGCGCCTATACCGCCACCAGCAGCCAGGGGTTGTTGTACATGGCGGAGGCCGTCTACAACGCCTCGGGGCTGGGGCTGCCCATCGTGATGACCATCGGCAACCGCGCCATCGGCGCGCCGATCAACATCTGGAACGACCATTCCGACAGCATGTCGATGCGCGACGCGGGCTGGATCCAGCTCTACGCCGAGACCAACCAGGAGGCGCTCGACCTGCACATCCAGGCCTTCCGCCTCGCCGAGGAGCTCGCCTGCCCGGTGATGGTGTGCATGGACGGGTTCATCCTCACCCATGCCTACGAGCGGGTGGACGTGCCAGGGCAGGCGGAGGTGGATGCGTTCCTTCCGCCCTACGTCCCGCGCCAGGTCCTCGATCCGGCGGATCCGGTGAGCATGGGGGCGCTGGTGGGCCCCGAGGCCTTCACCGAGGTGCGCTACCTCTCCCACCACAAGCAGCTGCGCGCCCTGGACCTCATCCCCGCGCTCGCGGTCGAATTCAGGCAGCGCTTCGGCCGCGACTCCGGCGGGCTGCTCCGCACCTACCGCACCGAGGACGCCGACACCATCGTGGTGGCGCTGGGCTCGGTCAACGGCACCATCCAGGAAGTGGTCGACGAGATGCGGGAGCGCGGCTCGCGCATCGGCTCGGTATCGATCTGCTCGTTCCGGCCGTTCCCGCTCGAGGTGCTGCGCGAGGCGCTGTGCCGCGCGCGGCGCGTGGTGGTGCTGGAGAAATGCCTCGCCGTGGGGCTGGGCGGCATCGTCTCCGACGGCGTTCGCAAGGCCCTCTCCGGAATCCTGCTGAAGGGCTACACCGTCATCGCCGGGCTCGGCGGGCGCGCCATCACGCGGTCCTCGCTCACCCGGCTCTTCGAGGCCGCCGAGCGCGACGAGCTCGAGCAGGTGACCTTCCTCGACCTCAATACGGAGCTCGTCAGCCACGAGCTCGAGCGCGAAAGCCGCACGCGGCGCACCGGGCCCACCGCCGAGGCGCTCCTGCGGCGCATCGGCACGGTCGCCTCGGGCATCGGCTGACCTTTCGAAAGAGCGCCATGGAACAGACCGTCAAGTATTACCAGACCGGCACTTTCACCGTCGGCAACCGGCTGCTCGCCGAGGACCAGCGCTCGGTGCAGGCCGGCATGCAGCGCACCAACTCGCTCAACTCCGGGCACCGCGCATGCCAGGGATGCGGGGAGGCGCTCGGCGCGCGCTACGCGATCGACGCGGCGATGCGGGCCACCGGAAACAAGCTGATCGCGGTGAACGCGACCGGCTGCCTCGAAGTGTTTTCCACCCCCTATCCCGAGAGCTCGTGGCAGGTGCCGTGGATCCACTCCCTCTTCGGCAACGCGGCCGCGGTCGCCTCGGGGGTGGCCGCGGCGATGCGCGCCCAAGGGCGCGAAGACGTGCGCGTGATCGCGCAGGGCGGCGACGGCGGCACCACCGACATCGGCTTCGGCTGCCTGTCGGGGATGTTCGAGCGCAACGACGACGTGCTCTACATCTGCTACGACAACGAGGCCTACATGAACACCGGCGTGCAGCGCTCCAGCGCCACGCCGCCCACCGCGCGCACCGCCACCACGCCGGCGATGGGCCCCGCGCCGGGCAACGTGTTCGGCACCGGCAAGAACGTGCCGCTCATCGCGATGGCGCACCGCATTCCCTACGTGGCGACCGCGAGTGTCGCCAACCTGCGCGACCTGGAGGCGAAGGTCACCCGCGCGATGGAGATCCGCGGCGCGCGCTACATCCATATCTTCGTGCCGTGCCCGCTCGGCTGGGGGTCCGCCCCCGAGGACACCATCACCATCGCGCGCCTCGCGATCGAGTGCGGCCTCTATCCGCTATTCGAAGCGCGCCACGGGAAGGTCACCTCGCGCACGTCCATCCGGCGGCAGGTGCCCGTGACCGATTACTTGAAGCGCCAGAAGCGCTTCGCGCACCTCTTCGGCCACACGCCCGACCTGTCCCGCATCGCGCAGCTCCAGCAGATGGCCGACCAGAACATCGCCGACTTCGGCCTGCTCGAAGACTCCCTCCCCCCAGGGGCAGGGCCGGGGAGAGGGTAATGGAAAAGCCCTTCGCCATCACCCTCGACCCCGGCTCGAGCCTCGCCAACAAGACCGGCGCATGGCGCACCAAGCGCCCGCTCTACGTGGATCGCCTGCCGCCGTGCAACCACGCGTGCCCCGCCGGCGAGAACATCCAGGGTTGGCTCTTCCACGCTGAATCGGGCAACTACGAAGCCGCGTGGCGGGTGCTCACCGAGGACAACCCGCTGCCCGCGATCATGGGCCGTGTGTGTTACCACCCCTGCGAGACCTCGTGCCACCGCGGGCAGTTGGACGAGTCGGTAGGCATCAACTCGGTCGAGCGTTTCCTCGGCGACGA
>JANMHV010000345.1:0-1956 GCA_031375445.1 Burkholderiales bacterium | reverse complement strand
GAAGCTCCTCTACTGCTCCTTCTGCGGCAAGTGCCAGCACGAGGTGCGGAAGCTGATCGCCGGTCCCTCGGTGTTCATCTGCGACGAGTGCATCGACCTCTGCAACGACATCATCCGCGAAGAGGCGAGCAGCGATCCCGGCACCAAGGCCGCCAAGTCCGACCTTCCCAGCCCGCACGAGATCTGCGAGATCCTCGACCAGTACGTGATCGGCCAGGTCCAGGCCAAGAAGATCCTCGCCGTCGCCGTCTACAACCACTACAAGCGGTTGAAGACCGGCGGCAAGCAGGATGACGTCGAGCTCGCCAAGTCCAACATCCTGCTGATCGGGCCCACGGGCTCGGGCAAGACGCTGCTCGCGCAGACGCTCGCCCGCCTCCTCAACGTCCCGTTCGTCATCGCCGATGCCACCACCCTCACCGAGGCGGGCTATGTCGGCGAGGATGTCGAGAACATCATCCAGAAGCTGCTGCAGAAGTGCGACTACGACGTCGAGAAGGCGCAGCGCGGCATCGTCTACATCGACGAGATCGACAAGATCTCGCGCAAGTCCGACAACCCGTCGATCACCCGCGACGTCTCGGGCGAGGGCGTGCAGCAGGCGCTCCTGAAGCTGATCGAAGGCACCATCGCGAGCGTGCCTCCCCAGGGCGGCCGCAAGCACCCCAACCAGGAGTTCGTGCAGGTCGACACCACGAACATCCTCTTCATCTGCGGCGGCGCCTTCGGCGGCCTGGAAAAGGTCATCCAGAACCGTTCGGACCGCTCCGGCATGGGCTTCGGCGCCGCGGTGCGCTCGATGACCAACCGCCAGGTGATGAACGAGCTCCTGCACGAAGTGGAGCCGGAAGACCTGATCAAGTACGGCCTCATCCCGGAATTCGTCGGCCGCCTGCCGGTGGTCGCGGTCCTGGACGAGCTGGATACGGGCGCCTTGATGAAGATCCTCACCGAGCCCAAGAACGCGCTGATCAAGCAGTACCAGAAACTCCTCGCCATGGAGGGGGTCGAACTGGAGTTCCGCGAGCACGCCCTGCAGGCCATCGCCAAGCGCGCGCTGGAACGGCGTACCGGTGCCCGGGGGCTGCGCTCGATCATCGAGGCCGCCCTGCTGGACATCATGTTCGACCTGCCGTCGCTCACGAACGTGCAGAAGGTGGTCGTCGACGAGGGTGCCATCACCGGCGACTCCAAGCCGCTCCTGATCTATTCGGACCCCCCGAAGGTCGCGAGTGGCCAGCAGTAAGGCCCTCCACCCCCGCTTGAACGGGCGCTCGCCCGGCCCCACGTTTCACCGTAGACAACCCCAGGAAAGCCCATGACCGCCTCCTTTTCCGCAGATTCCAGCGTGCTGCCGCTCCTCCCGTTGCGGGATGTCGTGGTGTTCCCGCACATGGTGATTCCGCTGTTCGTGGGCCGGCCCAAATCCATCAAGGCGCTGGAGGCCGCCATGGAGGAGGGCAAGAACGTGGTCCTGGTGGCGCAGAAATCCGCCGCCAAGGACGAGCCGGCGCCGGAAGACCTCTACGACGTCGGCACCGTCTCCACCATCCTGCAGATGTTGAAGCTCCCCGACGGCACGGTGAAGGTGCTGGTGGAGGGCGTGCAGCGCTGCCGCATCGAGCGCGTGCTGACCGACAAGGCCAACTTCGAGGGCGAGATCGAGCTGATCGCCACCGAGGAGCCGGATTCGAACGAGGTCGAGGCCATGCGCCGCACGCTGCTGGCGCAATTCGACCAGTACGTGAAGCTGAACAAGAAGATCCCGCCGGAAGTGCTGACCTCCCTTTCGGGCATCGACGGCGCCGGACGCCTGTCGGACACCATCGCGGCACACCTGCCGCTCAAGCTCGAGCAGAAGCAGCAGATCCTCGATATGTTCCACGTCGGGCGCCGCCTCGAGCAGCTGCTGCAGCTGCTGGAAACCGAGATCGACATCATGCAGGTGGAAAAGCG
>JANMHV010000331.1:0-25712 GCA_031375445.1 Burkholderiales bacterium | reverse complement strand
GGTAGTCGCCGCGCACCAGCGCTTCCACGGCGCAGTCGCGTGCGTGCTCGTCCTGCGCGAACGCTTTCGCGTCGCCGCGATGGAGGTTGCGCGAGAACTGGTCGAGGACGATCACCAACGCCAGCATCGACTCGGGCTCGTCACGCCAAGCTTCCAGCCGCCCCGCCAGCGCCGTCTCGTGAGCGCTGCCGAAGCGGGCGCGGATCTCCTCGTCGAACGCCGTGTCCTTCACGAACCACTCTCGACGCGACTTCCCCGGCTCCGCACCGAACCAGAAATCGAGGACTTCAGGATGTCGCACCATGAATAATTGGGTCAGAACAGAATTATCCAAAACCGGGGGCAGACTCCGGTTTCGTGTCTAGTCGGGACAACAGGGCACATCGAAACCGGAGTCTGACCCCGATTTTTGCTGAAAACCTGTTCTGACCCAATTATTGAGGGCAGCGGCCGTTGGGGCAGCGGTTGACCTCGACGGAGACGTGGGCGAGGGCGGGAATGGCAGCAAGCCGCGCGCGGTAGGCGGCGGGGGTGAGTGGCTGGTCGGCGACCACGGTCACGACGGCGGCGTACTTGTCGCGGCCGACGCGCCAGAGGTGCAGGTCGGCGATCTCGGCATCGCCGTCGCTTTGAATCGCGGCGCGCACCTGCGGCACCAGCGGCGAATCCATCTCGCGGTCGAGGAGCACGCGGGCGGAATCGGCGATCAGCCCCCGCGCCCACCACGCGATCACCACCGAGCCCACGATGCCCATGGCCGGGTCCATCCAGGCCCACCCGCCCCAGAGGCCCGCCGCAAGCGCCACGATCGCCAGCACCGACGTGAACGCGTCGGTCAGCACGTGGACGTAGGCCGAGCGCAGGTTGAGGTCTTCGTGTTTCCCGCCGGGCGCGGGGGCAGGGCTCGCCGCCGGATGTCCGTGAGCGTGGTCATCGTCATGGTCATGGTCGTGGCCATGATCATGGCCGTGCCCCCCATGGTCATGCCCCGCATGCACGTGCCCATGGTCCGCCCCCTCGAGCACCAGCGCCGACACCAGGTTCACCGCCAGCCCCAGCACCGCGACCCAAAGCGCCACCACGTACTGCACCGGCTCCGGGTGCATGAACCGCTGCAACGACTCCCACACCATCGCAGCCGCGACCACCCCGAGCAACAACGCGCTGGTAAAGGCCCCCAGCACCTCGATCTTCCAGGTGCCGAAGGCGAAGCGCTCGTCCCCCGCGAGCCGCCGCGCCAGCAGGTACGAGAGGCCGGCGATGGAAAGCGCCACCACGTGGGTCGCCATGTGCCAGCCGTCGGCGAGCAGCGCCATGGAGCCGGTGATGATGCCGCCCACGATCTCCGCCACCATCGTGGCCGCGGTGATCGCCACCACGATCCAGGTGCGCCGCTCCCCGGCGCGATTGCCCGAATCGAACGCATGCTCGTGCCGGAGCCCGGAAAGGTCGTGGATGCCCATGCCCTATTCTAGGCGGAGGGCGTTGTGGATGTCGGTGGCCGCGATCGCCGCGTGTCCCACGGCGACGGAAAGCTGGTTCAGCGCCGCCACCACGTCCCCGGCGGCGTAGAGCCCGGGCACCGAAGTCTCCTGGTGATCGTCGACGATGAGGTCGCCGTTGTCGGTGCAGCGAGCGCCCAGGCTGGTGGCGAGCTCCGAGCGCAAGCGGCAACCCAGCGCGGGGTAGAGCGTGTCGAACACGTGCACGCGGTCGTCGGCGAGCCGCACCTCGGCCTTCTTGTCCGCGTTCATCTCGACCGCGCAGACCGTATCGGAGACGAGCGAAATGCCCTCGCGCCCAGCCTTCGCCCGCCCCGCCTCATCCATCGGCGGATCCCCGGGCGGCGTCAGCAGCGTGATGTCCTCCGAGAAGGTGCGCATGAAGACCGCATGGGAAAGCGCGCTCTTCGCCGGGCCGTACACGGCGATCTTGTGGTCGATCACCTCGTGCCCGTCGCAGATGGCGCACAGCCGGATGCAGCCCGCATCGATGGCCTCCCGCAGGTTGCGCATCTCCGGCTCCTTGTCGACGAGCCCGGTGGCGACGAGCACCTTGCGCGCCGAAATGCGCTCATCCCCCACCCGCGCCACGAACCCACCCTCCACCGCCTCCAGCCCCTCCACCAACCCGGTGGTCACGCGCGCGCCGTAGCGCTCCGCCTGCTCGCGAAGCCGCGCCAGCAGCTCGTTGCCGGAGATGCCCTCCGGAAAGCCAGGGTAGTTGCGGGTGCGGGGAATGTAGGACGCGCGGCTATTGCCCGCGTCGTAGAGGGCGATGCGCCGGCGGAAGCGCGCAAGGTAAATGGCCGCCGTGAGGCCCGCGGGGCCCGCGCCGATGATGAGGCAATCCAAGTCGCTCATGGGAGTCTCCATGAGAGCCGCAACCGTGCCAGACGTTCAAGGGGAGGTGCAACCCGCCGCGGAGTGGGTGGGGTCGCGCACGTCGTAGAGGGCCGAATAGCGCTCGAAGATCCGCGCCGCGATCGCCGCGCACTCCGTGCAGCGCCGCAGCGGCGCCTCGAGGCCCCAGTTGGGGCCGGCTCCCTCCGACTCCTTCACGCACACCATCGGCATGATGCAGCCGATGCAGCTGCGGGCGCGGCTCTCCTGGAACTCCACGCTCATCTGCGCGTAGAGGCGTCCTGGGGTGAGCGTCGTGCGGTCGGTCACTCTGGGCTCCTGGCGTGGGACTCCCACCACTGTGGATGCGAGGGCGGCGGCGCGCTGTGCGCGATCGCACAACCCGGGCTCCGATGCCATTACAGCCGCAACCGCCATGGGAAATTCTTACCCGCTACTCCTCCACCGCGCCACGCCGGAACGGCACCCGCCGCTCGTACACCAGCGTCGCCACGATCGCCGCCGCCACCGCCAGCACGAACACCGCCAGCTGCGCCCACCCGGAGCGCAGCCACGTGCCCTGGTAGACCATGATCAGCATCGCGGCGACCCCCGCGGCGCTGAGCAGCGCCTTGCCGCCGTAGGCATTGACCTCGAACCACGTCGAGGCCTGGGTGAGGGTGCGCTCGGTGCGCACGCCGTAGATGCGGTTCTGCGGAACGAGCCGCAGCATGAGGGGGACGGCGACCGCGGCCACGACGATGCAGGCCACGAGGAGCGAGATGGTGATGAGCATGCTTTCCTCCCACGGAAGTGCGCCGCTATGGGAGCCCGGCTGGACCGGTGTTGTTATGGCTACAGCATGCCACACGCGCGAACTCAGTGGCAGGCGGCCCCGCCCTCCCCCGCCGCGAGGTCGTCGAGGATCGGGCAATCCGGCCGGTTGTCGCCGTGGCAGGTGCGCGCGAGGTCCACGAGGGTCTTGCGCATCGCCTGCATCGCCAGGATCTTCGCGTCGAGCTCCTGCACGTGCTCGAGCGCCAGCTTCTTCACGTCGGCGCTGGCGCGGCGGCGGTTGACCCAGAGGCCCAGCAGCACCTTGATCTCGACCAGCGAGAAGCCCAGGTCGCGCGAGCGGCGGATGAAGCGCAGCACGTGCACGTCGGGCTCGCCATAGACGCGGTACCCGGACCCGGTGCGCCTGGTCTTCGGGATGAGGCCCGTCTCCTCGTAGTGCCGGATCATCTTGGCGCTGACCCCCGAGGCCTTCGCCGCTTCGCCGATGTTCATGCCGGTCTCCAGCGCTTCAACAGCAGCGCATTGCCCACGACGCTCACGCTGGAGAGCGCCATCGCCGCTCCCGCGAGCACCGGGTTCAGCAGGCCGAAAGCCGCGAGCGGCACGCCCACCAGGTTGTAGATGAAGGCCCAGAAGAGGTTCTGGCGGATCTTGGCGTAGGTGCGGCGCGAGATCTCGAGCGCATCGGCCACCAGCGCGGGGTCGCCGCGCATCAGCGTGATGCCGGCGGTGTGCATCGCCACGTCGGTGCCGCTGCCCATCGCGATGCCGACATCCGCGGCGGCCAGCGCCGGCGCGTCGTTGATGCCGTCGCCCACCATCGCCACCACCCCCTCGCTTCGCAACGCGGTCACGGCGCGCGCCTTGTCTTCCGGCAGGACGCCGGAGCGCACGTCGTCGATGCCGAGCGTTGCCGCGGCCGCCTTCGCCGCACCCGCGTTGTCCCCGGTGAGGAGGATCGAGCGCACGCCAAGGTGGCGCAGCTTGCGCACCAGCTCCGCGGCGCCGGGCTTCACGCTGTCACCGAACGCCAGCACGCCAAGCGCGCGCGGGCTCTCGCCCAGCTCGAGGAGCCAGGACACGGTGCGCCCCTCGTCCTGGAGGCGGCCGGCAGCCTCGGCGAGCTCGCCGCGCCCCGCAGCTTGCAGCTCCCCGGCCCAGCGGTCGCTAGCGACGGCGAGGCGCCGGCCGTCCACCATCGCCTCGACGCCCCGGCCGGGGATCGTGCGCGCATCGGTCGCCGCCGGCACCTCGAGGCCCGCCTGCTCCGCGGCACTCACCACCGCCCGCGCCAGGGGATGGTCGCTCCCGCGCTGCACCGCCGCCGCCAGGCGCAAAACCTTAGGGGACAGACCACCAGTTGCAGCAGCCGACACTGGTGGTCTTTCCCCTGAGGTTTCCCCCAAGGATTCCAGTGCCGCGACCACCGTCGGCTTGCCCTCCGTGAGCGTCCCGGTCTTGTCGAACGCCACCACGCGGACCGCGTGCGCATGCTCCAGCGCCTCCGCATCCTTGATGAGGATCCCGTGGCGCGCGGCGACACCGGTGCCCGCCATGATCGCGGTCGGCGTCGCGAGCCCGAGCGCGCAGGGACAAGCGATCACCAGCACCGCCACCGCGTTGAGGATCGCCTGCTCCCAGTTTCCATTGGCGAACCCCCATCCCAGGAGGGTCACGAAGGCGATCGCGATGATCACCGGCACGAACACCTCGCTCACCCGGTCCACCAGGCGCTGGATCGGCGCCTTGGCTGCCTGGGCCGATTCCACGTTGCGGATGATCCGCGCGAGTGTGGTCTCCGCGCCGACGGCGGTGGTGCGTGCGACCAGCCGTCCCTCGCCGTTCACCGCGCCCGCCGTCAATCGACTTCCCGGGTGCTTCGCCACGGGCAGGCTTTCTCCGGTGATGAGCGCCTCGTCGGCATGGGAATCGCCCTCCACCACCACTGCGTCCACGGGCATTCGTTCGCCCGGCAGGATCGCCACCAGGTCGCCCACGCGAACGCTTTCGACCGCGACCTCGCGCTCCACGCCATCGCGGATGAGGCGCGCGCGCTCCGGACGCAGCGCCGCCAGCGCCCGAATGGCCGCCGTGGTCTGGCGCTTGGCGCGGGCCTCGAGCCACTTGCCCACGCGCACCAGCGTGACCACGACCGCCGCCGCCTCGAAATAGAGGTGCTGCGCGCCCTCGCCCCGGAACATGATGTACACGCTCAGGAAATACGCGGCACTGGTGCCGAGGGCGACCAGCAGGTCCATGTTGCCGGCGCCGGCGCGCAGCGCCTTCCAGCCGCCCACGTAGAACCGCGCCCCGAAGTGGAACTGCACCACGGTGGCGAGTACCAGCTGCGACCACGCGGGCAGCATCCAGTGGTACCCGAAGAGCGCGACGAACATCGGCAGCGCGAGCGGCGCCGAGAGCGCCGCGGCCAGCGCCACCTGCAGGCCCTCGTGGCTCTCAGGCTTGGCTTCATTCTTGCCGGCGACGCGCACCGTGGCTTCGTAGCCCGCCTTGCGGATCGCGGCGAGCGCCGCCTCGGTCACATCGCCCGAGGCATTGACCGTCGCCACCTCGGTGGCCAGGTTCACCGTGGCGCCGGTGACGCCCGGCACCTTCTTCAGGGCCTTTTCGACGCGCGCGACGCACGAGGCGCACGTCATCCCCTCGACCTGGAGGTCGAGCACGCCATCCGCAGCGCGGTAGGAAGGCAGCGACGCCGCGCTCACGCCGGGCCGAGCGGGGTATAGCCCGCCTCCTCGATCGCCGCCTTGAAGTCCGCAGCCGGAAGCCGGCTCTCGATCTTCACTTTCTTGCCGGCGAGGTCGATCTCGCATCGGCCCTCCGCGTCCACTTCCTTCACCGCGCGGGTGATGGTCGAGGCGCAGTGGCCGCAGGTCATGTCGTTCACGGTGAATTCGATCATCGAAGCTGCTCCTCACGGATGGAAAGGTGGCCCACCCGCATCAAGGTAAACCTTCCCATGATGTCAGAGTCAAGCGCCCTGCGGCAGGCAACGCGCGGGGGATTGGACCGAGCCCGGCGCACGGATGAAATTCCCCACCAGGGCCTGGGCGTCGGGGCTTCCCGAGAAGGCATCGCTGTGGCCCGCGTTGCACGTGAGGGCGACCGGCGCCGGTGGCGAGGCGCCCGCGGCAATGGCGCGCCCCATCCGCGGCGGCACGAACTCGTCGGCATCGCCGTGGATCACCAGGATCGGGGCACGCACCTGGGGCAGCTTCGCGAGCGACTCGTACTTCTGGTCGAGGAGCGTGCGGGTGGGCAACGCCATCATGATGCGGCTCTGCCGGAGCGTGTCAGCCATCGAGGTGAACGGGCTTTCCAACACCACGGCCGCGACACGCCTTTGCGAATCGCGTGCGAGCTCGATCGCAACGGCACTGCCGATCGAATGCCCGTATAGGTTGTATGACGCGGCACGGGGCGCCAGCGCGAGAAGGATTTTCCAGGCCGCCGCACCGTCTTCGTAGAGCGTGGCTTCGCTGGCCCGCCCGTCGCTGCGGCCGAAGCCGCGATATTCCACCGCCAGCACCGCGAGGCCCTGGCGGCGCAGGGCCGCAAGCGCGGGTGCGGCCGTGCCGAGGTGATGTCCCACGCCGATCAGGTACAAAACCGCCGGCGCCTCCGGCGCCTCCGCGGGCAGCCACCACGCCGCAATCGCCGCGCCCGGTGCCGCCGAACCGATGCGCAGTTCCGTGCCCCGCAGCCCGTAGGACGTGGGCTCGCTTACCCGATTCCTGGGGCTTTCGTGGATCCAGGACGCTTGCCTCGCGTAGAAGGCGATCGAGGCACCTGCGTAAGCAAGGATCACCGCAACGGCGGGCACGATGGCGACCCATCGTGCCCATAGCCTCACTTCACCGGCTCGATGCTCGTCAAGGTATAGGCGCCGTTGACTTTCTCCGCGGTGAACCTGACCTTATCGCCCTGCTTCACCTTCTCGAGCGTCACCGGGTCCTTCACCTGGAACACCATGGTCATCGGCGGCATCTCGAGGTTCTTGATTTCACCGTGCTTGAGGGTGATCTTGCCGGCCTCCTTGTCGACTTTCCTCACCTCGGCATCGGTCATCGCCACGCCGGCCGCGGTGGCGGCGTTCGCCGTGTGATCGTGGCTGTGGGTCTGCGCGAACGCGGGAACGGCGCCGAGAGCGGCGGCGAGCACCAGGTGCTTGAGCTTCATGGGGGTTCTCCTGTGGGTTGGGATGTTCACTTCTCGGTGACGAAGATCGTGCCCTTCATGCCCGCCTCCCAGTGTCCCGGGATGAGGCAGCCGTACATGAAAGTGCCTGCCTTGGTGAAGGTCCAGGCGATGGTTTCGTTCTTGCCCGGCTGCACGTGGGCCATGTAGGGCTCGTCATGCTCCATGCCGGGGTGCTTCTTCATCAACTCGGCGTGCTTCTTCAGCTCGCTCTCGGTGCCGATCACCATCTCGTGGAGTGTCTTGCCGGCGTTGCGCACCACGAACTTCACGGTGTCCCCGCGCCTGACTCGCACCTCGGCGGGCGTGAAGCGCATGGCATCCGACATCTCGACCTCGATCGTCCGCACCGCCTTCTTCGGGTCGCCCTCGCGGCCGAAGGCGTGCTCGTCC
The DNA here is from genome assembly GCA_031375445.1 of Burkholderiales bacterium. Lineage (GTDB taxonomy): Bacteria > Pseudomonadota > Gammaproteobacteria > Burkholderiales > Usitatibacteraceae > Usitatibacter. The sequence continues at coordinate 17,961 of JANMHV010000331.1, read as the reverse complement.
TTCGAGATCGTGCGGGCTTTGTCCGGGCTGCCGTGCTTGTCGCCATGCGCCCCGGCGCCTCCCGCAACCAGGCCGGACAGGATCAGGATGAAAAGCGCTTTCTTGAACATGGTCTCTCCTTGGATCGTTTTCAATGGCCGGAGTGCCCGCCGCCACCCTTGGGTTTCACGACATTCACCGTGACTTCCCGCATGCCGCGCGCCTTGCCGGTGGCCGGGTCGATGTCCTGCCCGCGCGAGGCGGGCGCCCGGGTGGGATTGAGCGTTTCGCCGGTCCACTCGTAGGCGACGGTTCCGGCGGGGTGCTTGTAGTCCCCGGGGTCCTTGTAGTCCCCGCGCGCGAGGCCCTCTCGCACCTTGACGGTGGTGAACATGCCGCCCATCTCGAGGGGGCCGAAGGGCCCGGTCCCGGTCATCATCGGCAGCGTGTTGTCGGGGATCTGCATCTGCATCTCGCCCATGTCGGCCATGCCGCGCTCGCCCATCACCATGTAGTCGGGGATGACCTTCGTGATCTTCTCCACCAGCCCCCTGTGGTCCACGCCGATCATCGTGGGCACGTCGTGGCCCATGGCGTTCATCGTGTGGTGCGACTTGTGGCAGTGGAATGCCCAGTCGCCCGGCTCGGTCGCCTCGAACTCGATGGCGCGCATCTGCCCCACCGCGATGTCGGTGGTGATCTCGGGCCAGCGAGAGGCCGGCGGCGTCCACCCGCCATCGGTGCCCGCCACCACGAACTCGTGGCCATGCAGGTGGATCGGGTGGTTGGTCATGGTCAGGTTGCCCACGCGGATCCTCACGCGGTCGCCGAGACGCACCGCCAGCGGATCGATCGCCGGGAACACGCGCGAGTTGAACGTCCACAGGTTGAAGTCGAGCATCGTGTTCACCTTCGGCACGGCGCTGCCCGGCTCGATGTCGTAGGCCGCGAGCAGGAAGCAGAAATCGCGATCCACGGCGCGGTAGCCGGGCACCTTCGCCGGGTCCCGCGGATGGGTGATCCAGAACCCCATCATCCCCATCGCCATCTGCGTCATCTCGTCGGCGTGCGGGTGGTACATGAAGGTGCCGGGGCGGCGCGCCTCGAACTCGTAGACGAAGGTCTTGCCCGGCAAGATGTGCGGCTGCGTGAGCCCCCCCACGCCGTCCATGCCGTTGGGCAGGCGTTGGCCGTGCCAGTGCACCGCCGTATGCTCCGGCAGCTTGTTGGTGACGAAGATGCGCACGAAGTCGCCCTCGACAACTTCGATGGTGGGGCCCGGCGACTGGCCGTTGTAGCCCCACAGCCTCGCCTTCATGCCGGGCGCGAACTCGCGCTCGACCGGCTCGGCCACCAGGTGGAACTCCTTCCAGTTGCCGTTCATGCGGAACGGCAGGCTCCAGCCGTTCAGCGTGACGACGGGACTGTAGGGGCGGCCCGCTGCAGGCGCCGGCGGGACCACCAGGGTGGGAGAGCCCTGGGTCGCGGCCTCCGGTACCGCGCCCATCGCGGCGCGGCTCACGGTGGCCGCGCCGAGGAGGAGGCCCGCGCCGGAAAGGAAATTGCGTCGTGTGTTCATTCTCGTGTCCTCAGTGGCCGCCGGCCGCAGGGGCCGACGCGCCGCGTGGTTCCATCGCCATGCCGGCGACGGGTTTTCCGATGAGCGCCGCGCGCAAGGCGGCGTCCGCGAGCCAGAAGTCGCGCTCGGCCTCGAGCGCCTGGTTCACCGCGGCGACCTGCTCGCGCGAGTCGGCGAGCAGCTCGAACACGCTGGCCAGCATGCCGTTGTACTTGAGCAGCATCTCCTCGGAGATCGCGCGGCGCAGCGGCACCACCTCGTCGCGGTAGTGGCGCGCGAGGTCGTGGGCCGTGCGATAGGCGGAGTAGCTTTCGCGTACCTGCGAGGTGGCCGCCGCACCCGCGGCGGCGGCACGGTTGAGCGCCGCCATGTATTCGGCGCGGGCCTGGGCGCGGCGCGCGTCGCCGAAGTCGAAGATCGGCAAGGGCAGCTCGATCTCGAAGCCCTTCTGCGGCGCCCGGCCGGTCTCGCTGTTGCGCACGCCCGCGACGTGCAGCCCATCCACGTAGCTCGAGATTCGGGTGAGGCCCTCGCGACGGGCCACCTCCTCCATCTCCGCGCGGGCGAGCCGCACGTCGAGGCGCTCGTCCACCACGGCCCGGGCCACCGTCGCCTCGTCCATCGGGGCCGCGGGAAGCTGCGGAAAGCGCTCCGGCAGCGTGAGGCGCGAGGCCTGCCCGGCATCGAGGCCGAGCACGCGAACCAGGGCCTCGCGCGCGACCGTGGAGTTGTGCCGCGCGCGGGCGAGCTGGGCGGCGGCCTCCGCATAGGCGGCCTGCTCCCGCGCGCGTTGCAGCTTGCTGTAGTTGCCCACGGCCTGCATGCGCCGCGCGAGCTCGGCGCTCGCCTCGGCCGACTCCTTCACCCGTTCGGCGTATCCGGCCGCCTGCTGCGCGGCCACCGCGCGTACCCAGGCCTGGCGCGCATCGGTGGCGGCCTGCACCAGGTCGCCCGCCGAGCGCAGCGTGAGTTGCCGCTGGCGCGCGTCGGCCGCGGCGAGGCGCGACGGCAGGGTGAGCAGGTCGAAGAGCGAGAAAGCCAGCATGCGCCCGATGTCCTTTTCCGTTTCACCCCCCTCGCGGCGGATGAGACGCTCGAATGTGAACACCGGATTGGGCAGGCGCGCCGCAGCGGTAGCGCCGGCGCTCGCGGCGCCGGCGGCGAAGACCTGCGCCTGCACCGCGGCGCTCGAGGTGAGTGCGATCGCCACGGCGTCGTCGGCGGAAAGAGCTGCGCCCAGCCGGCGATCCACGTCCGCCCGCGCCCGGTCGCGCGCCTCGGCGGTGTCGATCCTCGCGGGGGCCGGCCCGACCCCCGAAAGACGCGAAGCCTCCTCCAGGTTGCGGTCGACGGCGAGCGAAGAGCATCCCGCGAGCGTGAATGCAGCGAGGGTGAGCGCGAGGCGGCGCGTCATTTGTGGCCTCCGTGGTCGTGTCCGCCCTTCGGCGCTGGCGCGGGAGCCTTCCCGGGCGGCGGCGAATCGGGCTTCGCGGCCCCGTCGGGTTGGGCCGGAGCCGCCCCTTTCGCCGGAGCCATCGACTTCATCAGCCCCACATGACCGCCAGCGGCCAGCACTTCCTGATTGGCGGTGCGCCAGGCAATGGATGGGGCCTCGGCGTCGAAGCGGCGGTAATCGGCGAGCGGCGAGCTCCATTGGGGGGTGGCCGCGGCCTGCGACATCACGACGCAGGCAAAACAGGAGATCAGGAACGACATGGCATCCTCGATACAGGGCGAAAAGGGGAATCGCGCGCGTGCGCGAAACCAGCCGGCCGAAGCCGGATCAGCCGAGGTTCGAGGGGCTTGGCGGTCGCTCGAGCCCGGCGGGCTGGAACGACGCCCGTTCGATCTCGAGGAAGGGGATGGCCAGGCTCGGCGCGGGGGAGGCGCCATGGAAAACGAAAGCCGGGACCGGTGCCGCGGAGAGGCTGCAACAGGCGGCGCAGGCGGCGCAACGATGCCCGGCATGATCGCCATCGATGCCGCCGCCGGCCGAGATTTCGGCCATGGCATCACCATGACCCATGCTGGCGTGGTCGTGCCCCATCGCGTCATGGTCATGACCCTTGGCGGCCGGCTCGTGCATCACCGGGCCGCCATGTGTCGGGCCGCACGCCGCCATGGTCACCCCCGCCAGGCCCTGGAGAGGCACGGCGACAGTGAGGAATACGGCAATGAAGAACCGGACAATACGAGCCATTGAGCAATTATACGGCCTTACCCCCATGGGAAGGTCAAGACCGGCGCTTCCGACTCCGTGTCGCGCCGTTGTCCTACACGGTGTCTATCGCTCCCTCCACTAGCCGTGGCTCCATTGCAACCAATAAATTTGGAGTCATGTACTACGGCGAGCGCTTCAACAGCTACACCCACCTGGCAGGCTCGGTCCTGGCGGTGACGGGTGCTGCGGCGCTGATGACGATGGCGGCCCAGAAGGCCGACCCGGTGCGCCTTGCCAGCTTCGGCGTCTACGGCACCACGCTCTGCCTCCTCTTCCTCGCCTCCACCCTCTACCACTGCACCCAGGGCCGGGCGAAGGACATCTTCCGCAAGCTCGACCACTGTTCGATCTACCTCGTGATCGCCGGCAGCTACACGCCACTCGCCCTGGTGACGCTCGACGGGACGTGGGGCTGGACCCTCTTCAGCGCGGTGTGGAGTCTCGCCGCCGTGGGAATCGTGCAGGAGATCTGGATCGCCAAGGGGCTGCGCCTCACCTCGCTCGCGATCTACCTGCTGATGGGATGGATCGCGCTGGTGGCACTCGAGCCCCTGGTGGCGCGGCTCACCTGGAACGGCTTCACCTGGATGCTGGGCGCCGGGATGATCTACACCGTCGGCATCGTCTTCTACCTGTACGACGAGAAATTCAAGCACTGGCACGGCATCTGGCACCTGTTCGTGCTGGCCGGCAGCGCCGCCTACTACGCGATGATCGTGAAGTTTGTCGCTTAGTGAACCTTAGGGGACAGACCACCAGTGTCAGCATTCGCAACTGGTGGTCTGTCCCCTAAGGTTCACTTGCTGTTACCAGCCCGCCGTGCGGACTCGCGCCGCATGTAGCCATTGATGAGCGTCTCGTTCTCGGCGACGTACTTGCCCAGGTCCACGGCGAGCCGCTCGCCGCAATACTGGTACATCTCCTTCGCCTGCTGCTGGCGGCGCGCGTCGCTTGCGATGAGTGCCCGCGTGGCCTCGTAGGTGGCGTAGAGCGAGTCGTCGCGGTAATGGCCGGCGATGCCCTGCACCAGGTCGCCCAACCGGTTCGAAAGCTGCCGCAGCCCCGAGGCGCGCTCGGAAGTCAGCGCCCGGTATTCCGCGCTGGCGAAGCAGATGTCCAGCACCGCGCTCGCCTCGGTGAGGCGATACACGTTGGCCATCATTCCCGAGGGCGGCGCGGCGGCCGCGGCCGGGAGTGCAGCGGCAAGCACCACCGCCGCCAATCCCTTCGAAATGTCAGGCCTCATTGCGTCCTTTCTTGTAGCGCTGCACGTCCTGCAACCGCTTGGTCACGACCACGTAGGCCACGACCAGGATCGCCGTGCCCACGGTGACCGGCAGGAGGAAGCCGCCGCGGAACTTGATCCACCCGCACACCGCGATGGCGACCACGATCGCGAGCGCCCGGAGCACGATCTCCTCGCGGTGGAACCAGTGCTCGATTTCCTTCCCGCACATTGGACACGATCGCAGGAATTGCGTTTGCTGGATTTTCGACCAGCGGATGAAGCGCTGCCCAAGGTCGCCGTCGCAATGGGGGCAGTCCCTGCGCACTAGATCGTCTCCGGCCCCTTGCGATGGGTGGCGACCCCCATGGCCCCCAGCACCAGGCCCACGCCGAGCACGTACCAGAGCGAGAACGAGTCGCCGGTGCGCTCCAGGATCGAGCCGCCCTGCAGCACCAGCGCCACGGCGGCGATGAGAGCGAGGAGCAGCAGCAGCACGCCGCTCACGCGGGTGAGCACCGGAATGACGGTGGATTGCGAAGGCATCGCCGCCAGGAGGTAACCGGCGATGGTGAAGACGGGAAACAGGATCCAGAGCGTGAAGCCCGCGCTGGCGCCGATGAGGCCCAGGGGAGCCAGGACGAGGATCGCGCCCGACAGGATGCCGAGGGCGAGCAGTACGAGACCGGCGACGAATAACATGAGGACCTCCCAGCAGGAAAAGCCTGCGGGGCCATTCTAGCTGGCCCCCTCGCGCGATCCAACGCCCGCCTACTTCATCCCCGCCACGCCGAACCCCAGGGCCCGCGCCGCCAGCCCCGCCAGGACGCTCCCCACCACGTTCGCCGCCGCCACCGGCCAGTCGCCGCGCTTGAGCAGGTACATGGTCTCCAGCCCGAAGGCGGAGAAGGTGGTGAACCCCCCCAGCACCCCGGTGAAGAGGAGGAGGCGCATCTCGGCCGTGAGCAGGTCATGCTTCTCGGCCAGCCCCGCCAGCACGCCGGCCACGAGGCAGCCCAGCACGTTGACGGCGAAAGTGCCGGCGGGGAAACGCCAGTCGAGCGTGTGCTGCAGCACCCAGCCCGACATCTTGTAGCGCGCCACCGAGCCGAAGGCGCCTCCCAGCGCCACCAGCAGCATCCCCTTCATGTCGCCGCCGCCTGCACCGCCGGGCTCCACATGAGGTCGGTCACGCCGGGATCCACGCCCTGCTGCTTGACGAGTGTCGTCACCTGGCCGCGATGGTGCGTCTGGTGGTTGAAGAAGTGCGCCACCGCCATCCACAGCGGCAGGGTGCGCGGCCGGGGGGCGGTGATCGAGGTGTACGAGAGGATGCCGGCGAGCTTTCCGTCGGTGGCGCCGTCCACCCACGCCTGGATCGCGGCGTCGGTGGATGCGCGCTCGCGCCGCAGCTCGTCGAAATCGGCGTAGAGCTCGGTGTCGAGCGGCCGCGCCGCGAAAGCGGGACCGCCGAAGCGCGCCAGCCACACGCGGTCCGCCAGCAGGATGTGGTTCAGCGTGCCGTGGATCGACTTGAAGAAGGCGCCCTGGTCGGACCTGCGCTGCGCCTCACCCAGGGTGGCGGCCGCCTCGTAGACCTTCGAATTCATCCACGTGTTGTATCCCGCCATCACGCGCGCATGGGCGAGGAACCCGATGGGCGCGCCCGGCGCCTCGAAAGCGGGCTCGAGCGCGCAGGTCATGTGCACCTTGCCGACGTAGCCGCCATCGAGCGCCATGGCGAAGGGCTCGGTGCCGAAAGCGACGAAGCCGTTGCGCTCGTAGAGCGAGCGGGCGGCGCGGTTGCCATCGGTGACGGTGAGCTGGACGATGCGCACACCGGGGCGCGCCCGGGCCGCATCGAGGAGTCCTCGCACCAGCAGGCTGCCCACGCCGCGGTTGCGCGCGCGCTCCGGCACGTACATGCCGAAGAGGTGGGCCTTGTGCCGCGCCTTCTCGCGCGGCTCGAATGAAAGCCCGGCCGCGCCGGCAAGCCGCCCGTCGACGATGGCGCCGTAGACCAGCTCCTTGGACTCGGGATCGGGATCGAGCCTCGCTTCCCACCAGGAAAGGGGCAGCGCGGCGCGCTCAGCCGCGCTGGACGTGAACGCGTCCGGATGCCGCGCGTAACCCTCGAGCATGAGGTCGCGGTATTCGCGCGCCCGCTCGCGGGCGAGGCGCTCGGCGCGGGGAGGCGCCAGGGTCTCGTTCACGCCACGCCTCCGCAGCCGGGAACCGCTTCGTAGTGGAGCACCGTCGGGAAGGGATCGTAGAAGTGGTGCAACAGGGCTCGCCACTCCTGGTACTGCGGCGACTTGCGGAAGCCCACTTCGTGCGCCTCGACGCTCACCCAGCGCACCAGCAGCAGGTAATGGCCCTCGCGCTCGAAGCAGCGCTGCAGCTCGTGGGAGAGGTACCCGGGCATCGAGGCGATGATCCGCTGCGCCTGGCCGAAGGCTGTTTCGAAACCGCCCGATTCACCGGGCTTCACCTGCAGCGACGCCGATTCGAGGATCATGGCGGCGACTGGTTCTCCTGCATCGGCCTAGTACAGCTCGGCCATCAGGCGCTCGAGCGCGGGCCTTCTTGCCGACGCGGTGGCGGCCAGCACGCCCTGCGCCTGCAGGATCGCCATGAGCTTGCGCGGCGCTACACCCTTGTAGCCCACGATCTCCACGTGCCCCGCCTCGACCTGGACGTTGGCGAGCCGCGGGTAGCCGTCGATCACCGGCTGGTACTGCTCCGGCAGGGAGAAGATGTGGTCGCTCTCGAGGCAGGCCCCCGTGCCATCGCGGCGGCGGCAGCTGTCGCGCTCGTCGGTCACCACCTTCAGGTAGCGCCGCACCGACTCGACGAGGGGCCCGGGGCGCCGGATGAACTCCGACGACGAGTTGATCTCGCGCCAGTTGTCGCCGGTGATCGCCCAGCAGACGAACGGCACGGTGCCCAGGCTCACCCAGTGCAGGGCCCGGTACCCGCAGTGGCTGGCCACCGCGATGCCGGAAACCGGCGCGGAAACCGTCACCAGGTCCAGTTTGAGTCCGGCGCGCTCCCACTCGGCACGGTGGTCTCCTTCCATCGCCTTGCGCGCGAGCAGCCCGCCCATGCTGTGGCCGATCACCGTCACCTCGCGGCTGCGCATCTTTCCGGCCAGTGCCCCGAGGGCGGTCACGAGCTGTTCCGAGCTGCTGGCGAGGCTCGCCCGGCCGTCGTAGTTGAAGCAGATCGCCTGCTGGCCGTGGAACGCGTAGAGCTGCGCCAGCGACCGGAACGAGCCCGCGGACCCGGTGCAGCCGTGGACCAGCACCGTGACCGGGCGCGACGAATCGAGGGCCAGGGCCTGGTCGGGCCCGTCGGTGCAGGGGCCGAGCTGGGGAACCTGGACGGTGATATCCGGCGTGGGCAGCCGGCCCGTTTCCAGCGGCGTGGCATCGCGCTCCATCGGCGGTCGCACCAGGCTGCAGCCCGCGAGCACCCCCGCTGCCAGCAGCCCGCACGCGAGGGGGAGCACCTCAGCGATTCGCCACACGCGCTCTCTCCTTCCGCATCGCTTCGAAGGAACCGGGACGCGCCGTTTGCTGCACGAGCAGTTGCGCCGCATGGCTCTTCTCGTCCTCGAGGATCGAGAGGAACAGGTCGTGCAGCACGATGCTGGTGCGCCGCTCCCGGCCCGCATCGTCGATGGAGCGCCGCACCACGCGCGCGAACTCGTCGTTGGCCTGGGCGTCGATGGTGGAGAGCTGCGCGGTGCGGAAGCTCGCGACCTTGGCCTCCAGCAGCGCCTTCAGCGTCTCGATGTCGGTGCCGCACTTCGCGAGGTACGCCAGCACGGGCGGCTCCTTCAGCATCTCAAGCACCAGGTGCTCGACGGTCATGGAGAGGTGATGCAGCGTCCGGGCGCGCGCGAACCCGCGGTGCATCACCGCTTCGGCTTCGGGGGAGAAAGCGACCGCCATCGGCTGATTCTAGCCCGATGTGGACCTAGAGGCGCAGCTCCATGAAGACGCTGAGGGGATCCTCGGCGTAGTCGCCGAACGGGCCGCATGGCGTGAAGCCGAAGCTCTCGTAGAGACGCTGGGCGGGGCGGAACGCATCCGTCGACCCCGTCTCGAGGCTCAAGCGCTGGTAGCCGCGCGTGCGCGCCGTGGCGATGATGTGGGTGAGGAGCGCGCGCCCGGCCCCCCGGCGGCGCAGCGCCTGGGGTGTGCGCATCGATTTCACCTCTCCGTGCCTCGCATCGAGCTCCTTCAGCGCTCCCACGCCCACGAGCGTCGAGCCTTCCCACGCGGACCAGAACGCGATCTCCGGCGCCCGCAGCCTTTCCAGGTCGAGCGCATGGACGCTCTCCGGCGGGGAAAGCTCGTGCATGTTTCGCAAGTGCTCGTTCAGCAGCGCGTGGATTTCGGGCCGGGTGAGGTCGTCGAGCTCGATCTTCATCGCGGCGTGCGAAGTTGCACCAGATCCCATAACGTCCCGTAGAGGTCCATGAAAACCGCCACGGTACCGTACGGCTCCTCCTTCGGCTCGCGGACGAACTCGACGCCCTTCGCGCGGTAGCTCTGGTAGTCGCGGTGGAAGTCGTCGGTGTAGAGGAACAGGAACACCCGGCCGCCCGCCTGGTTGCCGATGCGTTCGGCTTGAACGTCGTTCGAGGCGCGCGCCAGCAGCAGGCGGCAGCCCTCGGAGCCGGGAGGGGCCACCACCACCCAGCGCTTGGCCTGCTCCGGCACCAGCGTGTCCTCCACCAGCGTGAAGCCGAGCGTGCCCACGTAAAAGGCGATGGCCTCGTCGTAGTCGCGCACCACCAGCGAGACGAGCCCGAGGGACTGCTTCATTCGCGGCCCGGGTTCAGAGGGGATGCCACTGGAAGCCCTCGTCGGAGCGGTAGTAGACCCCCGCCGCCTTGGCGTAGATCCGGTCCTGGCGCACGAAGCCGAAGAAGCGGCTGTCGCGGCTGTTGCCCCGGAAGTCGCCCATCACGAACACGTGGCCGTCGGGAACCAGGATGGGCCCCACGTCGGGACCGCCGCCCATGCGCAGGTTCAACGCCGCCTTCTCGTCGCGGGGCACGCCGTTGACGAGCGTGCGGCCCTCGCGCACTTCCATCACGTCGCCGCCGACCGCCACGACGCGCTTGATGAGGCGCGTGCCGTCGTCGGGGGCATCGAAGACCACCACGTCACCCCGCGCGGGCGCCGTGCCGGCCGTAACCCGTACATAGGAGAAAGGCAGGCGCAAGCCATACGCGCGCTTGTCCACCAGCACACGGTCGCCCGGCACGAGCGTCTTTTCCATGGAGCCCGTGGGCACCACGTAGTGGTCGGCGAACGACGACCGCGCGGCGAGGAGCGCCAGCAGGAAGAAGAAGGTGCCGAGATTTTCGCGCAGGAATCGCATGGTTTCAGGCTCCGGGAATCGATCGGGGCGATTCTAGCGGGGCGCCCGGGGACGGGGGCCGAATGCGACGAACCTGCACCCACGCGCGACGAAGCGGGCCCTCGGGCGCTCCATGGAATAATCGTCGCGATCGCCACGACCCGGGACGAGGACATGAAGAAGACGGACGCGAAACCGGATGCACCCGCATCGGAGCTCATCTCGCAGCGCATCGCCGAGCTAGGCGACTGGCGGGGGAAGGCGCTGGCCCGCATGCGCAAGCTCATCCAGGAGGCGGACCCCGGCGTGGTCGAGGAGTGGAAGTGGGACCTCCCGGTCTGGTCGCACGACGGTATCCTCTGCACCGGCGAGTCCTACAAGAAGGCGGTGAAGCTCACCTTCGCCAAGGGCGCTTCGCTGAAAGACCCAGCAAGCCTCTTCAACTCGAGCCTCGAGGGCAGCGTACGCCGCGCCCTCGACATCCACGAGGGTGTGGAGGTCGACGCAGCATCGTTCAAGGCGCTCATCCGCGAGGCGGTCGCGCTCAACGGCGCCGCGAAGAAAGCAAAAGCTCCGAAGAAGTAGCGACTTTGGCGTTTCCGGCAGGATTCTCGGCGCTTCAGCGCGCCGGCGATCGTGTCTTCGCCTCGACAACAACGTTCTTCGCAAGCGTCTTGAAGCGAACGCCGTCCTCCTGGACCACGGTGATGGTCATGTTGCCTCCCTTGCTCACGTTGATGTCCGTGGCAACGCCCGATTTTCCGGCATGATTGCCCCCGACCACCCTGCAATGGGCGCCATCCACGAGCTTGCTTGATCCTTGGTTCGTCATGGGAATCCCTTCTTGTAAATGGTTTTCAAGCATGTTCCCTCGATCTCCATGCGCGGACTGGCCTCGGGCTCGTGGCAAACGAGTTCGATGTTGTGCCCGTCCGGACCAATGACGAAAGCCGCATGATAGTGCCCACGCAGGCCCGGTGCTCCATTGTCCTTGCCACCCGCCTCCAGGCCGGCGCGATGGAACGCATCGACCTGTTGGCGATTCCCGGCCACGAACGCCAGGCGCTCCTGAAGTGGGCTCAGGTTAAACGTTCTTGTGGCTCGGATACCGGTGCCTGACTTCCGCGACCGACCCGGCGATGAGTGCCTCGAGCACCTTGCCATCGAGGTCCGTCAGGCGCTTGAAGTACAGGCAGGACTTGCCCATCTTGTGCCGCCCGAGCTTGGCCAGGAGTGCGACCTGCTCGGGGCTCTCCGCGAGGAGGTAGACGACCAGCTCCTTGCCCCGGACGGCAAAGCCCGTGAGGCAGGCGTCGCCCGAGTGGCCACTCTCGTACCTGTAGGTGTACGAGCCATAGCCCACGATGCTGGGACCCCACATCTTCGGCTGCTGCTTCGTAACCCGCTTGCACATGGCCATGATGGCCTTGCAGTCCGGCAGCTGCTCGGGACTGGCCTTGGAGGCCAGGTACGCATCGACGCTTGCGGCGGTGGGGCGTGTCTTGGGCTCTGCCATCGGAGACTCCTTCTACCAGGAGTTGATCGAGATCGACACCTCGGATTGGAGCGGCGACACCACTGCTGCCGCGAATGCGATGAGCAAGCGCCTCTTCCATGGGTCGATGCCTCGATTCTTCCAGATCGACATCGACGACCTCACGGCCGTTTGACGTTCGCGTTGAGCACGACAAGCGCACCCAGCAGTCCAGCGGCCAGCACTCCGTGCAAGACGGCCGCAGCGAGCGCCAGTGGCTGACTCCCCGGGCCAGAAAGGGCAAGGACGAGCGTGACGCAGGCGACGATGTTGTAGGCCAGGAGCGCGCCCGCAACCCCAAGGCCCGCCCGGGAAGCCGGCGTCGAACCTGGGCGAGCACGGGGCGGCCACGATGCCTGCCGGTCCGCTGCAGCGCGTTGTCAGGCTGCATTGGCGCCACCTCGCCTGAACATCAGAAGTGGCATGACAGCAAATATTCCCAGCAGCACGACATAGACGGCGCCCGACACCGGGTCTCGGGAAACGAAGTATTCGGAAAGCGATAGATCACGCAGCCGAAGGACCACGGTGAACTCCACGGCGAGTAAGAGCGCTAGTGCAACCAAGCCTACTGTGAGCCACTGCCTCCACTGGGCAAGCTGGGATTGGCGCCGGACAATTGTCCGCGCGGCAAACGTAATGACCAAGAGCATGATCGGAGCTTCGATCAGCTCTGCGGCCCGTGCACCGAGGGCCGGGACAACCCACAAAGTGCGGATGGCTCCAAGCACGAATCCGGCAGCAAACACGCCTGCGAAATAGATAGTGCTGACTTTGAGCACCTGGATCATGGTCGAATCACTGGTTAGGCCTCACGTGCCGCTTGAGGGAAAAGTGATGACGACACTACCTCTCTTGTGACCGCGATCTACGTACCGGTGCGCATCGACGATATGCTCGAACGGATAGCAGCAGTCGATCACCGGGGTGAACCTACCTGCCGCGGCAAGTTCGCCGAGCACATGCGCGTACTCGGGCCGCTCGGCTGCTGGGCCGGCGATCACTTTCTTGCCGCTCGTTAAGGTGTGCCAGGGCGCTTTCAAGAGCTCCGGGAGGCTTGCCAGCACGAGCAGCAGTCGTCCGCCTCTGGATAACGCAGCCCCGCTGCGGGAGAAGGGTGCGGTACCTACGGTGTCGACTATGACGTCAAATGGCACCTTGGATTGAGCGAAGTCGCGTTGAGCGTAGTCGATCACCTCGTTGGCACCGATGGACTGCACCAGCACAAGGTTGGCGGCGCTGCAGACCCCCGTGACGTGGGCGCCAAAGTGTTTGGCAAGTTGCACCGCGGCACTGCCTACCGTGCCGGAGGCGCCATTGACAAGCACGCGTTCGCCACTGCGTATTCCACCTCTTCTGAAAAAGTCCAACATGGTTGCTCCGCCGAAGGAAAGCGCAGCAGCCTGCTCAAAACTCAGATTCGATGGCTTCAATGCGACCGCGCCATTCTCCGGGAAGCACCTGTACTCGGCGTGGCAACCCAGGCCTGCGCCCGAGAAGGCAAAGACCTGATCGCCAATCTTGAATGACGTAACGGCCCGTCCAACAGCTTCTACGTCGCCGGCGAGCTCGGTTCCAAGAATCGACTTTCTTGGTCCTTTGATACCGACGGCGAGACGGCCAAGCAGGCCGAATCCACGAGGCATTTCAAGACTGCGCATCCTCCAGTCGGCGGAGTTGACGGTGCTGGCACGGACCCGAATCAGGAGCTCGCGGTCCCCCGGCGTCGGTTTCGGTCGCTCGGTTATCTCGAGAACGTCTGGTGGTCCATACCGGCGGTACGTGATCGCCTTCACCGCTTCCCGCTTTCATCTCGGTCCGCTCCAACGAATATAAGGAGACTTCCCGCGCTCGAAGCGGAGAGATCAACTTCGCCTCTGGCGCCGTCGCTGAAGCGCAGCCAGATGGTGCGGCCGCCGATGTGACGACCTTCGATAACTCGAGGAATCATGGGTTAATCCAACGGTTCAATTTTCGGCAACGGTCGACTGTCACGAGCAAGCACTCAGGACTCGAGCAGCTCCGTTCGGTGCAGCGCCAACCATTCCAACATTTGAGACTGCGCCGCGGCTTTATTGCTGCCTAACGCCCGCCATAACCGGCAGCAGGAGAGCGGACGCGCCGAAGGAGCAACTCTCTCTGCTGTCCGCGTTGGTGGCGTTGTTAGCCGGTTTACTCATTCCTGCCAGATTCAGGCTTGTTCCGGCACGACACTGACCAATCTCGCCGCGATGACATCCTGTCGGATGGTGTTCTTGCCACTGCTCTTGGCTTCGTAAGTCAGCTTGTCGGCCATCCTGAGCAAATCATCGACCGATCGGGGTGCATCCAGGCAAGTTAACAGGCCGACGCTAAACGAAACCGGCCATCGGCGGCTTTCGACTACCTCATTCAAGTGCTTGTGCAATTTTGTGACCGCCACAGCTGCTTCATCTTTCGCGGTTTCCGGCAACAACAATATGAACTCGTCGCCGCCCAGACGCGCCGCTACGTCGGTCTTGCGGATGTTACTTCGCATATTCTCGGCAATGACACGCAGCAGGTCATCGCCAACGTGATGTCCAAAGCTGTCGTTTATCGCTTTGAAATTATCGACATCGATATGTGCGATGCTCAGGGCATGACCATACCGGCGTGCGCGGTTCAATTCTGCGTTCGCCACCTCGTAAAACGCACGGCTGTTGGCCAAGCCGGTCAAAAAATCAGTACGGGAAAGCTCCTCTTCACGGGAAAGCAATTCCCGGAATGCAGCTAGAGTCGCTGCAACAAATGCGAAAAACAGAAATCGGGTGAACGTATTCCAGTAGGCCACCCACGATGATTCGTAGACGTGCCCGGCGCCGAGGTCAGCCGCCAGCCAGACGGCAGCCGACAGCAGCGCAACGATCAAGCCACTGCGCCGGCCAACAATATAGGCGGCCACCGCAACCGGGGCGACGTAGAAGATAGAAAAGGCAACCTCGTAACCCGTCAAATAGTCAGCAATCCCCACTATGGCAACTACGAAAAGACATACCAGCAACAGGAGCGGTTTGCTCTGCCGATCAAGAAACCGAACAAATCTGGAGCGCATTGCGCCTTTCGTCCTTATCCGCCCCTCAATTTCGAACCCTCGATCTGCAGCCGGCTAGCGCTTGCGTTGAGCGGCCGGCGATGATGCCTTTGCCGCGGGCAGACGCGGCCCACGTTGCTCCACGGCCCGCTCGAATGCGTGGTTAGCCGTCTTCATGGAATCTCCACTTCCGTGTAGCTTCCCAAAGTGCAGGAATTGATTGCGCCGACTACGGCGCCAATTGCTCGGCTTATGCGAGGCCAGCTGGTGGATAGCAGGCAGACAATTGCGATACGCCGCGAAGTGAGATTCTATTGGTAGCGGAGGCGCGAATCGGTGGTGACGAAAATTTCGAAGCCGCCGCGTTCTGCAGCATCGAGCAATTCGCCGTTCTTCAGTTGTGACCACCCTTGTTCATAGGCAGTCTCTACCTCGTGCTGAGTCAGCGCCTCGCGCAGCGGGACAGGCGTACCCTGGTCAAATAGGATGCGCACTCAAGCCGAAGCCAATGCACTGCGTGCCGCGTGATCCAGCACCGCCCGAGCTTGGACGATCGTTACGCCGGGAAACCACTCCACGAACTGCGTGACAGGCGCCCCGTCCTCGAGATTCTCAAATAGCGCGGCAACAGGGACACGCGTGCCTCGGAAAACCCAGGCTCCGCTGACCCGATCCGGGTCTTGTTCAACAGCTGCGCACGAGGACCAATCGATCATGGCGATAATGCTAGCACCATCGCCATGAGACGGCTAACGAATGAGTTGAGCGGTCGGCCAGGCTGCCATTCCAAGCCCGCGAGCACACAGTGTATTGCGAGCACGGCGCGGCCACGATGCATCACGGTCCGCCTCGAACGATTTGTTAGCCGTCAACGTGCTCATTGCATGACCTCACCTGTCCATCGATCACGGTGTGCCCAAAATGGACACTCGGGGCATTTTGCCCTCTCTGGATAGTCGATTCCTTCCTCATGAGGGCAGCCAATGATTCGGTCAACCATCGCGACGCTCTTAGCTTCATGAGCACGAATGAAATTCAAGATCTGCTCGTTCACCTCGTGATCGATTCGTACGTCGCCAACGCTGGTCCAGCGCTCAAGGAACGCTGGCTCTTCGCCTTCTCGGAGAATGACGCCGACGGTAGCTTTCGTGGCAAGTTTGTCATTCGGCCCATAGAACGCAACGGTCGCAAGCGGATAGCCAGTGATGCCTCGACCGGCCTTCTTGCGGAGTGCCTTCGCGAATCTGTCTTTCAATGGCACAGGTGCCTCCTCACGCGATGTCTCGCGGCTACAGGTCATTCGGAATGATGCCTGTGTGCTTGGCAATTCGAGAAAGCATTCTTGGGCCAATCTCCTCTCCATCGTGGAATGCGAAGACGAAATCTGCGTAACCCTCACGGCCGAGTGTGCGATGTGATCCCGACTGACGCTTGAGTTGCCACCCGACGCTGAGCAACGCCGCATAAACGCGGCGTGCCTTCGACGACGGCCAGGAGGTCACGCAGCAATGCTGAAGGTAATGGCCTGGGGTCCGGTCTCGCTATTCTCGAGACGTTCGGCCAAGACTCTAAGGGCAAGGATTTGCGCTTTGGCCATGGCGTCGTTCGCCGAGTCGCCATACGCCAGAACGCCGGGCAATTGCGGAACTTCCGCAAGCCAACGGCCGTCTTCCTCGCGTTCGCACTCGATCTCGAAATTCATGGCAATGCCTATTTTACGCCGCGGTTTTCGAGATGCCTAACGCCTGCGTTGAGCGGCCGGCCTAGATGCACATGCCGCGGCGGCGCGCATCATTTCTTGGGCGGGCCGCTGCGGGCCCCGACCTTTCCCGGCCCCCTCGAACGCGTTGTTAGACCTCGCAGATATTCGGGCATCTCCTGACGAAGAACGTGCCTCAACACTTGCTCGGTAACGGGCTGCTCCGCCTGGGCGAGATACGCACGAAGGGCCTCGTTCATCATGGTTTGGTACCCGCCCCCGGCTTTCTCGGCCCTTGCCCGAAATTCCGCGAGAATCGCGTTATCAATGAAGATGGAGATGCGCGTCTTCCCCTTCTGGGGGATGACTGCACCGCGCTTCCCCTTCGAGAAATCGTACTCAGGCCTCATAGGTCTTTCGCTCCTTCTTTGTGGCACGGCGAGCGGAAATCAGGCGATGTTCGCAATCGCGTTCGGTGAATACGACAACCAGAACCTCTCCGGCGCTTCCCAGGCCGACGGTCACGAAGCGACGCTCTCCAGCCGCATCGAGGTCTTCGATGGTCACAGCGAGCGGGTCGTAGAGCACTCCCTCGGCATCAGCAAACGAGAACCCGTGCTTCTTGAGGTTCGCGTCAGCCTTTACTGCGTCGCGCTCGAGAGGCATCCGACCAGTATATATACGATGTATGCATATCGCAAACCACCTGGCCTGCGAGGTCTAACGCTCGGCATCAGCGGCGCGCGAAGCGCGTCCGCTGCATGCCGTTGTTGGGCCGATGGGGGTGGCATCGCATCGGGCTAGGCCACCGGCACGAAGCCCCCACGTCGCCGCGCCGCGCGCAGCAGCAGCACAACCGCGACCGTGGTCGGCGCGATCACCAGCAACGAACTCTCTGGACCGAACATCCCGCCGGTCAGCCAGTCGGGCCCGGCAAAGCGGCTTTCGAGCGGTGCCAACTTGCGCCAGTCTTCAATGCCGGAAAGCGGCACGCCAGTGAGCAGAATGGTGAAGTTCCATGCCGCGTGATTGGCGGCCGCCGCCCACAGGTTGCGCGTCAGGACGAACACCGCGGCCCAGAGCAGGCCCGCCAACGTCACTGCGATCAGCATTATCACCATATCGCTGATCCCACCTTGTTCGACGTTTTCCAAGTGCACTAGGGCGAACACCACCGCTTGCACCGCCAACGCCACCTTCGTTCCCCAGGCCCGTTCTACGACCCGGAATAGCACGCAGCGGTAAGTCAGCTCTTCCAGGATAGCCGCGATGCCGATAAGGGCTGCCACGCCGAGC
>JANMHV010000152.1:0-4353 GCA_031375445.1 Burkholderiales bacterium | reverse complement strand
GCCGCTCTACGGCGAGACGCTCCTGCCGGTGCAGATCGGCGGGACCCTGCTCACGGTGGCCGGGGCGCTCCTCGCCCGCTCCCGGGGTTGAGGCGGCCGAGTCTTACGGCCGTAATCCCCCGTGGGGCGCGCTTGTGACGGGCTTCACATCAACTCGAAGGGCAGGGGAATAACTTGGCGGTGCGCACAAAGCGCGCACAAGGAGCAACAATGATCACCCTCACCGCACTCATCGCCGCCACCGTCGCCCTCGGCTACATCGCCCGCGCCATCTACATCGTGTCGCAGCGTGTCATGGCCCAGGCCACCCCGCATCCCGTCACCCAAATGGGCCGCTGAAGCGAACTGGCAGAATACCCGGGCCTTCCCGCTGCCCGGGTGGTGAAATTGGTCAGACACAAGGGCCTTAAAAGCCCTCGCCGCAAGGCATGCCGGTTCGAATCCGGCCCCGGGTACCAAATCCAGGTCCAGCCGCGGTGTAGCGATACACCCACACACCTTTGCTATCCAGGCTTTGGCGGGCCTCGGAAATAGGCGTAGGCTCCGGCCTCCCCCTTCTCGCGTTTAGACGCGGAGTATTGAATGGCCACATACCAAATCTGGGCGGACATCACGCCTTTAGAGCCGGATCGCTTCTTCGTGACCGTCTCGGCTGTACCGGCGCACGAGCGAAACGAAGAGCGTACTGGCGGCGTGACTACCGGGGAAGCTCGATCGATGGAGGAGGCCAAGATGCTTCGCGATGATCTTGTGCTCCAGCTCGGGAAGAAACTCAGGGAGCGGGGCCATGTGATCGTCGACCTCATTGACGACTCGGGGCCTGCCTGACAAGTTCTGTTCGGGTATCACCCACAACGACAACGACAGCGCCCGGCTCATTGCGCGTCCTTGGGCAAATGTGCAATATCCACCTGCGACCGTCTGGCTACGCTCATTGGGGAATCTCGATTCATGAGAGTGCGCTTCTGGGGGACGAGGGGTTCCATCGCCACGCCCGGTCCCGGCACCACGCATTTCGGCGGCAATACCTCCTGCGTGCAGGTCACGACCAACGACGGCGCGCTGCTGATCCTCGACTGCGGCACCGGGGCGCACCCGCTCGCGGCCCATTTGATGCGGGGCGCCAAGGGCCCCATCAAGGCGAACATCCTTCTCGGCCACACCCACTGGGACCACATCCAGGGCTTTCCTTTCTTCGGTCCGGCCTTCGTGAAGGGCAACTCCGCGGCGATCTATGGCCCGGAGGGCAGCCGCGGGACGCTGCACGAGGTGCTCGCCGGCCAGATGGAGTTCACCTACTTCCCGGTCGAGCTGAGCCAGCTCCCCGCCGCCATCTCGTATCACGAGCTGACCGAGGGCGACCACGTGATCGACGGCGTGCGCATCTCGGCCCAATACCTCAACCATCCCGCGATGACACTGGGATTCCGCATCGAGGCCGACGGCGCGACGGTTGTCTACCTGGTCGACCACGAGCCGTTCTCGGACGTGTTGTGGCGCTCGGGCGCCGCTCCGGGCCACATCGATTCGATCCTGCATGAAGGAGACCGGCGTCACGCGCAGTTCATGGCCGGCGCGGACCTGGTGATCCACGACGGGCAGTACACCCCGGAGGAATACCCCGCCAAGAAAACCTGGGGCCACAGCACCTACGATTACGTCGTTCGCATCGCCGCCGCGGCCGGTGTCCGCCAGGTCGCGCTCACGCACCACGACCCGGGGCACGATGACGCGTGTGTGGCCCAGATCGAAGGCAAGGCGCGGGCGTTGGCGCTCGAGTGCTCACCGAACCTCGACGTCTTTTGCGCCTACGAAGGGTGCGAGCGTGTGTTCGAGGGTGACAAGGTGACCACCAGCCCCGCGCTGGAAGAGGCGGCTCTCCTCGCACAGCGCACGTTCCACATCCTGGTCGTCGATGACCATGAGGACACGCTCCTCCTGATCACTCGTGCGCTGGAGGGCCCGCAGTTCTCCGTGTCGACCGCCGCGAGCGGGCAGGAGGCGTTGCGAATGATCGCAGAGGCGATTCCGGACCTGGTGGTCCTCGATTACCGCATGGCCGGCATGGACGGGCTCGGGGTCACGCGCGCGCTGCGTGCAAGGCCGGAAACCAGCGCCTTGCCGGTCCTGATGTTGACCGCGATGACCGATGAGCCAAGCACCAGGGCGGGATTCGAGGCCGGCGTCACCGACTACCTCACCAAGCCCTTCTCGTTCCCGCAGTTGACTGCCCGCGTGCACGCCTGTCTTGCGCGGGCCCGGGCGCCCGCACCGGCGGCATAGACCCGCTCATTCGCGGGCTACCTCGACCTGGTCGAGGTAGCGCACCAGCTCCGACGTCCAAAGGCGCGAGGCCTCGCGATCTTCCATGCCTGCGGCGCGCTCGAGCGCCGCACCGATCTCGGTGATCTCGGGAAAGCCCCAGCTGCCTCCCGCTCCCTTCATGCCGTGCCCAAGGGTGTCGATGGTTTTGAAATCACCGCGCTCGAGCGCCTCCAGGATGGTGGCGACATCCTTGCGGCGATTCTTCAGGAAGCCCGGAATGAGGTCCGCGATGCGTGCGTTTGGGTGAGCGTCGGGCTCCGGCGGCGGGGCTGCTAGCGTATGGTCGGCGATGGTGCGCAGGAGGACGTCCTGCTTGACGGGCTTCGAGAGGAACGCGGTGCATCCGGCCGCCAGGCACTTTTCCTCGTCGCCCTTCAGCGCAGATGCGGTGAGCGCGATGATGGGGATCGGCGCCCGGCCATTGGCGAGCTCCCACTCGCGAATCGTGCGCGTGGCGGTGAGCCCGTCCATCACCGGCATCTGCCAGTCCATGAGGACCACGTCGTAGCTTCCCGCGATGAACCGTGCAAACGCCACGGCGCCATTCTCCGCAATGTCGATCGCATGCGGAGTGCCTTCAAGGTAGGCGAGGACGATCGTGCGGTTGTCTTCGCTGTCTTCCACGAGCAGGATGCGCAGCGCCGGCATTGGCGTCGAGACGCTCGGACTGGCGGGTGCCGCGGGGCGCCGCACCGTGCCGCGGCGGACCTCGAGGGGCACAACGAAGGCGAACCGGCTGCCGTAGCCTACGGTGCTCTCCGCCCAGATGCGCCCTCCCATCAGCTCCACCAGGCGCTTGGAAATGGTGAGTCCCAGCCCGGAACCGCCATAACGCCGCGTGGTGGACGAGTCGGCCTGGGTGAAGCGCTCGAACACGGCGCCCAGCTTGTCTTCCTGGATGCCGATCCCACTGTCCGCGATGGTGAAGCGAAGCACCCCAGGGGAAGCCAAGGGGTCTTCGGCCGTGATGCTGAGCGTGATGTCTCCGGACTCGGTGAACTTGATCGCATTGCCCACCAGGTTGATCAGCACCTGGCGCAGCCGCGTGGGGTCCCCCATCAGCTCCGTGGGTACCTGCGGACCCACCTCGCAGGCGAGTGCAAGGCCTTTTTCCAGCGCGCGGCCCACCATGATCTCACGCACCTTTTCCAGCAGGTCCGTGAGCGAGAAGGCCGTATGCTCGAGTTCGAGCTGCGAGGCCTCGACGCGCGACAAGTCGAGGATGCCGTCGATGAGGTAGAGCAGGTTGTCGCTCGCACGGCGGAAGATCTGCACGTACTTTTCCTGCTGGGCGGTGAGCGGCGTGCGCGCGAGCAGGTCTGAGATACCGACGATCGCGTTCATGGGCGTGCGAATCTCGTGGCTCATGCTGGCGAGAAAGTCGGACTTGGCACCGCTGGCGCTTTCCGCCATCGCCTTGGCCTGCTGCAACTCGAACTCGACGCGCTTGCTTTCCGTCACGTCCCGAGCCGCGGCAAATACCCCTTGCAAGTTGCGGCCCCGATCGTAGAAGGTGGTTGCGTTGTACGAGACGACGGTCAGCGTGCCGTCGCGCGCGCAGGCGGTGAGCTCGTAATCCGTGACCTTTTTCTCGCTCAAGGCGAGCTTGATGCCCGCCTCCGCCCGCTCCGGATCGGTGAAGTGGCCCTTGAACGGGGCACCGATCAGCTCGTCACGGGTGCACCCGGTCAACGCCTCCATCTGCTTGTTCACGTCGGTGATGATGCCCGCGGGGTCGGTGGTGGCCAGCGCGTCGATGTTCGACTCGATCAGCGAGCGCGTGTAGAACTGCTGGTCGCGAAGGCGCTGGTCGAGCTTCTTCTGCTCTTCCTCCACCCGCTTGCGTGCCGTGTTGTCGGTGCCGATAAGCAGGTAGCCGATGATGGTGTCCTGCGCATCGCGAAGCGCCGTGACCGAGACCACCGCGGGGAAGCGGGTGCCGTCCTTGCGGAAGTAGGTGAGTTCGTAGATGTCCTCGATGCCCCGCGACGCCTTGAACACCAGCGCCTCGAAGCCCGGCGTGATGGC
>JANMHV010000102.1:0-11061 GCA_031375445.1 Burkholderiales bacterium | reverse complement strand
TGCCACGCGATGCCCTCGATGCCCACGCTCTTCAGCGCGCGCCACGCCTCGGCGCGATGCGCCTCGCTGAAAGTCATGGTGAGGCTGCGCCAGAGCGGCACGCGCGGCAGCAGCCCCACCAGCACGTTGGTCATGACCGAGAGGCGCCCGACCAGGTTGAATTGCTGGAACACGAAGCCGACATCGGCGCGCAGCTTGCGGATATCGCTCGCGACGCGACCATCCGATTGCATGAGGGCGTCGCCCACGCGCACCTCCCCCGAGCCGCGGTCGGCCGGCAGGAAGCCGCAGATGTGGCGCAACAGGGTCGACTTGCCCGATCCGGAGGCGCCGATCAGCGCCACCATCTCGCCGGGTGCCAGCTCGATCGACACGTCCGCGAGCGCACGCTGCGGCGCACCGAACGATTTGGAGAGGCTGCGGATGGAAAGGGGAGCGCCGACGGTCATTTCGAGGGGGAGGATCGCACGGCCGGGTTACAGATTGTTGACAATCTACAAAGAGGGGGGATTTAATGTCAAGGCATTCCTTCCACCAGATGCCATGGCTTCAGTCCCCGTCCCGACCGATCCGATCGCGCTCCTGCGCAGCCACTCCCTCACGACACTCGTCCACCGTGAGCTGGAGCGGCGCATCCTCGCCGGCGAGCTGGCACCCGGCGACAAGATCAACGAGGAGGACATCGCGGGGCAGTTGAGCGTGTCCCGCGGGCCGGTGCGCGAAGCGTTCCGGGCGCTCGAGTCTTCGGGGCTGGTGCGCATGGAGAAGAATCGCGGTGTCTTCGTGCGCCAGGTGTCGATCGCCGAGGCCGACGAGATCTATGAGGTCCGTGCCGGCCTCGACCACCTGGTGGGCCGCCTCGTCGCCGCGCGCATCACGGGGCCGGAGCTGGCGGAGCTGCGCGAGCTGCTGAAGGGCATGCAATCGGCCGCGCGCGCGCGCGACGTGGATGCCTACTATCCCCTCAACCTTCGCTTCCACGACCGGCTGGTGGAGCTCACCGGCAACCGCACCCTGGTCGCCGCCTATCGACGGCTCGTGAACGAGCTGCACCTCTACCGCCGGCAGACCCTGGCGCGGGTGCCCGACAGCTTCCCCGTCTCCACCCGCGAGCACGCGCAGATCGTCGATGCCCTCGCGCGCGGGGATTCGGATCGCGCTAGCGCGCTGCTCCACGAGCACGCGATGGAAAGCCGCGATCGCTGGCACGCCGCCCTCGCGGAAACCGGGTCGCCGCGGCGCCAGGCCCCATGAGCCGCGGATACCACAACCCCGTCGCGGTGCGCTTCGGCCCCGGATCGCTCGCGGAGCTGCCCGCGCTCCTGGCGGGACGCAGCGCGGTGCTGGTGACGTTTCCCGAGGCCGCATCGCTGGGTCTCGTCGAGCGCGTGCGCTCGATCCTGGGTGCCAGCCTCCTCGGCGTCGTGGACCGGATCGAGCCGAATCCGGACGTGAGCTACCTGGCGCCGATGTACGAGCGCTTCTGGCGCGAGCACCCCGATTGCGAGGCGCTGGTCGCCGTGGGGGGCGGCAGCGCCATCGACACCGCGAAGGCGCTGATGGTCGGCACCCCGGCCGGCACCTTCGACGAGCTGCTGGCCCTCCTCGCGAAAGGCACGGTGTTCACACCGCACCGCACCAAGGCCCTGATCGCCATTCCCACCACCGCGGGCACCGGCAGCGAGGTCACGCCCTGGGCCACGATCTGGGAGAAGGCCACGGGCCGCAAGCACTCGCTCCATTTGCCGCAGACGTGGCCCGAGGCGGCGATCGTCGACCCGGAGCTCATGCTCACGCTCCCGCCGGCGGTCACGTTGCAAAGCGGCCTCGACGCGCTGTCGCACGCGCTCGAATCCATCTGGAACGTGAATGCCAATCCGATCTCCGACACCCTCGCGGTATCGGCCGCGCGCGAGGTGATGGCGACGCTGCCGGCCTTGATGCGCAACCCGGCCGACCTCGCCCTGCGCCAGGCGATGGCGCTGGCCGCCCTCAAGGCCGGACTTGCCTTCTCCAACACCAAGACGGCGCTGGCCCATTCGATCTCCTACGAGATGACGCTGCGCCACGGCCTGCCCCACGGCATCGCCTGCTCCTTCACGCTGCCGATGGTGCTGGAGCGGGCGCTGGGAATCGATCCCGCCCGCGACGCGGTACTGGCGGAGGTGTTCGGCGCTGCGTTGCGCGAGGCCCCGTCGCGCCTCGCCGCGTTCCTGCACGGGCTGGGCGTAGGAACCGAGTTCCACGCCTACGGCGTCGGTGCGGACGAATCCCGGCGCATGGTGCTGGAAGCCCTCGACGGCCCGCGGGGAAAGAATTTCATCGGCGCGCGGCGCCGCGAGCTCACGGAGAGAACCGCATGAACCCGATCGAAGTGAATGGCCGGCGCTACCGCCGCAACTCTGAACCGCTGGTGGTCGTGTGCGTCGATGGCTGCGAGTACGACTACCTCACCGAGGCGGCGCGTTCCGGTACCGCGCCCTTCATCGCACGCCTGCTCGCGAGCGGCTCGGCATTCAAGGGGGATTGCGTGGTGCCCTCGTTCACCAATCCCAACAACCTTTCCATCGTCACCGGCGCGCCTCCCGCGGTGCACGGCATCTGCGGCAACTTCTTCTACGATCGCGACGCCGACGCCGAAGTGATGATGAACGACCCGAAGTACCTGCGCGCCGGGACCATCTTCGCCGCCTTCTCGAAGGCGGGGGCGAAGCTCGCGGTCGTGACCGCCAAGGACAAGCTGAGGAAGCTCCTGGGACATGGAATCGAATTGGATCCCCGCCTTCGCGGGGATGACAACGGCTCCATCTGTTTCTCCTCCGAGAAGGCCGCCGAGGTGACCCTGGCCGAGAACGGCATCGAGGATGTGGTTGGCCTGGTCGGCATGCCGGTGCCGTCGGTCTACAGCGCCGAGCTCTCGGAGTTCGTGTTCGCGGCGGGCGTGAAGCTGCTCGAGCGCGAGCGCCCGGACATCATGTACCTCTCGACCACCGACTACATCCAGCACAAGTTCGCACCGGGCACCGAGGGCGCCAACAAGTTCTACGCCATGATGGACCGGTACCTGGCGAAGATGGACGCCATGGGGGCCGTGATCGCGCTGACCGCCGACCACGGCATGAACGCGAAGCAGAAGGCCGACGGCTCGCCCAACGTGATCTACCTGCAGGACGCGATCGACGGCTGGATCGGCGCGGGAAGGGCGCGCGTGATCCTGCCGATCACCGATCCCTACGTGGTGCACCACGGGGCACTCGGCTCCTTCGCCACGATCTACGTCGAGGGAGCCCGTCGCGACGTGGTTGCCGTGAAGCTGCGCGCGCTCGAAGGCATCGAGGTAGTGCTCGGCAATGCCGAGGCGGCGAAGCGCTTCGAGCTGCCGCCCGACCGCATCGGCGACCTGGTGGTGGTCTCCACGCGCCACGTGGTGCTGGGCACCAGCGCCTCGCGCCACGACCTCTCGGGCCTGGACGCGCCGCTGCGCAGCCACGGCGGCATCTCGGAACAGACGGTTCCGCTGCTCTTCAACCGCAAGGTGACGGGGCTCGCCCCCGGACAGCGCCTGCGCAACTTCGATGTCCTCGACATCGCCTTGAACCACCTGGAAGCGCGCGTGCCGGCAGCGGCCGCCGCCGCGGACTGACGGCCATGAACGATCGCGCGCCAGGCCAGCGGCAGATCGAGGTTCGCTACCCGTTCACCGGGGAGGTCGTCGGCACCGTCCCCCGCGCCACGGTGGAGGAAGTTCGCGCCGCCTTCGCCACGGCCCGGGCCTTCAAGCCGAAGCTCACGCGCTACGAACGCGCCACGATCATGCAGAAGGCGGCCGAGCTGCTGCGGGGGCGGGTGGCCCCGGCTTCCGACCTGATCACCCGCGAGTCGGGCCTGTCCAAGAAGGATTCGACCTACGAGGTGGGCCGCGTGTGCGACGTGTTCACCTTCGCCGCCATCGAGGCCCTGCGCGACGACGGCCAGTCGTTCTCCTGCGACTTGACGCCCCACGGCAAGAACCGCCGCGTCTACACCAGGCGCGAACCGCTGCTGGGCGTGATCTCGGCCATCACCCCCTTCAACCACCCGATGAACCAGGTGGCGCACAAAGTCGCCCCGTCCATCGCCACCAACAACCGCATGGTGTTGAAGCCCTCGGAGAAGACGCCGATGTCGGCGTACTACTTGGCGGAGCTCCTCTACGAGGCGGGCCTGCCGCGCGAGATGTTCCAGGTGGTGACCGGCGACCCGCGCGAGATCGCCGACGAGCTCATCACCAACGAGCACGCCGACCTCGTCACCTTCACCGGCGGCGTCTCGGTCGGGAAGTACATCGCCTCGAAGGCGGGCTACCGCCGCATCGTGCTCGAGCTGGGCGGCAACGACCCGCTGATCGTGATGGAGGATGCCGACCTCGAAGAGGCGGCCACACTCGCCGTGCAGGGCTCGTACAAGAACAGCGGCCAGCGCTGCACCGCGGTCAAGCGCATGCTGGTCCACGAGAAAGTAGCGCCGCGCTTCACCGACCTCGTGGTCGCCAAGACCGAGGCGTGGAGCTTCGGCGACCCGATGAACGCCCAGGTGGAGATGGGCACGGTGATCGACGAGGCCGCGGCGAAGCTTTTCGAGTCGCGAGTGAACGAGGCGGTAGCCGCGGGCGCGCGGCTGCTGGCCGGCAACCGCCGCGAGGGCGCGCTCTACTCCCCCACGGTGATCGACCGCGTGGACCCCGCGATGACGGTGGTGATGCAGGAGACCTTCGGCCCGGTGTCGCCGATCATCTCGTTCCGGGACATCGACCATGCCATCGCCATTTCCAACGGCACCGCCTATGGGCTTTCCTCGGCGGTGTGCACCAACCGGCTCGACTACATACAGCGCTTCGTGGCCGACCTGCACGTGGGAACCGTCAACGTGCGCGAGGTTCCGGGCTACCGCCTCGAGCTCACTCCCTTCGGCGGCATCAAGGACTCCGGCCTCGGCTACAAGGAAGGCGTCCAGGAGGCGATGAAGAGCTTCACCAACCTGAAAACCTTCAGTCTCCCCGGGTGATTCCCTCCATAATCGACCGGTAGACGAAACAGGGACGCGAACCAGAAACACAAGTGCAAACGCTCTTAAACCTCCTCGCCAGCGTGGCGCTCCTCGTCTGGGGCACGCACATCGTGCGCACCGGCATCCTGCGCGTTTTCGGCTCGGACCTCCGGCGCATCCTGTCCAGGAGCGTGGCAAACCGCGCCTCGGCGTTCTTCGCCGGCATGGGTGTCACGGGCCTGGTGCAATCCTCCAGCGCCACGGCGCTCATCACCAGCTCGTTCGTCTCCCAGAACCTGATCGGGCTGTCGGCAGCCCTCGCCATCATGCTCGGCGCCGACGTCGGCACCGCGGTGCTGGCGCAGGTGTTCTCGCTCGACCTGTCGTGGCTCTCGCCGCTGCTGATCTTCTTCGGCGTGGTGTTCTTCCTCTCGCGCCGCAACGCCAAGGTGGGCCAGGTCGGGCGGGTGTGCATCGGCCTCGGCCTCATGATGCTGGCGCTGCAGCTCGTGATGCAGGCCACGCGCCCCATCACCCAGGCCGCCGGCATGCGCGTGATTTTCGGCACCCTCTCCGGCGACCCGATGCTCGACATGCTGATCGGCGCCGTCGTCACCATCGTCTCGTTCTCGAGCCTCGCCGTGGTGCTGCTCACCGCCACACTCGCCGCGGCGAGCGTGATCTCGATGCCGGTGGCCCTTTGCCTGGTGCTGGGCGCGAACCTCGGCAGCGGGCTCCTGTCCTTCATCGTGAACCTGCGGACCCCCGGGGCGGGAAGGCGCGTCGCCTTCGGCAACCTGCTCTTCAAGGTCACCGGCTGCATCGTCTTCTCGGTCGCGCTCCCCTGGGTGATGCCGCTCCTCGCGCGCCTGGACTCCGACATCCAGCGCCAGGTGGTGCACTTCCACGTGATCTTCAACTTGACGCTCGCGGCGCTCTTCATCGGCTTCACCAACCAGATCGCCCGCTTCGTGGAGAAGTGGCTGCCGGTCGCGCGGGAGAAGGTGCCGCAGACCGAGCCGCGGTTCCTCGACGAGGCCGCCATCGACACGCCGGCGCTGGCGCTCGCCAACGCGGCCCGCGAGACACTGCGCATCGGCGACACCGTCGAGCAGATGCTCCACGGCCTGCTGGAGGTGATCCGCACCAACGACCTCGCCAAGGTGGAGGAGATCATCCGCCTCGACGACGACGTGGACCGGCTCTATACGGCGGTGAAGCTCTACCTCACCAAGGTGAGCCGCGAGGCGCTCGACGAGCGCGACAGCCGCCGCTGGGCCGAGATCATCTCGCTCACCATCAACCTGGAGCACGTGGGCGACATCCTCGAGCGGATCCTCGTCGACCTGCGCGACAAGAAGATCGCGCACAAGCTCTCGTTTTCCGAGGCCGGCATGGGCGAGATCGCCCAGCTCCACGAACGCCTGGTGTCGAACCTGCGCCTGGGCCTCTCGGTGTTCCTCAACGGCGACCTCAACAGCGCGCAGACGCTTCTCGCCGAGAAGGAGAAGTTCCGCGACCTCGAGCGCGCCTACCACGACACCCACCTCGACCGCCTCGCGGGCCAGTCGCTGCAGTCGATCGAGACCAGTTCGCTGCACCTGGACATCATCAGCGACATGCGTCGCATCTCTCCTTCTTCTGCTCCACCGCCTACCCGATCCTCGAATCGGCGGGGCGGCTACGCAGGAGCCGCCTGCGCAGCAACGACCCCACGGGCGTCTTCAAGGCGCAGCCGGAGCTCGCGGGCGACGGCCTGGCGGGCCCGGCCAAGTAACGATGGGGGCCACCCTCGCGGATCTCGAGCGGGTCTACCGCGAGCGCGGGCACCTCGCCTACAGCGGCGAGCCGGTGACGCAGCTCGAGCACGCGCTGCAGAGCGCCCACCGCGCCGAGCAGGACGGGGCCACCCCGGAGCTCATCACGGCCGCCCTCCTCCACGACCTCGGGCACCTGCTGAACCTCCAGGGAGAAACGCCTTCCGAGCGCGGCATCGACGACCAGCACCAGTTCTTCGCGGTGCCGTTCCTGCGCCCCCTCTTCGGCGCCGCGGTGATCGACCCCATCCGCTGGCACGTGGACGCCAAGCGCGCGCTGTGCGCCCTCGAGCCGGGGTACCACGCGGCCCTCTCGGAAGACTCGAAGCGCAGCCTCGAGCTGCAGGGCGGCATCTACACCGCGGCCGAGGCCGAGGCGTTCCTCACCCGGGCCCACGCGCCTGAAGCGATGCGCTTGAGGCGCTGGGACGACCAGGCCAAGGTCGCCGGCGCCGCCACGCCGCCGCTCGCGCATTACCTGGGCATCGCGCAACGCTGCGTCCTGTGAGGCATGGGCCTCGGCGCTGCTAACATGGCGCCATCCCACCGGCTGGACCCCACGGCAATGGCCAGGAAGCAAAAGGCAGCGAACGGCGAAGCCTCGATCGTGGAAGCGATTCGCAAGTCCGGCGCCCTCAAGGTGAAGGTCGCGGTTTCCGACATCGACGGCATCCTGCGCGGCAAGTACATGCACCGCGACAAGTTCTTCTCCGCGGTGGAGGGCGGTTTCGGGTTCTGCGACGTGGTCTTCGGCTGGGACATGCACGACCTGTGCTACGACAACACCCGGCTCACCGGCTGGCAGCACGGCTTCCCCGACGCCCTGGTGCGCCTGGACCTGGCCACCCACCGCAACGTGCCGTGGGATGGCGGGGTCGACTTCTTCCTCGGCAACTTCGTGACTCCCGAGGGCACGCCCCACCCGCTTTGCCCGCGCCAGGCGTTGAAGCGCGTGCTCGCCCGCGCCGAGAAGATGGGATTCGCGGCGATGGTGGGCTCCGAGTTCGAGTTCTTCAACTTCCGCGAGACCCCGCACACCTGGGCGGAGAAGAAAGGCCAGCCGCCCACGCCCCTCACGCCGGGCATGTTCGGCTACTCGCTGCTGCGCGCGAACCTGAACGGCGACTACATCAACGCGCTGATGGACGAGATGGCGGATTTCCGCGTGCCGATCGAGGCGCTGCACACCGAGACCGGCCCCGGCGTCTACGAGGCGGCGCTGCTGTTCACCGAGGCGCTCGAGGCCGCCGACCGCGCAAGCCTGTTCAAGACCGGGGCCAAGGAGATCGGCGCCCGTTTCGACATCATGCCGAGCTTCATGGCCAAGTGGAGCGCCCAGTATCCCGGCTGCTCGGGCCACCTGCACCAGAGCCTTACCGACGGCGCGAAGAACGTCTTCCACGATGCACGCGGGCGCCACGGCATGTCGAAGGTGTTCGAAAGCTACCTCGCCGGCCAGCTGAATGCGCTCCTGGGGATGGGCCCGATGTTCTGGCCCACGGTCAACTCGTACAAGCGCCTGGTGGACGGATTCTGGGCGCCGGTGAAGCCCACCTGGGGCGTGGACAACCGCACCGCGTCCTTCCGCGTCATTCGCGGCGGCGCCAAGTCGACGCGCCTGGAGACGCGCTGCCCCGGCGCCGACATGAACCCCTACCTCGCGATCGCCGCGGTGCTCGCCGCCGGCCTCGATGGCGTCGAGAAGGGATTGAAGCTCACCACCCCCGCGATCACCGGCACCAACGAGGGCGCGGAGAACATCCCGCGCGCGCCGCGCTCGCTCATCGAGACCACGAGGATCTTCCGGGAGTCGAAGGTCGCGCGCGACTGGTTCGGCGACGACTTCGTCGACCACTTCGCGGCCACCCGCGAATGGGAATGGCGCCAGTGGCAGGATGCGGTCACCGATTGGGAGCTCCGGCGGTACTTCGAAATTGTCTGAGGCCCTGCCCGTGACCGCGGCGCCCATCGTGTCGATGTGGCGGCGCAGCCTCCTCGCGCTCGGCACCGTTGCCGTCATGGCGCTGGTGCTGGCGCTCGCGGCGGTCGTGGGCCTCATCGATGCCGAGGTCGCGGTCGAGGGGTGCGCGGGCCTGGCGGTGATCGCCCTCGCATTCGGGGCGATGGTTCGAACCCGGTTCCACGATCGCTTCACCGATGCGGGTTTCATCACCGCGCAGATGCTCGCCGTGTTCCTGCTGCTCGCCTGGATCACCGTTCGCGCCGACGACACTCCTTCGGCTATCTCGGTGCTCTACCTGGTCGCGATGTTCTACGGCGTGCTGCAGCTTGGCCGCGCCCGTCTCGCCGCCCTCGCCGCCATCGCGCTGGTGACCCACGGCGTGGCGCTCTTCATCCTGATCGACCTGGGCGCGCGCGTGAGCCTGCCGGCGGCATGGACGCAGTACGGCGCCCTGGTGCTGGCGTTCGCGTGGTGCACCTACGCCGCGGGCGTGGTGCTGCGCCTGCGCGAACGGCTTTCGAACGCGCAGCGCAGCTTGCAGGAGCTGGGCGCCCGGGCCGAGGAGGGCGCGCGCCGGGATGCGCTCACCGGCATATTCCAGCGCCAGCACCTGGTGGAGTCACTCGAGCGCGAGGTGGCCCGCGCGCAGCGCCTGGGCAAGCCGCTGTCGCTCGCGCGCGTGGACCTCGAGGGGCTGCGGGAAATCAACGAGGCCGGCGGCACCGCGGCGGGCGACGCGGCGCTCCAGCGCTTCGTGGCGGCCGCGGGCAGCGCGCTTCGAAACGTGGACGTCTTCGGACGTTACGGCGGCAAGGAATTCGCGATCGTCATGCCCGACACCGACATCCAGGGCGCGATCGTCGCGGCCGGGCGAATCCACGCGCGGGTCGACGCCGAGATGGCGGGCGAAGGGACAGGCGGCGCGCGCCTGCGCTGCACCCTCGGCGTCGCGGAGCACGTGGGCGGCGGCGATAGCCGGGCACTGATGGACAGCGCGGAGTCCGCGCTCAACTACGCCAAGGCCGCCGGACGCGATCGCATCGTCGCCCTCGGCCCCGAGGGCACTCCGGTCGCGCAGGGGGACGCGCGATGATCACCGCGCCCACCTCGAAATTCCGCGCGGGAGAGGTGCTGGCCCTTTCGGACAAGCCGATGCGCGTCGCGGGACTCGCGCAATACGACGCCGGGGATGGGAAGACCATCACGCGCTACCTGCTGGCGGACGCGGCGGGCGCGACCCTCATCCTCCAGGAGGAGGGAGGCGTGTTCGCGCTGCTGCGCCCCTTCCCGCCGGCGGCACCTCCTGTCGCCGAGGGCAGCACCGTCTCCGTGATGGGAGAGAAATACGCCCTCGCCGGCGTGCGCAAGCTGAAGACGGTCGCGACATCCGGGGACCCCTCCGCGGGCCTGCCCAAGGCGCCGCTCGTGCTCTCGGGCCGCTTCGACGGCAAGATGGGGACGCTGCTGCGTGAGTTGGTGCCCGGCGCACCGGCCCAGACCTACTTCTTCGTGAAGCCGGTCGCCAAGGACGACCTCCTCACCGAGGAGGAGCTCACGAAGCGGATCGAGGCGGAGCGGATCGCGGCCGAAGTCCAAGCCCAGAGCGACGAGTCCGACGCGTCCGCGTCGTCGCAGAAGCCGTGGGCGAAGGCCGCCGGCTGGATCGTGATGATCCTGGTGGTCGTGGCCCTGGTCTACGCCTGCAGCGACGACGATGATTCGTCGTCCAGCCACGGGATCCGCGTGGGCACCGGCAGCCATTCCCACGGAGGCAAGTAGCGTGGCAAGCGAGCTCGACGCGGGCGTTACACCGATCCCCACCCCCCGCAAGCTCGGACCCGGGCCGCTGGTGCTGCTCGCCGCGGCCATGCTGATCTCCGCCTGCGGGCTGGTGTACGAGCTGGTCGCCGGGGCGCTCGCCTCCTATCTCGTGGGCGACACGCTCACGCGGTTCTCCACCGTCATCGGCACCTACCTCTTCGGCATGGGCGCGGGTGCCTGGCTCGCGCGCTTCGTGCGCGGCGACGCGCTTGCGCGCTTCATCGAGGTGGAGATCGCGGTCGGGGTCGTGGGGGGCGTCTCGGCGCTGCTCCGCTTGGCCGCCGTCGCCGCCGGGGTGGTGTTCGCCACCCAGACACCCTACCAGCGCGTCTCGCTGATGCAGCGCGGAAGCACCGTGCGCCTCTACCTCAACGGCCGGCTGCAGTTCTCCAGCCGCGACGAGTACCGTTACCACGAGGCGCTGGTCCACCCGGC
>JANMHV010000098.1:0-2751 GCA_031375445.1 Burkholderiales bacterium | reverse complement strand
ATCCATCAGGATGTCGTGATTGACGCGATCGAAGAACTTCTCGAGGTCCACGTCCACGACGACCTTGCGGCCCTGCTCCACATGGCGCTGCGCCTCGAGCACCGCCCCATGCGCGCTTCGCCCGGGACGAAACCCGTAGCTATGCTCGCTGAACGTGGGGTCGATGATCGGTTGCAACACCTGCAGAAGGGCTTGCTGGATCAGCCGGTCCACCACCGTGGGAATCCCCAGCTCCCGCGAACCGCCACCCGGCTTCGGAATCGCCACGCGACGCACCGGCCGAGGCCGATAGCTGCCATCGAGCAATGCCTGCCGGATATCGGCCCACGCGGTCACGAGATCATCCCCCGTCTGCTGCACCGTGCGCCCATCGACGCCGGCGCTCCCGCCATTGGCCTTGACGCGTTTCCACGCTCGGGCCATGTTCTGCCGTTCCAGGACCTGCGCGAGCAGGCCCGTCGTTCCCCGGTTCGTTTGTTCATGTCGCGCCAGCTGCGCTTCATCTCGTGCGGCCACACCGGCGGCTTCACCCCCGGCCTCCTCCGCACTCCCCGCCTTTCCGGGCCTCTGATGCCATGCGCCGCCAAGCGACCTGTCTCGTCGCCGTCCTTCTCGTTCGGCCCTTCGCCTTGCGGCTACTACGGCCTCTGCTGACTTCTCGCTCCGGCTCTTCACCGTCGTCCTTTCAGACACAAGGCGAGATCTCCCCAGGTAAGACCGCGATCCTTCCCCGCACAGTCGCCGGATTTACGACGCCTGACCCTTGGCCACGAGAGCTTCGCAGTTACTTGCCTGCTCGCCCTGATCGGCATCGCCTCATATCCGGTTCTTGTCCATCGACTCGCGGTTTCGCTCCACGCTTCCTCCCCACGGTCGGTCGCCCTTCCGCAGTTGCGCTTCGCTTTGCTCGCTGTGGCCAGCTTGCAGGGGGACTCGCACCCCCGAGATCGCGCCCATGCTGGGCGCACAAGAAAAAGCCGCCCCGGGGGGCGGCCTTTCCCTCCTGCAGGAAGTGCGGGTTACTTCGTCCCGCCCATGCCCTGGTTGGTCGAAGGCTTGCCGGTGACGGCTTCCTTCGTGGCGCCGGCGCCCTGCTTGACGAGGTCGACGGGCTTCTCGAGCGCGCGGCGGACCGCGCCTTCCTTCTCCGTCTTCAGGACCTTGCCGTTGCCGGCGTCGATGAACACTTCCGTCTGGCCTTTGTCGCTGGCGTGGGCCACGTGGTACGAGTAGACGAGGCAGCCGTCTTCGGTCTCGATGCCACCTTTCGTGATCTTGGTGCCGCCGACTTCCTTCATGGCGATCGACTTGGCTTCGGATTCCTTGACGGTGGCCATCTTGAGGAGGTCGGCCTTCTTGGCGGTCTTCTCGGCCTTCATGCTGCAGGTGCCCTTGAGGTCGCCCGTGGCCGAGAACGCGATGGCGGGAACGGCGAGCAGAGCGGCGAACAGGATACGTTTCATTTTGTGATCTCCAATGGAAAGGGGTGTACGTAGCTTAGAACGGATGGCTCCCGAAAAAGATGCGGGATGGATGCCGCGTCAGCTTGTAGGAAACTTCCTACCCTGACCGGCCTCAGCGCAGGAGGAGCAATCCCGCCACCAGGATCACGATGGCCGCCGCGATCACCGCGAGCACGCGGCTCTGCTGGCGTTGCGCCGCCTCCAGGCGCAGCACCGCCTGCTCCAGGCGGCGCGGCGAATCGTCGGCCAGGAGCCGGTGCACCAGCCGCGGCAGCTGCGGGAGCGTGCGCGCCCACAAGGGTGCCTCCTCGCGCAGCGCCCGGATGAAGCCGCGCGGCCCCATCTGCTCGCTCATCCAGCGCTCGAGGATCGGCTGCGCGGCGCTGCGCAGGTCGAGATCGGGGTCGAGCATGCGCCCGAGCCCCTCCACTTGCAGAAGCGTCTTCTGCAGCAGGACCAGCTGCGGCTGGATGTCCATGCGGAAGCGCCTGGACACCTCGAAGAGCCGGATCAGGAGCTTGCCGAAGTAGATCTCCTTCAGCGGCCGGTCGAAGATCGGCTCGCACACCGAGCGGATCGCGCCCTCGAATTCGTCGACGCGCGTATCCGGCGGCACCCACCCCGCGTCGATGTGAGCGATCGCGACACGGCGGTAATCGCGGTGGAAGAACGCCATGAAATTGGTGGCGAGGTAATTCTTGTCCACGTCGGAGAGGGTGCCCATGATCCCGAAATCCACGCCGCAATAGCGCCCGTCGCGGTTCACGAAGATGTTCCCGGGATGCATGTCGGCGTGGAAGAAGCCGTCGCGGAACACCTGGGTGAAGAAAATCTCGACGCCATCGCGCGCGAGGCGCGGGATGTCCACGCCCGCGGCGCGCAGCCGCTCGACCGCGTCGACCGGAATGCCGTCGATTCGCTCCATCACCATCACGTCGCGGTTGCACCAGTCCCAGTACACCTCGGGCACGATGAGGAGGCGAGCGTCGGCGAAGTTGCGCCGCAGCTGGCTCGCGTTGGCGGCCTCGCGCACGAGGTCCAGCTCGTCGCCCACGGTGTTCTCGAATTCGGCCACCACTTCGCGCGGCCGCAGCCGCCGGCCCTCGGCGCCGCGCGCCACCCAGCCGGCGAGGACGTGCAGCAGCGCCACGTCCTGCGCGATCACGGCACGGATTCCGGGGCGCAGGATCTTCACCGCCACCTCGCGCCCGTCGGGAAGGGTCGCGAAGTGGACCTGCGCCACCGAGGCGCTGGCGACCGGGATCGCGTCGAAGGTGGCGAAAACCTG
>JANMHV010000075.1:0-7191 GCA_031375445.1 Burkholderiales bacterium | reverse complement strand
CCTGCACAACGCGGCCAACGGCCTCGCCGCCCATGCGCTCGCGGTTTGCGCCGGCCTCGACGAGGCGCCGCTCGCGCAAGCGCTGCGGGAGTTCGCCGGCCTGCCGCATCGCGTGCAACTCGTGGCCGAGGCGCGCGGCGTGCGCTTCTACGACGATTCCAAGGGCACCAACGTGGGCGCGAGCGTCGCCGCCCTCGAGGGCTTCGACTCGCCGGTGGTGCTGATCGCGGGCGGCGACGGCAAGGGGCAGGATTTCTCGCCGCTCGCGCCCGCGGTTGCCGCGCGTGCCCGCGCGGTGGTGCTGATCGGGCGCGATGCGGCGGCGATCGAGACGGCGCTCGCCGCGACCGGCGTGCCGATCTCGCGCGAGGCGACGCTGGAGGCCGCGGTGGAATCGGCCTTCGTGCTCGCGCGCGAGGGCGACGCAGTGCTGCTTTCGCCCGCCTGCGCCAGCCTCGACATGTTCCGCAACTACGGCCACCGCGGTGACGTGTTCGCCGCGGCGGCGCGAAAGCTGGCCGGGGCACCCTCTCCCCGGCCCTCTCCCAGGGGACAGGGAGATACCTGATGCTCTACACCCCCGCCCGCCGCGACGCCAGCCTCGACCCGGCATTGCTGTGGTCGGCGCTGCTGCTCGCCGCGATCGGGCTGGTGATGGTGTACTCGTCCTCCATCGCCATGGCGGAAGCCGAACGCTTCACCGGCTTCCGGTCCACTTACTTTCTGCAGCGCCACGGCATCTACCTCACCGTGGGGCTGGCGGTCGCGTTCGCGCTCTTCAAGGTGCCGGTGTGGGTGTGGCAGAAGGCGAGCCCGTGGCTCTTCATGGCCGGCACCGGGTTGCTGGTGCTGGTGCTGATCCCGGGCATCGGGAAGGAAGTCAACGGCAGCCGCCGCTGGATCCCGCTCGGCCTCATGACCTTCCAGCCCTCGGAGCTGATGAAGCTCTTCGTGGTGCTCTACGCCGCCGACTACACGGTGCGCAAGGCGGCATTCATGGACGACTTCCGCAAGGGCTTCCTGCCGATGTTCGCGGTGATGACGTTCATCGCGGCGCTCCTGCTGCGCGAGCCCGACTTCGGCGCGCTGGTGGTGGTGACCTCGATCGCGATGGCGATCCTCTTCCTCGGGGGCCTCAACTGGCGCCTCTTCGCGGGCCTCGCGCTGCTGCTCGCGGCCGCCTTCGTGGTGCTGATCGTCTCCTCGCCCTATCGCCTGCAGCGGATCCTCGGCTTCATGGATCCGTGGGCCGACGCCTTCGGCAAGGGCTACCAGCTCTCGCACTCGCTCATCGCATTCGGCCGCGGCGAGTGGATCGGCGTGGGGCTTGGAGCCTCGATCGAGAAGCTCTTCTACCTGCCGGAAGCCCACACGGATTTCCTGCTGGCGGTGATCGCCGAGGAGCTGGGATTCCTCGGTGTCGCCACTGTCATAGGCCTGTTCCTCTTTCTCGTCCACCGCGCCTTCGCCGTGGGCCGCCAGGCGGCGAGCCTCGAGCGCTACTTCGGCGCCCTGGTGGCGCAGGGCATCGGCGTGTGGCTCACGGTGCAGGCGTTCATCAACATGGGCGTGAACATGGGGCTCTTGCCCACCAAGGGCCTCACGCTCCCGCTGCTGTCGTTCGGCGGCACCGGCATCGTGGTGAACTGCATGGCGCTCGCGATCCTGCTGCGGATCGACTGGGAAAATCGCTACCTCATGCAGGGGAGGTCGCGATGAGCGCGGCGCGCACCATCCTCATCATGGCGGCGGGCACCGGCGGGCATGTGTTCCCGGGGATCGCCATCGCGAAGGAGCTCGAGTCGCGCGGCTGGCGCGTGCACTGGATGGGCACGCGCGCGGGCATGGAAAACCAGCTGGTCGCGAAGGCGGGTTACCCGCTCACGCAGGTGAATATCACCGGCGTGCGCGGCAAGGGGCTCGCCGCGTGGGTGCTCCTTCCGGCGCGGATCCTGCTGTCTTTCTGGCAGACGACGCGCGCGATCTTCGCCGTGCGTCCCGACGTGGTGCTCTCGATGGGCGGCTACGTCGCCTTCCCCGGCGGCATGATGGCGGCCCTGTGGGGCAAGCCCCTGGTGGTGCACGAGCCGGGAGCTGTGGCCGGAATCACCAACCGCGTGCTGGCGCCGGTCGCCGACCGCGTGGTGGTGGGAATGGAAGGCGCCTTCGACCGCTCGGTGGCGCAGAGGTGGGCCAACGCGATGCCGAAGCCGAAGCGCACGTTGTGGCTCGGCACGCCGGTGCGCGAAGACATCGCGGCCATCGCGTCGCCCGAATCGCGTTTCGCCGGCCGCGCCGGCAAGCTGCGCCTGCTGGTGGTGGGCGGCAGCCTCGGCGCCCAGACCATGAATGACCTGGTGCTCGCGGCGCTGAAGGCCCTGCCCGCGGCCGATCGCCCCGAGGTGGTCCACCAGGCGGGCGCCAAGCTCTACGATGCGCTCGCCACCGACTATCGCACCGCCGGTGTCGCCGCCGAGGTGGTGCCCTTCATCGACGACATGGCGGCGCGCTACGCCTGGTGCGACGTGATGGTTTGCCGCTCCGGCGCCGTCACCGTGGCCGAGCTCTCAGCCGCGGGAGTCGCCTCGATCCTCTTCCCGCTGCCGTGGTTCGTGGCCGACGAGCAGATGGCCAACGCGCGCTTCCTCGCCGACCGCGACGCCGGCATCGTGATGAAGCAGCTGGAGACCTCGCCCGATTCGCTCGCCGCCGTGCTGCGTGGCCTCACCCGCGAGAAGCTGGCCGCGATGGCGCGCGCCGCCCGCGCGCTCGGCAAGCCCGACGCCACGCGCCGCTGCGCCGACCTCTGCCAGGAGCTGGCCCATGCGGCATAAGGTCAAGCGCATCCACTTCGTCGGCATCGGCGGCTCCGGCATGTCCGGCATCGCGGAAGTGTTCGCGAACCTCGGCTACCTGGTCTCGGGCTCGGACATCTCCGAGAGCCCGCCGGTGCGCCGGCTGCGCTCCCTCGGCATCCCGATCGTGATCGGCCACGCGGCGCAGAACGTGGCCGATGCCGACGCCGTGGTCACCTCGACCGCGGTGAAGGCCGACAACCCGGAAGTGCTGCGGGCCCGGGAGGCACGCATCCCGGTGGTGCCGCGCGCGATGATGCTGGCGGAGCTCATGCGCTTCAAGCAGGGCATCGCCATCGCCGGCACCCACGGCAAGACGACCACCACGTCGCTCGTCTCCGCGGTGCTGGGGGAAGCGGGCCTCGATCCCACCTGCGTCATCGGCGGGCGGTTGAATTCCATCGGCACCAATGCGCGCCTCGGCAAGGGCGAGTTCCTGGTCGCCGAGGCCGACGAGTCCGACGCCTCGTTCCTGTTCCTGCAGCCGGTGATCTCGGTCGTCACCAACATCGACGCCGACCACATGGAGACCTACGGCCAGGACTTCGAGAAGCTCAAGGCCGCCTTCGTCGAGTTCCTGGGCCACCTCCCGTTCTATGGCCTCGCCGTGCTGTGCCACGACGATCCGCACGTGCGCGCCATCATGCCCGCGATCACCAAGCCGATGCTCACTTACGGCCGATCGGAAGATGCCAATCTGCGCGCCGAGAACGTGCGCTGGGAGAAGGCGATGATGCGCTTCGATGCCGTGATGGCCGATGGCTCGATGCCGCGCCTGGACGTGACGTTGAACCAGCCGGGCGAGCACAACGTGCTGAACGCGCTCGCGGCCATCGCGGTCGCCCGCGAGGTGGGTGCCCCGGACGCGGCGATCGCCAAGGGCCTCGCGGAATTCAGCGGCGTGGGCCGCCGCTTCCAGCGTTTCGGCGACATTCCCCTCGGCAGCGGCGGCGCCTTCACGCTGGTGGACGACTACGGCCACCACCCGGCGGAGATGGCGGCCACCATCGCGGCGGCGCGGGGTGCCTTCCCGGATCGCCGCCTGGTGCTCGCATTCCAGCCCCATCGCTTCACCCGCACCCGCGACCTGTTCGAGGATTTCGCCCGCGTGCTCTCGACCGTGGACGAGCTGGTGCTGGCCGATGTCTACCCCGCCGGCGAGGCGCCGATCGTCGCCGCCGACGGCCGCTCGCTCGCGCGCGCCGTGCGCGTGGGTGGCAAGGTCGAGCCGCTCTTCGTCGAGAAGACGAGCGAGATGCGCGACGCCGTCCTCTCGCGCGTGCGCGATGGCGACGTGGTCCTCACCATGGGTGCGGGCTCCATCGGACACCTCGCGCCCGAGCTCGCCGTGCCGCCGGGCGGCAGCGCGCGGGGACAGGATTGATGGACATGAGCGAAGCGCGCGAATTCTCCCCGAACCTGCGCGGCGTCCTGCGCCGCAACGAGCCGATGTCGCGCCACGTGAGCTGGCGGGCCGGCGGCAACGCGCGCACCTTCTACCAGCCCGCCGACGTGGCGGACCTGTGTGCCTTCCTCGCGATGGTGAATCCCGGCGAGCCGCTGCTCTTCGTCGGCCTGGGAAGCAACCTCCTGGTTCGCGACGGCGGCTTTCTCGGCACCGTGATCTTCACCCACCACGCGCTGGTGGGCATCGTGGTCGAGGACCATGGCTTCCGCGCGCTCGCGGGCGTGCCCTCGCCGCACCTCGCGCGCTTCGTGGCGCGTCA
Source organism: Burkholderiales bacterium (assembly GCA_031375445.1). Lineage (GTDB taxonomy): Bacteria > Pseudomonadota > Gammaproteobacteria > Burkholderiales > Usitatibacteraceae > Usitatibacter. Next base: position 2,609 of record JANMHV010000075.1, on the reverse strand, counting down.
CGGCGGCGCGGGCGCCGAGTGGCTGGCGGGCGTGCCCGGCACCATCGGCGGGGCGCTCGCGATGAACGCCGGCTGCTATGGCGGCGACACCTGGAGCCACGTGGTGAGCGTCCAGACCGTGGATCGCCGTGGCGTGCTGCACGAGCGCCTCCCGGCCGATTTCGAGGTGGGCTATCGCCATGTCGCGTCGCTGAAACATTCCGACGAGTGGTTCGTCTCGGGCCTGTTCCAGTTCGGCGAGGGCCACGTGGACGTGGCGATGGCGCGCATTCGCGAGCTGCTGTCGAAGCGCGTGGCCTCGCAGCCGCTGAACCAGCCCAACGCGGGGAGCGTCTTCCGCAACCCGCCGGGCGACCACGCGGCGCGGTTGATCGAATCCTGCGGCTTGAAGGGCCACACCGTGGGCGGCGCCCAGGTGTCGCCGAAGCACGCCAACTTCATCGTGAACGTCGGCAACGCGACCGCGCACGACGTGGAGACCGTGATCGACCACGTCGAGTCCACGGTCGCCGCTCGCGCCGGGGTCCGGCTGGTGCGCGAGGTGCGGATCGTGGGGGAGGCGAAGCATGTCTGACCTCGGCAAGGTGGCGGTGCTGATGGGCGGCCCCTCGGCCGAGCGCGAGATCTCGCTCATCTCCGGGCGCGCGGTGCTGGCGGCGTTGAAGGGCAAGGGCGTGGACGCCCACGCCTTCGACCCCGCCGAGAGGAGCCTCTTCGAGCTGCAGTCGGCGGGCTTCGACCGCGCCTTCATCGCCCTCCACGGCCGTTTCGGCGAGGACGGCACGGTGCAGGGCGCGCTCGAGGTGATGGGCGTGCCGTACACCGGCAGCGGCGTGATGGCCTCCGCGCTTGCCATGGACAAGTGGCGCACCAAGCTGGTGTGGGACGCCTCGGGCATCCCCACGCCGCGCTTCGCCATGGTGGGCGGCGACACCGACCCGATGAAGCTGGTGGAGACGCTGGGCCTCCCGATCTTCGTGAAGCCCGCGCGCGAGGGCTCCACCATCGGCATCACCAAGGTGAGCGCCGTCGGCAAGCTCGCCGAGGCGGTGAAGCTCGCGGCGAAATACGACAACCTCGTGATCGCCGAGGAATCCATCGCCGGCGAGGAGCTCACGGCGTCCATCCTCGGGGACACGGCGCTGCCGCTGGTGCGCATCGTGGCGCCGCAGGGCAACTACGATTACCAGAACAAGTACTTCACCGACGACACGAAGTACTTCTGCCCGTCGGGAATTCCTGCGGAGCTGGAAGGGCGCATCCGCGAGATGGCGCTCGCGAGCTTCCGCGTGCTCGGCTGCCGCGGCTGGGGGCGCGCCGACGTGATGCTGCGCCCCAATGGCGAGTTCAGCTTCCTCGAAATGAACACCTCGCCCGGCATGACGGGCCACAGCCTGGTGCCGATCGCGGCGAAGGCCGCGGGGATGGATTACCCGACGCTGTGTGTCGCGATCCTCGAAGGCGCCACTCTCGATTCCGGGAGGCCCACATGAGGCTCGCGGCCGCGAAGCCCCCGCGCGAACCGTTGCGCGTGCGCCTCTTCCGCGCCGGCGCCGCCATGGCCGTGATCGTGTTGATCGCCGGCGGCGGCTGGTACGGGTTCGCGGCGCTCGCCTCGCGCCCGGTGGAGCGCGTGATTTTCTCCGGGGACACCGAGCGCGTCCCGCCCGCGGCGCTCCAGGCCCTGGCCGACGGCATCCGTCGCGCCAGCGCGGCGGGCCCCGCGGTGGGCATGGAGAGTGTGCGCGAAGCCGCGCGCCGCGTGCCGTGGGTGCGCGAGGCGAGCGTGCGCCGGCGCTTTCCCGACGCGATCGAGATCACCGTGGAAGCCCACGATGCCGTCGCCCGCTGGGGCGACCAGGCGCTGGTGAGCTCGCGCGGCGAGGTGTTCGCCGCGCGCACCGCGGCGAGCCTGCCGCTTTTCACCGGCCCCGATGCCAAGGCCGCCGCGATGGTCTCGGCGTACCCCGCCATCGCCAAGGCCCTGGCACCCATCGGCAGCCCGGTCGCCGAGGTGCGCCTCTCGGCACGCGGCGGTTGGGAGGTGATCCTGGAATCGGGCCTCGAGCTCGAGCTCGGCCGCGGCGAAATGCAGCCGCGCCTCGAGCGCTTCGCCGCCATCTGGCCGCAGCTCGTGGCGCGAAGCATCGAGACGAAGCACGCCGACCTGCGCCACGCCAACGGCTTTGCGCTGCGCCAGGCCAAGGCCAACCCCGCCACCGGACCTCTCCCGAGAGAGAGGGAGAAAAAATGATCGTGAACCGCGCCCGCGACACCCGCCAGATCCTCGTCGCCCTCGACATCGGCACCTCCAAGATCGTGACGCTCGTCGCCGAGATCACGCCCGAGGACACGCTGAACCTGATCGGCATGGGCAGCCACCCCTCGCGCGGCCTCAAGAAGGGTGTGGTCGTGAACATCGAATCCACGGTGAACGCGATCCAGCGCTCGCTCGAGGAAGCCGAGCTCATGGCCGACGTGAAGATCAAGGAAGTGATCACCGGCATCGCCGGCAGCCACATCAAGAGCTTCAACTCCCACGGCATGGTGGCGATCAAGGACAAGGAGGTGTCGCAGTACGACATCGACCGCGTGATCGAGACCGCGCG
>JANMHV010000023.1:0-2834 GCA_031375445.1 Burkholderiales bacterium | reverse complement strand
GATCTTGACCAGGGCGCCGGCATCCAGCTCGTCCAGGACCGCGACCACCGGCAGGCGCCCCACGAACTCGGGAATCAGGCCGTACTTGATCAGGTCCTCGGGCTCGACGTCGTGCAGGAGCTCGTTCAGCGCCTGGCGATTGTTGGTCGAGCGCACGTGGGCGCCGAAACCCATGCCGGAGCGGTCGGTGCGGTTCTGGATGACCTTCTCCAGGCCGCCGAACGCGCCCCCGCAGATGAAGAGGATGTTGGTGGTGTCGACCTGCACGAATTCCTGGTTCGGGTGCTTGCGGCCGCCCTGCGGAGGGACCGAAGCGATCGTGCCTTCGATCAGCTTCAGGAGCGCCTGCTGCACGCCCTCGCCCGACACGTCGCGCGTGATCGAGGGGTTGTCGCTCTTGCGCGAGATCTTGTCGATCTCGTCGATGTAGACGATGCCGCGCTGCGCCTTCTCGACGTCGTAGTCGCACTTCTGCAGCAGCTTCTGGATGATGTTCTCGACGTCCTCGCCGACGTAGCCCGCTTCGGTGAGCGTCGTCGCATCGGCGATCACGAACGGCACGTTCAGGAGCCGGGCGAGCGTCTGCGCGAGGAGCGTCTTCCCGGAGCCGGTGGGGCCGATCAGGAGGATGTTGGACTTGGCGAGCTCGACGTCATCCTGCTTGCCGCCGGTCTTCAACCGCTTGTAGTGGTTGTAGACGGCAACCGCGAGGATTTTCTTGGCCTGGACCTGGCCGATCACGTACTGGTCGAGGATCTCGCAGATCTCGTGCGGGCTGGGAAGGTCGCTCTTGGTGGCCTTGGCGCCGGTGTCGGTGCTGGCCTCCTCGCGGATGATGTCGTTGCAGAGGTCGATGCACTCGTCGCAGATGAACACCGACGGGCCGGCGATGAGTTTACGCACCTCATGCTGGCTCTTGCCGCAGAAGGAGCAGTAAAGAAGCTTTTCGCCGCCGACTTTTTCCGTCATTTCGCCTTGGTTTCCGTCCCTTGGGAGCCGTTATGCAACCGACGAATCGGTACGGCTCTTCAGCACTCGGTCGATCATCCCATACTTTACCGACTCTTCCGCGCTCATGAAGTTGTCGCGATCGGTATCGCGCTCGATCACTTCGATGGGCTGGCCGGTGTGCGCCGCCATCATCTCGTTCAGCTTGCGCTTGAGGTACAGCACTTCCTTGGCGTGGATCTCGATGTCGGAAGCCTGGCCGGAAAAGCCGCCCGAGGGCTGGTGGATCATCACGCGCGAGTTGGGCAGGCAGAAGCGCTTGCCCTTGGCGCCGGCGCACAACAGGAAGGCGCCCATGCTCGCCGCGAGGCCCGTGCACAGGGTGGACACATCCGGCTTGATGAACTGCATGGTGTCGTACATCGCCATGCCCGAGGAGACGCTGCCGCCCGGGGAGTTGATGTAGAGGTGGATGTCCTTGTCCGGGTTCTCGCTCTCGAGGAACAGCAGCTGCGCCACGATCACGTTGGCCATCGAGTCATGGATCGGGCCGACCAGGAAAATCACGCGCTCCTTGAGGAGGCGCGAATAGATGTCGTAGGCGCGTTCGCCGCGACCGGACTGCTCGATGACCATCGGGATCAACCCGAGGCCGTTGGGACCTTCGTAGTGGTCCGCCATCGCGGCGGCCAGCTCGTTGCGCTTGTAGGTATTGGTGAACATTTCAGCCCTTCTTCGTCCCCATCAGTTCATCGAAGTCGGTGGGCTTTTCCTCTACCTTCATCTTTCCCATGGCCCATTCTACGACGTTGTCTTCCATCACGAGCGCCTCGACTTCCGCGAGCCGCGCCGGGTCGCCGTAGTACCAGCGCACCAGCTGCTCGGGCTGCTCGAAGCTCTCGGCGTGCGCCTCGATCATCTTGCGCACCTGCTCCGGCTTCGGCTGCAGGTTGTTCTTCTTCACCAGCTCGCCCACCAGCAGGCCCAGCTTGATGCGGCGTCCCGCGCGGTCGGTGAAGAGGTCGGGCGGAAGCGAGAGGTTCTGGGTGGTCATGCCGCGCTGCTTGAGATCGGCGACCGCTTGCTCCTGCATGCGGGCGACTTCCTGGTCCAGCAGCGCGCGGGGCACCTCGAAGTTGGCCGAGTCGTGCAGGGAATCCATCACCTGCTCTTTCAGGCTCGCCTGGATGCGCTTGGCGACTTCCTTCTCGATGTTCTCGCGGACTTCCTTGCGAAGCGTTTCCACGCTGCCGTCGGCGACACCCAGCTCCTTGGCGAGCGCGGCGTCCAGCGCCGGCAACTTGGCCTCGGCCACCTGGTTCACGGTGACGGTGAAATCGGCGGTCTTGCCCTTCACCGCCTCCGCGTAGTCTTGCGGGAAGGTGATCGGGAAGGTCTTGGTCTCGCCCGCCTTCATCCCGGCGACGGCGGCCTCGAAATCGGGGAGCATGCGGCCCTCACCCAGCACCACGGTGAAATTGGTACCGGTGTTGCCCTGGAACGGCTGGCCCGCGATGAGGCCCTCGAAATCGATGTTGACCAGGTCGCCGATGGCGCCCGCGCGCTCCACCTTGTCGTACTTGGCGCGCTGCTTGCGCAGGGTCTCGAGGGTGGAGTCGACGTTGGCCTCGGCCACCGGGGTCACGGGGCGCGCGATGGCCCGGCCGGCGAGATCGCCCACCGTGACGTCGGGATAGACCTCGAACGTGGCGGTGTACTCGAGGTTGGTCGGCTGCTCCTGCTGGGCGTTCACCGGCTGGAAGCGCGGGAAGCCGGCGACGCGATAGCTCTGGCTCCTCACCGCGTCGGAGAAGGATTGCTGCACCGAATCGCTCACCACCTCCTGGCGAACCTGGAAGCCATACTGGCGCTCCACCATCTTCATG
>JANMHV010000440.1:0-20905 GCA_031375445.1 Burkholderiales bacterium | reverse complement strand
GCCACGCGATGCCCGCCACCGGGCCCGCGCAGTGCACCGCGGCGATGAAGTTCTCGCGCGAGGCGGGCAGCAGCGCGGCATCGGTGATCGTGCCCGGCGTCACCACCCGCGTGACCTTGCGCTCCACCGGCCCCTTGGAGGTGGCCGGGTCGCCCACCTGCTCGCAGATCGCCACCGATTCGCCCAACTTGACCAGACGCGCCAGGTACGGCTCGAGCGCGTGATAGGGGACCCCGGCCATGCGGATCGGCTGCCCCGCCGACTGTCCCCGGGTGGTGAGAGTGATGTCGAGCAGCTTCGAGGCGCGCTCGGCATCGCCATGGAAGAGCTCGTAGAAGTCGCCCATGCGGTAGAAGAGCAGCATGTCGGGATACCCCGCCTTGAGGGCGAGGTACTGCTGCATCATCGGCGTGTGGGTTGCCGCCCGCGGCTCGGCCGGGGCGGGATCGGGTGCTTCGAGCTTCATCGGCTCCCATTGTAGTCGGGCATAATCGCAGCGTCCCGCCACGCCCGAAATCGTTGCCCGCTTGAGAGTCCGCTCGCACCTCGCCCTGATGTCGGCAGTGATCCTCCTGCCGGTGGTGGTCCTCTCCGTTGTAGCGCTGGCGATCCTGCTGCGGGCCGAGCGCGAGGCGGGACAGCGCGGCGTGCGCGAGACCGCGCGCTCGATCCGGCTCGGCGTGGACCGGGAGCTCGCGCTCGCAGAGACCGCCATGAAGACCCTCGCGACCTCGCACCGCCGTCTCGCCGCTCTACCGTGGCGCGATGTCGCGCTCGACGATCGTCACGGTCGACATCCCCGTGCTGCTGAACGGCAAGCGCTTGGTGCTGACTCAGGCGTTCCAGCCCGAGCACTTTACCGCGGCCTTCGCCGACGCCGCGATCCCCGAGGGCGGCCTGGTCGGCATCTTCGATGACCATGGCGTGACCATCGCGCGCAGCCGGCGGGCGGAGGACTTCGTCGGCAAGCCGGGCCGCCGCGACTGGTCGAGGCGATCCGTCGCGATCCCCAGGGCGAACTGCGGCACACCACCCGCGACGGGATCGAAGTCTACGATTTCTTCGTGCGCTCGCAGCGCTCCGACTGGACGGTGGTGGTGGGCGTGCCGGCGGCGAGCCTCGAAGGCAACGCACGGCGGGCGGTGTCCGTGGCGGGGGTCGGCATCTTCGCCACGCTCACGGCGGCGGTGCTGTTCGCGCTGCTGGCAAGCCGGCGCCTCACGACCGCCATCGCCTCGACCGCGGCTGCGGCCTCGGCGCTGGGCCGCGGGAAGGCGCCCGAGTTCGAGGCGACCGAGATCCGCGAGATCGATCAGCTCCAGGCGACACTCGCCGAGGCGGGGATGCTGCTGGTGCGCGAGCGCGAGGCGCGCGAGGCGGCGGAGGCGGAGCGAACGCGGCTGCTGGAAAGCGAGCAGGCGGCGCGCCGGGCGGCCGAGGCGCAGAACCGTTCCAAGGACGAGTTCCTCGCGATGCTGGGCCACGAGCTGCGCAACCCTTTGTCGGCCATCAGCGGCGCCGTGGGCCTGCTGCACACCGGGCAGGCGCAGCCGGACGCCGAGCGTTATGCCCGCGAGGTGGTGGAACGCCAGAGCGCGCACCTCGGCCGCATCGTGGACGACCTCCTCGACGTGAGCCGGGTGATGACGGGCAAGATCCGCCTCGACCTGCAGCGCGTGGACCTCGCGGAGGCGCTGCGCCGCTGCGTGGGCACGCTCGGCGCCGCGGGCAAGACCTCGCGGCACGAGGTCAACATCCGCAGCGTGCCGGCGTGGATCGATGCCGACGTGACGCGGCTGGACCAGGTGATCAGCAACCTGCTCTTCAATGCGGTCAAGTACACGCCCGAGGGCGGGCGGGTGGAGTGCGAGGTGCGGATCGACGATGGCGAAGCGGTGCTCTCGATCCGCGACAACGGGGTCGGCATACCCCCGGCGCTCCTGCCCCGCGTGTTCGACATCTTCGTCCAGGGCGCCGCTTCGCTCGACCGTGCCCAGGGCGGCCTGGGGTTGGGCCTCGCCCTGGTGCAGCGGCTGGTGGCTATGCACGGCGGCACGGCGACCGCGACGAGCGAGGGCGAGGGAAGCGCAGCGAGTTCTCGCTGCGCTTCCCGCGCATGCCGGCGCCCGCGCCGGTGGCTGCGCCCGCTGCCGCTTCCTCGAGCCCCGGAGGCTCGCGCGTGCTGCTAGTCGACGACCACGAGGACGCGCGTGGCACCACGCGCATGCTGCTGGAGATCCTCGGCCACTCGGTTTCCGAGGCGGGCGATGGCCTTGAAGGCATCGCGCTCGCCCAGGCGGGTGAGCTCGATGTCGCGGTGGTGGACATCGGGTTGCCCGGCATCGACGGCTACGAGGTCGCGCGGCGCTTGCGGGCCGATCCGCGTACTGCGGGGTTGGCGCTGGTGGCGCTGACGGGCTATGGCCAGGACGAGGACCGGCGGCGCGCCATGGACGCGGGTTTCGACGAGTACCTGGTGAAGCCTGTTGAGCCCCAGGCGCTGGTGGGCGCGATGGCCTCGGCGATCGCGAAGCGGCGCGTGTAGTGCGAGCTGAAATTCTGTAGCCGTCGAGACGCAACCCGCGGTCCGGGCCGAGACGCCGCGATGCGCTTGATCGAAGGGGAGTGAAAGTCCACTACCACCCATTACGTGAATTTCTTGCGCAGCGTCGATCTTGCGGCGAGTCAGAACGCGGGTCTTGGCCCGGACCGCGGGTTCCGTCTCGAGGGCTATGGAATTTCGTTCGAAACCTAAGCGAATTCCAGCAACGTCCGATTGGTGCGCCTCATCCGCAGGCTCAATTCACGCCCGAGGTTCGCGAGCAACGCCAGACCGACTTCAGGATGCTCGCGGCACATCGCCTCGAAGCGCGAGCGCTCGAGGAGATAGCACACGAGAGGCCCATCGGCGGTGATGGTGGCCGACCGGCGCTCGCGGTCGAGGAGGGCCATCTCGCCGAAGAAGGTGCCGCTCGAGAACGTCATCAGCCGGGTCTCGCCCAGCCAGACGCTCGCCGATCCGCGCGCGATGAGATAGAGGGCGTCGCCCGGGTCGCCGCGACAGAACACCACGTGGCCCGCGTCGTACTCGCGCCGCGCCATCGCCGAGCGCATCGCCTCGACGCCATCGGGCGGCAGGTCGCGCACGAGCTCGATGCGCTCGAGCGCCTCCTCGGCGAGCGGGGCGGCCGCGGCGCGGCGGGTGTCGAGCAGCTCGTCCTCGCAGCGCTCGAGGGCGCGGTCGAGATCCGGGAAGATGCGCCCGGGCGTGAAGGCCTCGGCGACGCCGTGGTCGGCGACCAGCCGCGCGAGCTCCGGGCGCGAGCCCGGCCCGCACATGAACATGCGCCGGCCGGCCGCGCGCAGCCGCTCGTCGGCCTGGAGCAGGATCCGCGCGCCGGTGCTGTCGAGCTCGGTGACTCGCGTCATGTCGAGCACCACGTATTTCACGCCCTCGGCGATGGCGGCGTCGACGCGGTTCTGCAGCATCTCGGCCGAAGCGAAGAAGAGCGGGCCTTCGAGCTCGATGGCGAGGATCGCGCGCCCTTCGGCGGCGAGGATCGCGGCGTCCCCGGTCTCGCGCGCACGGCGCGAGCGCAGCACGTCGCCATATTGCTCGCGGCGGATCACCTTGCGGCTCATCCGCAGCGTGAACACCACGACCGCCACGGTGACCCCGATCAGGACCGCGCCCACGATCTGGCCGGCGAGCGCCACGCACGCCACTGTGACGATGACGGCGAGGTCGATGGCGTTGCCCTTCCAGTGCACCGCGCGGCCGGTGAGCACGCGGCGCGCCACTTGCAGGCTCCACTTGTCCACGAGCTGCACGCCGGCGTAGAAGACGAGGCCCGCGATCACGGCGCGCGGCATGTGGGAGAGGAGGGGGGCCAGCAGCGGCACCAGGGCGAGGAAGGCGAGCGCGTGCACCAGCAGGGTGAGCGAGTTGCGCGCGCCGGCCTTGTATCCCGTGGTGGTGCTGGCGAGGCTGATCGAGCCCGCGACCCCGCCCAGCAGCGGCGTCACCAGGTTGGCCGCGCCGATCGAGATCAGCTCCTGGGTGCCGTTGCCGCGCCGCCCCGAGAGGTTCTCGACCACCTTGGCGCTCATCAGCACGTCGAGGCACGCCACCAGCGCGATGCTCGCCGCGCCCATCACGATGCCGGGCAGCGCCTCGGCGAATCCCGGGCGCGTCACGAGCAGCATCACCTGGGCCAGGTCGCTGCCGTCGGGCACGCTCGCCGGGACGTGGCCGAGAGTATTCCCCAGCCACGCCGCGCCGCCGAGGGCCGCGATCGCGAAGTGCAGCACGGTGCCGAACGCCACGCCCATCAGGAGCGGCGGCACGCGCTTGGTGATGCGGGCGCCGTGGACGATGGTCGCGATCACCGTGGCCGCCACCAGCAGGGCGAGCGGCTTGGCATCGGCGAGCGCCGCGGGCCATTCGTGCCATGCGGGTCGCGCGGGGAGCCCCAGCATCGGCGGCAACTGCGACACCATGATGATCATCGCCGCGGCGATCTGGAACCCGGACATCACCGGCGTCGGGATGAACTTGACCACCCGCGCGAGGCGGGCGAAGCCGAATGCGAGCTGGAACGCGCCGGCAAGCGCCACCAGCAGGAAGATCGCGGCCATCACCTGCGCCGGGTCGTCCTTCGGCAGCCATGCCGCGTCGAGGAAGAGGCCGGCTGAAACCGACGCGATGATGACCGAGACGAGGCTGCGCGGCGCGTAGATCGCCACGCCGCGCGCGCCCATCACGATCGCGAGGAGGCCGAGGAAGGCGGCGGCATAGAGCCCGGCCAGCACGCCCTTCGCGGCGTACTCGGGGCCGAAGGGGGCGAACGCCAGCGCGCCGTAGCCCATCGACAGCGGCACCGTCACCAGCGCCGCGAGGAGCCCGCCCACGAGGTTGCCCTTCGCACCTTCGCGCCAAGCGGGCGGAAATGCCGCGAAGCCGGGGTCGTGGCCGGCGGCCGGTGTTGCGATGGTGCGTGCGCCGAGGTCCATCGTGGTCTCCCGGCCGGTCGTGCGCCGGCTGGCGGGGATTCTAGTGGAGGATCGGCGCGGCGATGTATTACATCTGTGGGACGCTGGCGAATGTGCGCTGCATCACAGTTTCGGCTCAGGGGGGCTTACGTTTTCCGGCAGCGACAGCGGCGAGCTGCATCTGGGACGACACAGATGGCCGCAGATGAACAAAGGCGATGAACGCAGATGAATCAATTGGCAGGTGATGAGCCTGACTCTCGACGGTACGCGACGGAAGGCCTTTTTCACACGCTCCGCTTGACACTCGCAATCTCGCGATTGCAATCATTTTTTTATCCGCCGTGATCGCCTTTTTGATCTGCGGCCATCTGTGTCGTCCCAGTAGGAGCTTGTCGCCGTCGCTCCCGGGAAACGCAAGCCACCAACGCGTCAGTGCAGCTTCACCTTCGGCTCCGTCTGGCTGCGGATCATTCGTGCCAGCGTATCCAGCGCCATGCGCCAGAAGCCGTGCAGCGCCCAGATGTGCAGGCGGTAGAGCGACAGGTAGAAGAGCTTCGCGAGCAGCCCCTCCACGCGCAGCGTGCCGCCGCCGAGGAAGCCCATCAGCGTGCCCACGGTCTCGTAGTTGCCGAGCGACACCAGCGAGCCGAAATCGCGGTAGTGGAACTCGCCCGGCGCCCGGCCCGCCAGCCGCCCGGCGATCGTCTTCACGAGGTGGTTCGACATCTGGTGCGCCGACTGCGCGCGCGGCGGCACGTTGCGCCCTTCCTTCCACGTGACCGCGGCGCAATCGCCGAGGGCGAAGATGTCGGCGTCGCGCGTGACCTGGAGGGTCTGCAGGCACGCGAGCTGGTTCTGGCGGTTGGTCTCCAGGCCGTCGATCTCGCGCAGCACCTCGGGGCAGCGGATGCCGGCCGCCCACACGGTGAAGTCGGCCGCGACCTCGCGCCCGCCCTTCGTCTTCACGCGCTGCGCCGACACTTCGACCACCGGATCGCCGGTGAGAACTTGCACGCCGAGCGATTCGAGCGTCGCCAGCGCCCCGCGCATGATGTGCTCGGGCAGCCCCGGGAGGATGCGCGCTCCGGCCTCGAGGATCGTGAGGCGGATCTGGCGCGCCGGGTCGAAGTTCTCCAGGCCGTAGGCGGTGAGCACGCGGATGGTGTTGTGCAGCTCCGCGGCGAGCTCCACGCCGGTGGCCCCGGCCCCCACGATGGCGATGTCGACGACACGGCCGTCGTTGGCGTAGTTGGCGCGGAAGCAGCTGTTCACGAGGCGGCGGTGGAAGAGGTGCGCCTGCCACGCGTTGTCGATGGTGAATGCGTGGTCGCGCACACCCGGCGTGCCGAAGTCGTTCGACTCGCTGCCGATCGCGACCACGAGCGTGTCGTAGGGGATGCGGCGCGCGGGGAGGATCTCGTAGCCCTCGTCGTCGACGACGGCGGCCACCCCGATGTGGCGCGACTGGCGCTCGAGGCCGGTCAGGGCGCCGAGCGAAAAGGTGAAGTGGTGCCAGCGCGCCTGGGCGAGGTAGTCGAGCTGGTGCGCGTGGATGTCCATGCTTCCCGCGGCCACTTCGTGCAGCAACGGTTTCCACAGGTGGGTGCGGCTGCGGTCCACCAGCGTCACCTGCATGCGCGCGCCCTTGCCGTAGCGGTCGCCGAGCTGGGTGGCGAGCTCGAGCCCTCCCGCGCCGCCGCCGACCACGACGACGCGGTGCGGGCTCACGGTTTCTCGTTCAGCAGCTTGAGGAAGGCGGAGAACACCTTGGCGTTGGCGGCGATCACGCGACCGCTCTCCAGGTAGCCCGGATTGCCCTCGAGGTCGGTCACCAGCCCCCCGGCCTCGCGCACCAGCAGCGCGCCGGCCGCCATGTCCCAGGGAGACAGCCCGATCTCGAAGAAGCCGTCCATGCGCCCGGCCGCGACCCAGGCGAGGTCGAGCGCCGCCGCACCCGGGCGGCGGACGCCCGCGGTGGTGCGCATCACGTTCTTCATCATGCGCACGTACTCGTCGAGGTTCACCTGCTCGCGGAACGGGAAGCCGGTGCCGATCAGCGTTTCCTCGATCTTGTCGGTCTTCGTGACGCGGATGCGCCGGTCGTTCAGGTACGCGCCCACCCCCTTGGTGGCGGTGAAGAGCTCGTTGCGGTTGGGGTCGAATACCACCGCCTGCTGCGCCACACCCTTCTGCATCAGCGCGATCGAGACGCAGTATTGCGGGAAGCCGTGGAGGAAGTTGGTGGTGCCGTCGAGGGGATCGATCACCCACACGAACTCGCGCTGCGCCTCGGTCTCGCCGCTTTCCTCGGCGAGGAAGCCGTGGTCGGGGTAGGCCTCGCGCAGCACCGAGATGATCGCTTCCTCGGCGGCGTGGTCCACTTCCGACACGAAATCGTTCTTCTGCTTGCTGCGGATCGTGAGCTTGTCGACGTCGTAGGAGGCGCGCGTGATGATCGAGGCGGCCTTGCGGGCGGCCTTGACCGCGGTATTGAGCATGGGATGCATGCGAGAATTTTACTATGTTGCGGATCGTCCTCTCCCGCCCGAGCCATCCGGGCAACATCGGCGGCGCCGCGCGCGCCATGAAGACCATGGGCTTCTCCGACCTGCGGGTGGTTGCGCCCAAGCGCTTTCCAGATCCCGAGGCGGTGGCGCTCGCCTCCGGCGCGCAGGACGTGCTGGAGGCGGCGCGGGTGTGCGCGACCCTCGAGGAGGCGCTGGAGGGCACGGTGCTCGCGGTGGGCTTCAGCTCCCGCTCGCGCGACCTTTCCCACCCGCCGCGCGCGCTGCGGGAAGCGGCGCCGGGCATCCTCGCCGCCGCGGTGTCGGGACCGGTGGCGCTGGTGTTCGGCAACGAGACCTTCGGCCTCACCAACGAGGAGCTGGGGCGCTGCCAGGAGCTCACGATGATCCCGGCCAACCCGCGTTATGCCTCGCTCAACCTCGCGGCCGCGGTGCAGGTGGCGTGCTACGAGCTCTCGACTTCCGCCGCGAGCTTCACGGCCGCGACGGAGCCGGGTCGCGAGCTAGCCCCTTCCGAAGACGTCGAGGCGCTGCATGCCCATTTCGAGTCGGCGATGACGGCCAGCGGCTTCCTCGACCCGGCGCAGCCCAAGCGGCTGATGGAGCGCATGCGGCGGCTCTTCGCGCGGGCGCGCCCGGAGCGCGAGGAGGTGAAGTTCCTGCGGGGAATGCTGGCGGCCTTCGAGCGCGCGATGCGGCGCTAGTGCAGGACGGTGGCTGCGGCGAGCGGCGGTGGAGCACGACGGCTGGTTTCAACACGAAGGACACGAAGGTCCACAAAGGTCCACGAAGGAAAGCGAAAAGCACAAGGGAAGTTGAAAATAAGGGTTCAACGCAGCAGGCAACGATTCAATTCATCGAGGCGGGGCCTCCCATCACGTTGAAACCTTCTTTTGCTTTCCTTCGTGGACCTTTGTGGACCTTCGTGTCCTTCGTGGTGAAACCAGCGCCCGCACTTTCGCCGCTCCCGGCCTGGATCGATGTCTAGTCCGCGCTGGCGGGTGCGGGCTCGGCGGCGGCGGGAATGGTGAGCGCCAATGCCGCCATCGCTGCCACCAGCACGCCTCCCGCAACGAAGGCGAATTTCAGTCCCACGGTCTCCACCAGCCAGCCGCCGGTGGCCATTCCCGCCCCCAGCCCGCTCACGATGAAGGTGGAGGACCAGGTGAAGGCCTCGGTGGCGTGGCGCGCGGGGGCGAGCCTCGAGACCAGCACCGATTGCGCCGCGATCGAGGGCGCGATGAGCGCCCCGGCGAAGAACGCCACGATGGCGAAGAGCCAGGTGGCATCCACCATCGCGTGGAGGAAGAGCGGGATCGCCATCAGCCCCATCGCGGCCGCGAACTGGCGCTCCACCGGTACGCGGAACTGGAGTCCCCCGTAGAGGGCGCCGCCGAGCGCGCTGCCGAGCGAGTTCACCGACAGCAGCAGGCCGCCCAGCGCCGGGGCGGCGAGGGCGGTGCCGTAGGCGGGATACCCCACCTCGAGCAGGCCGAAGCACACCGTGAGGCCGAAGGTGGTGGCGAAGACCCGCAGCAGCCTCGAGTCCGACAGGGGGCCGAGCATGTGCGGGTGGGCGTGGGGATTGCCGCCAGGGAGGTGGCGCAGCGCGGGCGAAGCCACGAACACCAGCAGCGACATCACCACCACCCCGATCGCCACCGCGAAGGCGGCGGTGGCGCCGGCCGTGGACAGGATCACCGCCGCGATCGCCGGGCCGAGCGTGAAGTTGACCTCGATCGTCACCGCGTCGAGGGAAAAGGCGGTGCGGCGGTCGTCCTCCGCCTTGAACATGTGGCGCCACACGGTGCGGGTGAGGGTCGTGATCGGCGTGGCGAAGGCCCCGGCCACCGCGGCGAAGAAGGCGATGGTCGCGAACGGCGCGCGCATGTAGCCGGCGCCCAGGAGGCAGAGCAGTGCCAGCGGCGCCACGATCCCGGTCACGACGAGCACGCGCCGGGGACCCACGCGGTCGATCAGGCGTCCCTGGATCGGGGCGGCGATCGCCATCGCCACGAAGTTGATCCCGACCGCGGAGCCCGCCAGCGCGAAGCTGCCGAGCGACTCGCGCATGAACATCAGCATCGCAAAACCCACCATCCCGACCGGCATGCGGGTGACGAGCGACGTGAGGAGGAGGGCGCGCACATCCGGCTGGCGGATGAACGCGGCGTACTTGCGGGCGATGCCTTTCAACGGGAGGTCACGAGGGCGGAATAGTTGATAATTTTACTCGGGAATACTAGACTTCGCACAGCTCCCAGGACGGCAGGATTTACGCTTCCCATGTTCAAACGCATCCGCGAAGACATCCAGTGCGTGTTCGAGCGCGACCCCGCCGCCCGGACGGTATGGGAGGTGCTCACCTGCTATCCCGGCTTCCACGCGCTGCAGCTGCACCGTGTTTCCCACCGGCTGTGGGGCTGGAAGCTGCGCTGGCTGGCGCGCCTCGCCTCCCATGTCACGCGCTTCCTCACCGGCATCGAGATCCACCCGGGGGCGGTGATCGGTCGCCGCGTCTTCATCGACCACGGCATGGGGGTGGTGATCGGGGAGACGGCCGAGATCGGCGACGAATGCACGCTCTACCACGGGGTCACGCTCGGGGGCGTCTCATGGAACAAGGGCAAGCGCCACCCCACCCTGGGCCGCGGCGTGGTGGTCGGGGCGGGGGCCAAGATCCTCGGGCCCTTCACCGTGGGCGATGGGGCCAAGGTGGGCTCGAATTCCGTGGTCGTGAAGCCGGTGCCCGCGGGCGCCACGGTGGTCGGCATTCCCGCACGGATGGTCGAGGTGGGTCCGGGGCACGCCGATGCCGTGCGCATGGCCTTCGACGCCTATGCCGTGAGCGCCGACCTGGACGACCCGCTGTCGAAGGTGATCCTCGGCCTGGGCAACCGCACCGATGACATGGATGGCCGGCTGGCCGAGATCCTGCGGCGCCTGGACGAGCTCGAGCAGGCGGCGGCGCCGGAGCGCAAGTCCATCGGCGGGCGCGGCTAAGATACTGATCCACAAGACTAATTATCGCGTTTAATAGTTGACTGGAACACTCGGGCATCGTATACTTGACCGAATCGCTCGGGATTGACGCCGGGCCGGGAAGCGAGGAACGGATGAAGCTCACGACGAAGGGACGATTCGCGGTCACCGCGATGCTGGACCTGGCACTCAATGGCGCCGAGGGCCCGGTGACGCTGTCCGGCATCAGCGAGCGCCAGAAGATTTCGCTCTCGTACCTGGAGCAACTCTTCGGCAAGCTGCGCCGCCGCGCGCTGGTCGAAAGTGTTCGCGGCCCGGGCGGCGGCTACAACCTCGCCCGCGCGGCGCACCTCATGACGGTGGCCGAGATCATGCAGGCCGTGGAAGAGCAGATCGACTCCACCCAGTGCGGCGGCCGCGAGAACTGCCACGACAACACGCGCTGCATGACCCACGACCTTTGGGAAGAGCTCAACGCCACGGTGCACGGCTTCCTCGCCGGCGTGACCCTGGCGCAGCTGGTCGAGCGGCAGCGCACCAAGCCGGTCGCGATGGTGCGCTCCGCATCGCGCGTCCGCGAAACCCATCCCCTTTCCGCGTGACCTCCATGGATATCCGCAAGCACCCGATCTACCTCGACTACTCCGCCACCACGCCGGTCGACCCGCGCGTCGCGGAGAAGATGATCCCGTGGCTCACCGAGCACTTCGGCAACCCCGCCTCGCGCAGCCACCCGTTCGGCTGGGAAGCCGAGCACGCGGTGGAGAACGCGCGCGAGGAAGTGGCGAGGCTCGTGAACTGCGACCCGAAGGAGATCGTCTGGACCTCGGGCGCCACCGAATCGAACAACCTCGCCCTCAAGGGCGCGGCGCACTTCTACAAGGCGAAGGGCAAGCACCTCGTCACGATGAAGACCGAGCACAAGGCGGTGCTCGACACGATGCGCGAGCTGGAGCGCGAGGGTTTCGAGTGCACTTACCTCGATCCCAAGCCCGACGGCCTGGTGGACCTCGCGGTGCTGGAAGCGGCGCTGCGCCCCGACACGATCCTGGTCTCGATCATGCACGTGAACAACGAGATCGGCGTGATCCAGCCGCTCGAGGCCATCGGCGAGATGCTGCGGGCCAAGGGCATCCTGTTCCACGTCGATGCCGCGCAGTCCACCGGCAAGGCGCCGATCGACCTCGGGAAGTTGAAGGTCGACCTGATGAGCTTCTCGGCCCACAAGACCTACGGCCCCAAGGGCATCGGCGCGCTCTTCGTGCGCAGGAAGCCCCGCGTGCGGCTCGAGGCGCAGATGCACGGCGGCGGCCACGAGAAGGGCTTCCGCTCGGGCACGCTCGCCACCCACCAGATCGTCGGGATGGGAGAGGCGTTCCGCATCGCACGCGAGGAGATGGCCCACGAGAACGACCGCATCCGCATGCTGCGCGACCGGCTGCTCGCGGGCGTGCGCGACATGGAGGAGGTCTACGTGAACGGCGACCTCGAGCAGCGCGTGCCGCATAACCTCAATGTGAGCTTCAACTATGTCGAGGGCGAGTCGCTGATCATGGGCATGAAGGAGCTGGCGGTGTCCTCCGGCTCGGCCTGCACATCTGCGAGCCTCGAGCCCTCGTATGTGTTGAGGGCGCTGGGCCGCAACGACGAGCTCGCGCACAGCTCCATCCGCTTCACCCTCGGGCGCTTCACCTCCGAGGCGGACATCGACTTCGCGGTCAATCTCATCAAGGAGCGCATCGGCAAGCTGCGGGAGATGAGCCCGCTGTGGGAAATGTACAAGGACGGCATCGACCTCAACACGGTGCAGTGGGCAGCGCACTGACCCTCTCCCCGGCCCTCCCCCAGGGGGGAGGGAGAACAGCACTAGGAGATCAAAAATGGCATACAGCGAAAAAGTCATCGACCACTACGAGAACCCCCGCAACGTGGGTTCCTTCGGCAAGGAGGAGGCAGGGGTCGCCACCGGCATGGTGGGGGCACCCGCCTGCGGCGACGTGATGAAGCTGCAGATCAAGGTGGGCCCGGACGGCATCATCCAGGACGCCAAGTTCAAGACCTACGGCTGCGGCTCGGCCATCGCGTCGTCGTCCCTCGTCACCGAATGGGTGAAGGGCAAGAGCATCGACGAGGCCGCGGGCATCAAGAACACGCAGATCGCCGAGGAGCTGGCGCTGCCGCCGGTGAAGATCCACTGCTCGATCCTCGCCGAGGATGCCATCAAGGCCGCCATCGCCGACTACCGCAAGAAGTACGGTGGCGCCGCCGATCCGCCCGCGCAGGCGGCCCGTGACCAGCAGCAGGCGGCGGACTAGCCCATGGCCGTGACCCTCACCGATCGCGCCGCCCAGCACGTGCAGCGCTACATCGAGAAGCGCGGCAAGGGCGTGGGCCTGCGCCTGGGAGTGCGCACCACGGGCTGCTCGGGGCTCGCCTACAAGCTCGAGTTCGCCGACGCCGTGGCGCCGGAAGACCAGGCGTTCGAGAGCAACGGCGTCAAGGTGCTGATCGATCCGAAGAGCCTCGCCTACCTCGACGGCACGGAGCTCGACTTCGTCCGCGAGGGCCTGAACGAGGGCTTCAAGTTCAACAACCCCAACGAGAAGGATCGCTGCGGCTGCGGCGAATCGTTCAACGTCTGACCGGGCGGGGCACCGTCCCCGTCCTCCTCCCGATGTCCGCAGAATTCTCCCGGAACCACTTCGAGCTCCTCGGGTTGCCCGAATCCCATGCCGTCGACGCCGCGCGCCTCGAGGCCCATTACCGCGAGCTGCAGGGCCGCGTGCATCCCGATCGCTTCGCCGCCGGCTCGGAAGCCGAGCGCCGCGTGGCGATGCAGTGGGCCACGCGCGCCAACGAGGCCTACCGGACGCTGCGCGATCCCGTGGACCGCGCGCGCTACCTGCTGGGCCTCAAGGGCTTCGACACCGGCGAGGAATCGAATACCGCGATGCCGCCGGATTTCCTGATGCAACAGATGGAGTGGCGTGAGGCGGTGGTCGAGGCGCGAAGCGCGCGTGACGCGGGCCGCCTCGCGGCTTTGCGCTCCGAGATCGGCGAGGCGCGAGCGGCGATGCTGGGATTGCTCGGCCGGGCGCTCGACGCCGACGCCAACTACGATGCCGGCTGCTCGCTGGTGAGGAAGCTGCGCTTCCTCGAGAAGCTGGACCACGAGATCGAGGACTCCCTCGAGCCGATGGTCGGGGCGGGCGAATGAGCGTCCGCGCCGCGACCCGCGAGGCGATCGAGGCCGCACTCGTCCACGACGCCTTCTACAAGGGCTACCTCGCGAGCCACCTGCCGATGGCGCTCGCCGCCCTCGACGCCATGGGCGCCAGCGACGCGGCCATCGCCGCCTTCGCGGCCCGCTACGGCGCGCAGCTGGAGCGGCTCCGTGCGAGCCCCTTCGCCATCGCCCCGGGCGAGGAGCGCTCCCGCCTCGGATCGAGCGATGCCTATCCCGCGTGGGCCGAGTACTTTCGCGAGCGCCTCGCGGCGGGGGACGCTGTCACCGTGCTGCGCGAGTGGTGCCCGGTGCTGGTGGAGGGCGTGTCCGGCGGAGCCTTCCACGGCATCATCCGCACCGCCTACGCGGTGGAGCTGGGCAGGGATGCGGAGCTCGCCCACGCGCTGGCGTACTGGGCAGCCTCGTGGCAGTCCCTGGGCGCGCCGCCTGCGCCCGTGGGAACCTTCGCGCCCCTCGAGGTGCTGGCGCGGATCGCGGCGGATCCCGATTTCGCCGGGCAGCGCCCCGCCGGGCGCAACATCGCCGAGCGCACCGGCGCTGCCGCGAGCCGGGAGGCGCTGCGGCAGCACGTGGCTGCGACGGATCCCGCCCGGCTCGACCTGGACGCAATCGCTCGCACCCTCATCGGCGCCTATTGCGCCTCGGGAGATTTCACGATGCTGCACGGCGTCACCGGCTGCCATGCGGCGCGCGTGCTGCGCCCCTACCTGGGCCGCTCGGGCCCGGCACTCCCGACCCTCTGGCACGCGCTCGTCGCGGCCTATGCCGGCAGCGGGAGCCCCGCGCTGCGCGGCTGGAGCCTCGCGGGAAGCGACGGCCTGTCGTGGCCCGCGATCCTCGAACGCGCGATCGCGTGCACCGACGAGCACGACGTGAAGCTCGCCTACACCTGCTGGCGTGAATGGCAGCGCACCGGCGACGCGTTGTACCGCCGTGCCGCGAGCGCGCGCGTGTGCAGCGCCCAGGCGGAAATGGCGGCCTGCTGATGGCCCTGCTGCAGATTTCCGAGCCGGGCGAATCGCCCGAGCCGCACCGCAAGCGCCTCGCGGTCGGCATCGACCTCGGCACCACCCATTCGCTCGTGGCCACGGTGCGCAGCAGCTCCGCCGAGGTGCTGCCGGATGCCGCCGGGCGCATGCTGCTGCCCTCGATCGTGCGCTACCGCGATGGCGGCGCCGTGGAGGTGGGCGAGGAGGCGCGCGCCGCACAGGCCGACGACCCGTCCAACACCATCGTGTCGGTGAAGCGCTTCATGGGCCGCGGGGTCGCCGACGTCGCGCGGTACGGCGCGCTGCCCTACCACTTCGTCGAGGCGCCCGGGATGGTGGCGATCGATACCGTCGCCGGTGCGCGCTCGCCGGTGCAGGTCTCGGCGGAGATCCTGCGCGTGCTGCGCGACCGCGCCGAGGCGGCGCTGGGCGGCGAGCTGGTGGGCGCCGTGGTGACGGTGCCCGCGTATTTCGACGATTCCCAGCGCCAGGCCACCAAGGATGCGGCGCGCCTCGCGGGGCTGAACGTGCTGCGGCTGCTGAACGAGCCCACGGCCGCCGCCATCGCTTATGGCCTCGACCATGGCTCCGAGGGCACGTTCGCCATCTTCGACCTGGGCGGCGGCACCTTCGACATCTCGATCCTGCGCCTCACGAGGGGCGTCTTCGAGGTGCTCGCCACCAACGGCGACTCGGCGCTCGGCGGCGACGATTTCGACCAGGCCATCGCTTCCCACTGGCGCAGCCACCATCGGCTCGCCGACGCCGGCGGCGGCGACACGCGCCGCCTGCTGGCCGCGGCCCGCGAGGTGAAGGAGCGGCTTTCCGCGAGCGCGGTGGCCGACATCCACGTGACGCTCTCCTATGGGCAGAAGCTGCACCTGCGCCTCGCGCGCGCCGAGTTCGAGCAGCTCACCGCGGCTTTGGTGCAGAAGGCAATGGGACCCACGCGCAAGGCGCTGCGCGATGCGAAGCTCGAGATCGGCGGCATCGATGGGGTGGTGCTGGTGGGCGGCGCCACGCGCATGCCGCACCTGCAGGTTGCCGTGGAGAAATTCTTCGGCAAGGCGCCGCTCAAGGACCTCGACCCCGATCAAGTGGTGGCGCTCGGCGCCGCGATCCAGGCCAACGTGCTCGCCGGCAACCGCGCCGGGGACGACTGGCTGCTGCTGGACGTTATCCCGCTCTCGCTGGGCCTCGAGACCATGGGCGGGCTCGCCGAGCGCATCGTGCCGCGCAATTCCACCATCCCGGTGGCGCGCGCCCAGGAGTTCACCACCTTCAAGGACGGGCAGACGGCGATGTCGCTCCACGTGGTGCAGGGAGAGCGCGAGCTCGTGAGCGATTGCCGGTCGCTCGCCCGCTTCGAGCTGCGCGGCATCCCGCCGCTGGTGGCCGGGGCCGCGCGCATCCAGGTGACCTTCCAGGTGGATGCCGATGGGCTGCTGTCGGTTTCCGCACGCGAGAAGACCACCGGCATCGAGTCGGCGATCGTGGTGAAGCCCTCCTACGGGCTCACCGACGACGAGGTGGCGAACATGCTGAAGGAGGGCTTCGCCCACGCGGAGCACGACCGCGATGCGAGGGCGCTCGCGGAGCAGCGGGTGGAGGCGGAGGGACTGCTCGCGTCGTTGTCGGCGGCCCTCGCGCGGGACGCGGACCTGGCCGCGAGACAGGAGCGCGCCACGATCGACGAGGCCGTGGCGCAGCTCGAGGCGGCGCGCGGCGGCGACGATCCCCGCGCGATCAAGGCGGCGATCGAGAGGTTGAACGAGGTGACGGGCGATTTCGCCGCCCGGCGCATGGACCGCGCGGTCTCGGGCGCGCTCACCGGCCGCACGCTCGACGAGGTGGCGCGCCGATGACACGGCTCACCGTCCTGCCCCACGAGGTGCTCTGCCCCGCGGGGATCACCGTCGAGGCGGTCCCGGGCCGCTCCATCTGCGACACGCTGCTGGACCACCACATCGAGATCGAGCACGCCTGCGAGAAGAGCTGCGCCTGCACCACTTGCCACGTGATCGTGCGCGAGGGCGCCGACTCGTTGGAACCCCCCACGGACACCGAGGACGACCTTCTCGACAAGGCGTGGGGCCTGGAGCTCACCTCGCGCCTGTCGTGCCAGGCGCGGGTGGCGAACGAGCCGATCGTGATCGAGATCCCGAAGTACACCATCAACCACGCGAGCGAGGCCAAGAAATGAAGTGGATCGACACGCGCGAGATCGCGATCGCCCTCGCGGAGAGGCACCCTGGCGTCGATCCGGCGACGGTGCGCTTCACCGAGCTGCGCCAGTGGGTGCTGGACCTCGATGGCTTCGACGACGATCCGGGCCGCTCCGGGGAGAAGATCCTGGAGGCGATCCAGGCCACCTGGATCGAGGAAGCCGACTGAGCGCCGATCCGGTCCTCGTCGACTTCGCGCGGCTGCGCTACTTCATCGCGCACGCGCTCGAGCACGTCGGCATGCCGCCCGAGGACGCGCGTACCGTCGCGACCCTCATGGCGGAGGCGGACCTGCAGGGCTCCGATGGCCACGGCGTGATCCGCCTCGGGTCGTATCTCAAGCGCATCCGCGGCGGCGCGGTGAACCTGAAGCCGACGATCCGCGTGGTGCAGGAGCGAGCGGCTACCGCGATGATCGACGGCGACAACGGCATGGGCCACCTGGTGATGAAGCGCGCGGCGGAGCTCGCCATCGAGAAGGCCCGTGTCGCGGGCATCGGGTGGGTCGGCGCCCGCTGGAGCAACCACGCGGGGCCCGCTTCCCTCTACGCGCGCATGCCGATGGACGCGGGCATGGTGGGGCTCTACTTCGCCGTGGGCAACGCGAACCACCTGCCGCCCTGGGGCGGCCTCGACATGCTGCTTTCGACCAACCCGATCGCGGTCGCGATCCCCGCCGCCGAGGAGCCGCCGATCGTCCTCGACATGGCGACGACCGTCGCGGCCTACGGCAAGGTGAAGGCGTACGCGGCGCGCGGTCTCCAGATGCCCGAAGGCTGGATGGTCGATCGCGAAGGCAAGCCGCTCACCGACCCGCGCCGCGCGGGCGAGGGATTCCTCCTGCCCATCGGTGGCTACAAGGGCTACGGGTTGTCGCTCGTGGTGGGGCTCCTCGCCGGCACGCTCAATGCGGCCGCGATGGGCAAGGACCTCATCGACTTCAATGCCGATACCACCACGCCGACGAACACCGGGCAGGCGGTCGCGGCGATCGATCCCGCGGCCTTCGGCGATCCGTCGGAGTTCCGCCAGGCGGTGGACGTGGTGATCCGCGACCTGCGCGCGTCCGAGCGCATGCCGGGCGTGGAGCGCATCTACATGCCGGGCGAGCAGAGCCACGAGCGCATCCTCGCGCGCCGGCTCGGGGGCATCCCCCTGCCGCCGGCGGTGGTGGCGATGCTCGATCGCGTCGCCGACGAGTTGGACCTCACGCCGCTGCGTACGCTTTAGGAGCCAACCCCCCGGCTCGCATAAGATGGACGCTTTCCCGCTGGAGCGCCCTGATGATCCGCCTCACCCGCCTGCTGCTCGCCGCGTCGCTGTGCGCCGCCACCAGCGCCTTCGCGCAGCCCTACCCGTCGCGCCCGATCAAGGTGATCGTGCCGCTCGCGGCCGCGAGCGCCGTGGATACCGCCGCGCGCATCGTCGCGGCGAAGATGTCCGCGAACATGGGGCAACAGGTGGTGATCGAGAACCAGCCGGGCGCCGCGGGGATGATCGGCGCCGATCGCGTCGCCAAGTCGCCGCCCGACGGCTACACGCTGGGGGGCTTCAACGACAGCATCATGACGATGCTGCCGAACATGAACGCGAAGCTGCCGTGGGACATCCTCAAGGATTTCGAGCCGATCTCGCTCGTGGCCACGATCGAGTGGGGCCTGGTGGCCAATAACGACTCGCCGATCCGCAGCGCCGCGGACCTCATCGCCGCGGCGAAGGCGAAGCCGGGCGAGGTGAACTTCGGCTCCGGCGGCAACGGCAGCCCCCAGCACATCGCGATGGCGCTCTTCGCCTCGCAGGCCGGCATCAAGCTCACGCATGTCCCGTACAAGGGTGCTTCGCAGGCGGCGGTCGGGGTCGCCGCGGGCGAGGTGCCGGTCGCCTTCCAGGGCCTCGCCACCGTGACCCCGCTCGCACGCGGCGGGCGCCTGCGGCTTATCGGCGTCACGACGCCGCGAACCATTGCCGAGTATCCGGGCGTGCCGACCGTGTCCGATTCGGGGATGCCGGGGTTCGAGTTCAACTCGTGGTTCACGCTGGTGGCGCCGGCGGGGACACCCAAGGCGATCGTGCAGCGGCTGCAAGCCGAGGTCGTGAAGGCGCTCGCCGATCCTGAAGTGCGCGCGAAGCTGGTCGACCAGGGCCTCACCCCGCGGGGGACCACGCCGGACGAGCTCGCGGCCGCCACGCGCGCGCAGCTCGCACGCTACGCGAAGCTGATCCAGGAAGCCCAGATCAAGGCGGACTGACCCCGCGCGCGCCTAGCAGGTGAGCTTCGCGGTCGCGCGCTCCTTCACCCAACGCCATTCGAGCGGCTGCAGGAACTTGGTCCACTTCGCATCGGCGTAGTACAGGATCTTGCCGCGGGAGTTGGTCACCACCACCAGGTCGCCGGCGAGCTTCGCGGTCCTGGCGCACGCCTTGAGGGCTGCGAACTCGCGGCCCTTGCGGTCGGCGGACTGGCTGAAGAACTCGTTGCCCACGATCACGAACACCATGTCCGCCTCGCGGTACTTGGCCTGCGCGGCCTGGAATGTTGCGCCCGCCGCATCCAGCGCGGCGGCGGCGCAGCAGGCGGCCAGGATCGTTTTCTTCATGTCGACTTCCTCCGTTGGGGTCGTGCCGCTAATGTACTCGCGGGCCGCCGCGTCGTGGGGCCGGCGCACTTGTTGATTCCACGTCGCCGGGCGTAGAGTTCCCACCGGGACCATCCCCTGAGGAGAAAACAATGAAAACGCACTTCCTGCTGGCGGTCGCTTGCCTGTGCGCCGCGCTGGCCGCCGCGCCCCATGCCCTGTCGCAGGGGCAGAACATCGACAAGCTGAAGCAGATGAAGGTGTCGGGCACCGACCTCAACATCCCCCCCGTTGCCCAGTCGGGACCCAACGCCGACGCGATCCGGGAGAACCTGAAGCGCGTGAAGCTGCCGCCCGGCTTCCGCATCGACCTGTTCGCGGTGGTGCCGGATGCGCGCCACATGGCGGTGGCGCCCTCCACCAACATGCTGTTCGTGGGCACGCGCAAGACCACGGTGTGGGCTGTCACCGACCGCAACAGCGACGGCATCGCCGACGAGGTCAAGGCGTTCGCGCCGTCGCTCAAGTTCAGCGTCCCGAATGGCGTCTGCTGGACCAGGGACGGCTTCCTTGTCGTGGCCGAGCACAACCGCGTGCTCAACTTTCCCGCCGCCGAGTTCTTCTACGAAGGCCCGGATGTCGCGGTGATCGAGGTGGTGCCGCAGGGCAAGCTCATCCCCGTGGAAGAGGAGTCGTACAACCACGGTGCGCGCACCTGCCGGGTCGGCAAGGACGGTATGCTCTACATCACCCTCGGCCAGCCGTTCAACGTGCAGCCGCGCGAGAAGCTCAAGATCTTCGACGAGGTGGGCATCGGCGGCATCGTGCGCATGAACGCCTTCGACGGCTCGAAGCGCGAGGTCTATGCACGCGGCATCCGCAACTCCGTCGGGCTGGAATTCAACCCGAAGGACAACACGCTATGGTTCACCGACAACCAGACCGACGGCATGGGCGACGACATCCCTGCGGGTGAGATCAATCGCGCCACCCAAGCCGGCCAGTTCTTCGGCTATCCCTGGATCCAGGGCAAGACGCGCATCACCGAGCATGGCTACGACAAGGATCCGCTGCCCCCGAACGTGACCCATCCGCAGGTGTACACCGAGGCGCACGCCGCGGACCTGGGGCTTGCGTTCTATACCGGCAAGCAGTTCCCCGCCAAGTACCAGGGGGGGCTCTTCAGCGCGCAGCACGGGTCCTGGAACCGCACCACGCCGATCGGCGCGCGCGTGATGTTCACGAGCCTGAAGGCCGACGGGACCGCCGACAAGACCGAGGTGTTCGCCGACGGTTGGCTCGATCCGGCCACCGGCCTCTACCGCGGGCGTCCCGTCGACGTGGCGATGATGAAGGACGGCTCGAT
>JANMHV010000417.1:0-2593 GCA_031375445.1 Burkholderiales bacterium | reverse complement strand
CAGGCCGAGCGCGCCAGCGCCGGGGTGCGGAAGTACTGGGTGAAATTGGCGAGGCCCACGAAGTCGCCGGCGCGGTCCTGGACGCTCTTGGCGAGGATCATCGCGAGCGGAGCCAGCAGCAGCACCGCGAGTGCCAGGCCCGCCAGCGCCAGGAGGACGTGCCCGACGCGGTCGCTCCAGTGCACCGAGAGTCTTGTCGCCCCCGCCCCCGACAAATGCGCTCGGGCGCGGGGGTGACGAACCGAACTCATGCGGCGGCGAACACCCGCAGGCGCTCGGGCGGCACCGCGACCCGCAGCGTGTCGCCCTGGCACGGGTGGAATTCCGCCATGTCGTTCAGCGACAGGTCGGCGGTGAGCGCCTGGTCGATGCCGTTCATCCGCAGCGTGACCCGCGAGTAGGCGCCGAGGTATTCCACTTTTTCCACCACCGCGGCAGCCGAATTGGTCGTGGCCCCGCCCACTCCGCGCACGATCACGTCCTCGGGACGGAAGAAGAGGCGCAGCGCCGCCCCCTCGGCATGGCCGTCGAGCCGGGGGCAGGTGAAGCGCTGGGCGCCCACCAGCACGCGGTCGTTGCCGGCGCGCGTGGCGGGAAGCAGGTTGGTCTTGCCGACGAAGTCGGCCACGAACGGGGTCGCCGGGTTGGCGTACACCTCCGAGGGCGTGCCGATCTGCTCGATGGCACCGTCCTTCATCACCACGATGCGGTCGGCCATGGACAGCGCCTCCTCCTGGTCGTGGGTGACGAGGATGGTGGTGATGCCCACCCGCTGCTGGAGGCTGCGGATCTCCCCGCGCAGTCGTACGCGCACCCTCGCATCGAGCGCCGAGAGCGGCTCGTCCAGCAACAGCAGGCCCGGCGAAGTGGCGAGCGCGCGCGCGATGGCCACCCGCTGCTGCTGTCCCCCGGAGAGCTGCCCCGGGTACTTGCCGCCGCTGTCGGGCAGGCCCACCAGCTCGAGCAGCTCGCGCACGCGCGCTTCCCGTGCCGGGCGAGGCACGCGCCGGTTCACCAGGCCATAGGCCACGTTCTGCGCCACCGACATGTTGGGGAACAGCGCGTACGACTGGAACACGATGCCGTAGTCGCGGCCCATCGGCGGCAGCCGCGTGATGTCGCGGCCCGCCTGCACGATCTTTCCCGCCGATTGCACTTCAAGCCCCGCGATGATCCGGAGCAGCGTGGTCTTGCCGCAGCCCGAGGGCCCGAGGAAGCAGATCAACTCCCCCTGGCGCACCGCGAGGCTGACCCCCTTCAACGCGACGAAGCTGCCGAACTCCTTGCGGATCCCGGTGAGCTCGAGGAAATCGATCACCTCGTCACTCCCGCGAGTGCTGTCACCCCCGCGAAGTCGGGGGCCCAATGATTTGATCCCCGCCTACGCGGGGACGACAGGCAAGGCGTCACTTCTCCGACTTCGCGGCATACCGCTTCTGCCATTCGGCGAGGATCCGGTCGCGGTTCTTCGCCGCGAAGGCGAAGTCGTTCTTGATCAGGCGACTCTCGAGGTCCGCCGGGATGTGCGGCAGCGCCGGGGTGACTTCCGGGTGCGCCACGATCGCGAAATTCTTCGCGAAGGCCTGGTTCGCCTCCTTGGTCGCCACCCAGTCGACGAGCTTCTTCGCCGCATCCATCTTCTTCGTGGTCTTCACGATCGCCACGCCCTCGATGTCGTAGCCGAGGCCCTCCTTCGGGAACACCAGGTCCACCGGGGCACCCTTGGCCTTCACGTCGTTGCCGCGGAAGTCGAACGAGATGCCGACCACGAACTCGCCCGCGCCCGCCTGGCGGCAGGGCTTGGAACCCGAGTGGGTGTACTGGGCGATGTTCTCGTGGAGCTGGTCCATGTACTTCCAGCCGCCCGCCTCGCCCATCGTCTGCAGCCACGCCGACACGTCGAAATAACCCGTGCCGCTGGACGCCGGATTAGGCATCGTGATCTGGCCCTTGTAGGCCGGCTTGAGGAGGTCGGCCCAGGTCTCCGGCTTCGGGATGCCCTTCTTCTGGCCCTCCACGGTGTTGTAGCAGACCACCGCCGCGAAGACGTCCTGGCCCACCCATGACGGGGGACGTGCCGCGTCGCTGTAGCGCGGATTCAGCTTTTCGAATCCCACCGGCGAATAGGGGGCGAGCATGCCTTCCGCCTTGAAGATCTCGAGCGACGAGGCGGCCACGCCCAGGATCACGTCCGCCTGCGGGTTGGCCTTCTCCGCCAGCAACTTCGCGGTAACGACGCCGGTCGAGTCGCGCACGAATTTGAGGTCGATGTTCGGGTTGGTCTTCTGGAATGACTCGGTGTAGGCCTTGAGCTGGTCGGTCTCCAGCGCCGTGTACACCAGCAGCTCGGTCTTCTGGGCCATGGCGGCGGTGGTGGCGGCAGCCAGCAGCAGTGGGGCAAAACGGATCGAAGCGATCATTTGAAACTCTCCCTGGGTGTTGTTCTGGTCGGGGTGATCGAGGGCGGCACGAAAAGGGTAGTCCCGCGCGGGGCGTTCGTCGAGAGTCAGATGAAGAGCTTGCGGATCCGGGCCGAGGCGATGTCGATGGTCGTCACGAAGACGATGATGATCAGCATCACGGCGCAGGTCTG
>JANMHV010000413.1:0-11735 GCA_031375445.1 Burkholderiales bacterium | reverse complement strand
GCGAGATCGAGCCGAGGGTCATGCGGTTGAGATAGTGCGTGAGCCGCAGCACGCCGTGGGAATCGATGCCCCACACGCTGGTCTGCACCAGCGATTCGCCGACCAGCTTCGCCTCGGGCGCTGGCACGCCCACCTTCTCGAGGCATGCCACCGCCCACGCCGCGAGGCGTCCGCGCTCGACGCGCTGCATCTACTTGGGGTTGAGCGCGACGATGCGCTGGCGCTGCTCGCCCAGGCCCTGGATGCCGCAGGTGACCACGTCGCCGACTTTGAGGAACTGCGGCGGCTTCATGCCCAACCCCACCCCGGGCGGCGTGCCGGTGGTGATGACGTCGCCGGGCAGCAGCGTCATGAAGTGGCTGATGTACGAGACCAGGTGCGCCGCGCCGAAGATCATGGTGCGGGTGTTGCCCCGCTGGCGCTTCTCGCCGTTCACGTCGAGCCACATGTCGAGCGTCTGCGGATCGGTGATCTCGTCGGTGGTGACGAGCCACGGGCCCACCGGGCCGAAGGTGTCGCAGCCCTTGCCGCGGTCCCACTGGCTGCCGCGTTCGAGCTGGAAATCGCGCTCGGAGACGTCGTTGATGGTGCAGTAGCCGGCCACGTAGTCGAGGGCCTTGCCCTCGGAAACGTACTGCGCCTTGGTGCCGATCACGATGCCCAGCTCGATTTCCCAGTCGAGCTTGGTGGAGTTCTTCGGCTGGATCGTGTCGTCGTTGGGGCCGCACAGCGACGTGGTCGCCTTCATGAACAGGATCGGCTCCTTCGGGATCGCCATGCCGGACTCGGCCGCGTGGTCGCTGTAGTTGAGTCCCACCGCCACGAACTTGCTGATGCCCGCGTAGGGCACGCCCAGGCGCGGGTTGCCGCGCACGATCGGCAGGGACTCCGGTTTCACGCGGGCGAGGCGTGCGAGGTTGCGCGGGGAGAGCATCGCGTCGTCGATCTGGGTCACGATCTTGGACAGGTCGCGGATGTTGCCGTCGGCATCGGCCATGCCGGGTTTCTCACGGCCCGGGGGGCCGTAGCGCAGGAGTTTCATGTGTGGGCTCCGAAAATTGGATCCCCGCCTTCGCGGGGACGACACTGGGCTTTGTCTCCCCCGCGAAGGCGGGGGCCCAATATTACAGCGACATCCCGCCGTCGACGAACACCGCTTGTCCCGTCATGAAGGACGACTCGTCCGACACGAGGTAGACGAAGGTCTCGGCGATCTCCTCGGCGGTGGCGAGGCGCCCCATCGGCTGGCGGGCGATGAAGTCCTTGCGGGCCTGCACCGGGTCGGAAAACGCATTGATGCGCTCGCCGAGGGAAGGGGTGTCGACGGTGCCGGGGCAGACGCAGTTCACGCGGATGCCCTGCTTCACGTGGTCGATGGCGAGCGCGCGCGTGAAGCCGTCCACGGCCGCCTTGCTCGACGCGTAGGCGAGTCGGTTGGGGGCGGCCTTGTGGGAGCCGAGAACCGAGGCCATGTTGAGGATGACGCCGCCGCCCGCCGCGGCCATCAACGGCAGCATCGCCTTGGTGACGAGGAACATGCTGCGCACGTTCACGTTGAAGCTCCGGTCCCAATCGGCCTCGGTGCATTCCAGGAGCGAGCCCTGGTGGACCCAGCCGGCGCAGTTGAAGAGGATGTCGACGGCGCCCGTCTTCGCGACGAAGTCCTGCACCATCTTCGAATCGGTGGCGTCGAGCCGCGCGGTGGTGATGCGCGGCTTGCCCGCGAAGCCTTCGAGCAGCTTCGCATCGAGGTCGGTGGCGATCACCTGCGCGCCCTCGCGGGCGAACGCCAACGCCGCCGCGCGGCCCATGCCCGCGCCCGCGGCAGTAATCAGCGCAGTCTTGCCTTTGAGGCGATCCGTCATGAAATTGGCCCCTTCCGGGCGTCAAGCGGCGCTAGCCCTTGCCGTTGAGCGGCGCTTGCGTCCGCTCCAACTTGGCGCCTCGGATTATTGATATGCTCGCGTTAAATTGGCCTGACCACTTTACCAGATGCCCCTCCAAGCCGTCGAGAACCGGCGCCTCTATCGCCAGATCGCGGACCAGATCGCGGCCCTCATCGAGGGTGGCGAATACGGCCTCGGCGCGCGGCTGCCGCCGGAGCGGGACCTCGCGAGGCAGCTCGGGGTCTCGCGTCCCTCGGTGCGCGAGGCGCTGATCGCGCTCGAGGTGGAGGGCTACGTCGAGGTGCGCATCGGATCGGGTGTGTACGTGATGGGGCCGCGCACGTCGCAGCAGGAGGAGCTGCCGGCCGATTCGGGACCCTTCGAGCTCATCAAGGCGCGCTGGCTGATCGAGGCCGAATGCGCCGCGATGGCGGCGAAGGAGGGCACGAAGGCGCAGGTCAGGGCGATCGAGGACGCCCTCGAGGCGATGGATGCGAAGCGGCTGAAGGGCGGGATGCCGCTCGGCGAGGACCGCCAGTTCCACCTGCGCATCGCCGAGGCGAGCGGCAACAGCGCGCTGGCCCTCGTGGTGAAGACGCTCTGGGACCAGCGCTCGGGGCCGCTCTTCCGCCGCCTCGAGGAGCACTACGACACGCCGGACCTGTGGGGGCATGCCTCCCGGGAGCACCGCGAAATCTACGACGCCATCGCCCGGCACGACGCGGCCACCGCCCGCGCCGCGATGCGCCGGCACATGAATCATGCGGCACGCAGGTTCAGCACCAGCTGGGACAAAACCAAGAAACCTTAGGGGACAGACCACCAGTTGCGCTATGCGAACCTTAGTGGTCTGTCCCCTAAGGTTCATTCCGCGCAACTGGTGGTCTGTCCCCTAAGGTTCACAGAGGAGAACCAATGCCACACCCCGCCGCTTCGATCGACAATACCGCGAGTGAGTTCGAGGTCCACGAAGACCCCGTGGACCTGGCCGCCTACGGCTTCGAGGACTGGTGCTCGCTGGCGCTTTTCTGGACCCTGGCGCTGGTGATCTTCTACCAGTTCCTCACGCGCTACGTCTTGAACGACTCGGCCTCCTGGACCGAGGAGATCGCGCGCTACCTCCTCATCGGGGTGGCGTTCGTCGGCGCCGCCATGAACGTGCGGAAGAACAACCACATCCACGTGGACTTCCTCTACCGCTTCCTGCCGCGGTGGTCCGGGCGCCCGCTCTCGATGGCGGTGGACGTGGCGCGCATCGCTTTCTTCACCTACTGCGTGTGGCTCACCTACCTCCTCATAGGCAAGATCGGCTCGTCGCAGATGTCGGTCGTGAACCTGCCCATGGGCATCGTCTACGGGGTGGTCATGTTCGGCTTCGCGCTGATGGCGTTTCGCGCCCTGCAGGTGGCGTGGGGTAACTGGAAGCGCGGCTACTCGGTGCTGGAGCGGCCGGAGCTGGCGGAGGAGCTGGCCATCAAGGGGTCGGCCTCGCCACAACTCGCCCCCGGGGAGCGCTGATGGGTCCCGGCGCCTTCAAGATGCTGTTCCTGGGGCTGATGATGTCGGGACTCCCCGTCTTCATCGCCATGGCGGGGTCTTCCCTCATCTACGTGATGGTGTCGGGCAACATCCCCGACTTCGTCGTGATCCACCGGATGGTGGGAGGGCTCGATTCCTTCCCGCTCCTCGCCGTGCCGTTCTTCATCCTCGCCGGCAACCTCATGAACTCCGCCGGCATCACGCACCGCATCTACGCCTTCGCCCTCGCCCTGGTGGGCTGGATGAAGGGCGGCCTCGGCCACGTGAACGTGGTGGGCTCGGTGATCTTCGCCGGCATGTCGGGGACGGCGATCGGCGACGCGGCGGGCCTGGGCACGGTCGAGATCAAGGCGATGCGCGACCACGGCTACTCGGCGGAATTCGCGGTCGGCGTCACCGCCGCCTCGGCGACCCTGGGCCCGATCATCCCGCCGTCGCTGCCGTTCGTGATCTACGCGCTCTTCGCCAACGTCTCGGTCGGCGCGCTCTTCCTCGCCGGAATCCTTCCCGGCGTGGTGATGGCGCTCCTGATGATGGTCACGGTCGCGTTCTTCGCCCACAAGAACAAGTGGGGCGGCGACGTCCCGTTCGAGGCGAAGCGCGTCACGAAGGCATTGGGGGAGCTCGCCATCGTGCTCGCCTGGCCGCTCGCCCTCTACTTCTTGATCGTCGGCGCGGACACCCATCCCCAGCTCACGGTCATCGGCGGCATCGTGGTGCTGTTCCTCGCCGACTGGAAGTTCCGCTTCGACGCGGTGCTGCCGATCATGACGCCGGTGCTGCTGATCGGCGGCATGTCCACGGGCGTCTTCACCGCCACCGAGGGCGCCATCGCGGCGTGCATGTGGGCGCTATTCCTCGGCATCGTGTGGTATCGAACCATGTCGTTCAAGCGCCTGATCAAGGTCTCGATGGACACGATCGAGACCACCGCCGCGGTGCTGCTGATCGTGGCGGCGGCGTCCATCTTCGGGTGGATGCTCACCGCCACGCGCACCACCGAGATGATCGCCACCTGGGTGCTGTCGGTCACGACCGACCCGCACATGTTCCTGCTGCTCGCCAACCTGCTGATGCTCTTCGTCGGCTGCTTCCTCGAGCCAACGGCCGCGATCACGATCCTGGTGCCGATCCTGCTGCCGATCGTGCGCCAGCTCGGCATCGACCCGGTGCACTTCGGCCTGGTGATGGTGCTGAACCTCATGATCGGGCTGCTGCACCCCCCGATGGGCCTGGTGCTCTTCGTCCTGGCGAGGGTCGCCAAGCTCTCGGTGGAGCGGACTACCATGGCGATACTGCCGTGGCTGGTGCCGCTGCTGGTGAGCCTGGGAATCGTCACCTACATCCCGGCGATCAGCCTGTGGCTTCCCAACCAGTTCAAGTAAGGACTTTCCGATGCTGCGAGAGACCCCGCTCTATCTCAGGCTCAACCCCGCCGACGACGTGGTGATCGCGTGCCGCGAGCTCGAGCCGGGCACCAACCTCATCCAGGAAAAGCTGCTGGTGCAGGAGCGCATCCCCGCCGGCCACAAGGTCGCCACCCGCGCCTTGAAGCCGGGCGACCCGGTGCGCCGCTACAACCAGGTGATCGGCTTCGCCACCCGCGACATCGCGCCGGGCTTCCATGTCCACGTGCATAACCTCGAGGTGCGTGATTTTGCGCGCGACTACGCCTTCGGCGAGGCCTACGAGCCCACGCGCCCGGTGGAGAAGCCCGCCACGTTCCAGGGCATCGTGCGCGCCGACGGCCGTGTCGCCACCCGCAACTACATCGGCATCCTCTCCACGGTGAACTGCTCCGCCACGGTGGCGAAGTACGTGGCCGAGGAGTTCAAGGGAGCCGGACTGGCGCAGTTTCCGAACGTCGATGGGGTGGTGGCACTCACCCACACCACCGGCTGCGGCATGGGCTCGACGGGGGAGGGCATCGACATCCTGCGGCGCACGCTCGCCGGCTACTCGCGCCACCCCAACTTCGCCGGCGTGCTGGTGATCGGCCTCGGTTGCGAGGCGAACCAGATGGACGCCCTCTTCTTTACCCAGCGCCTGGCCGAGGGGCCGATGCTGCGGGCGATGACGATCCAGGACCAGGGCGGTACCGCGAAGGCGGTGGCCGAGGGCGTGCGCCTCGTGCGCGAGATGCTGCCGCAGGCCAACGACTGCCATCGCGAGACGGTTCCCGCGAGCCACATCGTGGTGGGGCTGCAGTGCGGCGGCTCCGACGGCTACTCCGGCATCACCGCCAACCCGGCGCTGGGGGCGGCCGTGGACCTGCTGGTGCGCAACGGGGGCACCGCAATCCTCTCCGAAACCCCCGAGATCTACGGCGCCGAGCACCTCCTCACGCGCCGCGCCGCCAGCCGCGAGGTGGGCGAGAAGATCGTCGAGCGGATCCACTGGTGGGAGGAATACACCGCGCGCAACCACGGCGAGATGAACAACAACCCCTCGCCGGGCAACAAGGCGGGCGGCCTCACCACCATCCTCGAGAAGTCCCTCGGCGCGGTCGCCAAGGGCGGCACCACGGGGCTGATGGGCGTCTACGAGTATGCGCAGCCCGTCACCGCCAAGGGCTTCGTCTTCATGGACACGCCGGGCTACGACCCGGTCTCGGCCACCGGGCAGGTGGCGGGGGGCGCCAACATGATCTGCTTCACCACCGGGCGCGGCTCGGTGTATGGCTGCAAGCCTTCGCCTTCGCTCAAGCTCGCCACCAACACGCCGATGTACGAGCGGATGGAGGACGACATGGACATCAACTGCGGCGCGATCCTCGACGGGTCGATGTCGGTGCAGGAGGCGGGGGAGAAGATTTTCCGGTTGATATTGGCCACCGCTTCGGGGGAACCGTCGAAGAGCGAGAAGCATGGGTTTGGAGCCGACGAGTTCGTGCCCTGGCAGCTCGGCGCGGTGATGTGAGAGTGATGCGGGCAGTAAACCTGGGAATGGGGATGAATGGGATCAATGGGATGAATGTGATGTGGGGGTGTACGTCCTGTGCCAAATGCTCGAAGGCGCGATCGTCAGCCACATACCTTATTCAAGTTTTATCCCCTTCATCACATTAATCCCATTCATCCCCATTCCCAGGTTTACTGGCAACGCAAGCCACTGACGTTCGAAGTTCGGGTCATTTAGCAAATAACAAAGGAGGAGGAGCCATGAAACGCATCACCACAGCACTCGCGGTACTCGCGCTCGCCATATCCACCGGCGTCGCAGCCCAAACGAAGTTGAAGTGGGCCCACGTCTATGAAACCAGCGAGCCGTACCACACGGCTGCCGTCTGGGCGGCGGGGGAAATCAAGAAGCGCACCAGCGGCCGCTACGACATCGAGGTGTTCCCCGCCTCGTCGCTAGGCAAGGAAACCGACATCAACCAGGGCCTCACCCTGGGCACCGTGGACATCATCTATACCGGCCAGCTCTTCGCCGGTCGCACCCATGGGCCGCTCGCAATCGGCGGGGCGCCGTACATGTTCCGGGATTTCGACCACTGGAAGAAGTTCTCCACCAGCGCGCTCTTCAGGGAGCTGGGCGACGGCTACCAGAAGGCCGGCGGCAACAAGGTGGTGGCGATCACCTATTACGGCGAGCGCCACGTGACCTCCAACAAGCCGATCAACAAGCCCGAGGACATGAAGGGGCTCAAGATCCGGGTGCCGGATGCGCCGCTCTACACCATGTTCCCGCGCGCGGTCGGGGCCAACCCCACGCCGATCGCCTTCGCCGAGGTGTACCTGGCGCTCCAGAACGGCACCGTGGACGCCCAGGAGAACCCGCTGCCCACCATCGACGCGAAGAAGTTCTACGAGGTGCAGAAGTACGTGGTCCTCACCGGCCACATCACCGACGCGCTCCTCACCATCGTGGCCGGCGGCACCTGGGGCAAGCTCTCCGATGCCGACAAGAAGACCTTCGAGGAGGTGCTGAAGGAAGGTGCCGCAAGGGCGAGCGCCGAGATCGTCGACAGCGAAAAGAAGATGAGCGCGGAGTTCGAGAAGCGCGGCAAGACCGTGGTCCGGGTGGACCGCAAGCCTTTCCGTGACGCCACGATGAAGCTCCACAACGGTCCCGACGCCACCTGGCCCAAGGACGTGTACGAGAAGCTGCAAAAGCTGTAGCCCCGCGGCCACGCCCCTTTCCTCGTGACGCATCCGTGAAGGTGCCAAACGGGGGAGGGGGCCGCCGTAAGACGTGACTTGTGGACCCCCGATTTCCCTGTAGGACGACAAATCGGGCTGCGGAAATCGGAAGAAAAGTCGCTCACCCGCGTTTTCCCTGTAGGAATTCAACTACACGGCGCGGGATTGTTCCGACAGCTGAATCATGTGACGCCTGACTTCATGACAAAGGCGTCGGTCCTAGGATGGTCCCACTGCAACCCGCCGCGTGGACTAGCCCAAATGGATAACACGATTCTCGTAGTCGAAGACGACCCCCAGCTCCAGGAAGTGTTGACCCTGACGCTGCAGAATGCGGGGTACCGGGTGCTGCGCGCGGGAACCATCCGCCAGGCCGAGGCGCTGACCAACGCGACCCTGCCGCAAATGGTGCTGCTGGACTGGACGCTGCCCGACACGCCGGGCCTCACCTTCGCTCGCCGCCTGCGCGCCGAGCCCCGCACCGCCGCCGTGCCCATCATCATGCTGACCGGCCGCGACTGCGAGTCGGACAAGATCATGGGCCTGGAAGCCGGTGTCGACGACTACCAGATCAAGCCTTTCTCCCCCCGCGAGCTGCTGGCGCGCATCAAGGCGGTCATGCGCCGCTGCGCCCCCCAGCACGCCGACATGGTGGTGGAAGTGGCCGGCTTGAAGCTCGACCCCGCCTCCCGCCGCATCGTGGGCTCGGGCCAGGACATCGAGCTGGGCGCCCTCGAATTCCGCATGCTGCGCTTCTTCATGACGCACCCGGGCCGCGTCTACAGCCGCGCCCAGCTCCTGGACGAGATCTGGGGCAACAACGTGTACGTGGAAGAGCGCACGGTCGACGTGCATATCCGGCGCCTGCGCCAGGCGCTGGAGCCCACCGGCCACAAGGGCCTGCTTGAGACGGTTCGTGGCGTCGGGTACTGCTTCCGCCGCGACCTCCCGGTCGAAGCCCCCCGCGTCCCGGCCCTGCTCCGGCCTGCCCAAGGCCTCCCGGACTATCTCCGCGCCGCGGCGTGATGACCGAACTTTCATATAGCAGCCTTAACCTGCAGTCTGGATTCAACGAACTTTGCAAGGGTTTCAAATGAAGACGGCGTTTGCAGCGGTGGTCGTGGCGGCCTGGACGGTGTTCTCTCCGATCCCGGTGGCGCACGGCATCTCGAATGGCGTGATTCCCGAGGCCCAGGCCACGGACATCAACACTTCGCTCCGCGCGGGCCCCGGCTTCGGCTCCTTCAACTCCGGCCTGCCGATGAATTCGCGCGCGCTGGAGCAGGAGCGCGAGACCTCGAGCTGGCTGGCACCCAAGGGCACCACGCCGCCCGTGGGATGGTTGGCGACACTCGCCTTCCTCGGGCTGGTGGTGATGCGCCGCACGAAGCAGCAGATGCCCTGAGGCGGTTCGTGGCACCCAGGAAAAAGCCCGCCATCCGGCGGGCTTTTCTTTGGCTATTCATGGCCGTGAATGCCGCGGCAAGTGTTCGTATCCTTACGCGATGAAGCGCCGGGAGATGAGCAGGACCACCCCGGCGCCGAGGCCGTCGACCACGAAGTCCCAGACGTCGGCGCTGCGCCCCGGCGTGAAGTACTGGTTTATCTCGTCCGCCGCGCCCAGCGCCCAGACAGCGAAGAAGGCCGCCAGCGCATATCGCTTGCCCAGGCCCAGCCACAGCATGAAAGCCATGCCGCCGTAGACCACGAAGTGGATCGCCTTGTCCCAGAACTCCTGGAGCCCCGAGGGCGCGCCGCTGCCGGCGAAGATGAACGCCACCGTGAAGGTGAAGGCGAAAATGCACAACGCCCGCATGGCGGGCGTCGTCGCGAGGAGGATGCGTCTCATCATGGGGATTCTACCGGGGGCTAGTCGCTCCGGGCGAGTGCATGGTTCCAGGTGGTCGATTGCAACTCCTAGGGGACCTGGCCAGCCGCTCCATCGATCACTCCACCGTGACCGACTTGGCGAGGTTGCGCGGCTTGTCGACGTCGGTGCCCTTGAACAGCGCCGCGTGGTAGGCCAGCAGCTGCAGCGGCACGGCATGGACGATCGGCGAGATGATCGCCGGGTGGGGCGGCATCCGGATCACGTGGATGCCGGGTGCCGGCTTGATGTGTGCGTCCTCGTCGGCCATCACGAAGAGCTCAACGCCCCGCGCCGCCACCTCCTGGAGGTTGGACTTGAGCTTCTCCAGCAGCGCGCCGCGGGGGGCGATCGCCACCACCGGCATGGTGTTGTCCACGAGTGCCAGCGGGCCGTGCTTGAGCTCCCCGGCGGGGTACGCCTCGGCATGGATGTACGAGATTTCCTTCAGCTTGAGCGCGCCTTCCATGGCGATCGGGTAGTGGATGCCGCGGCCGAGGAAGAGGGCGTGGCGGCGCATCGAGAACTGCACCGACCAGTCGGTGATCTCGCCTTCGCACTCGAGCGCGCGCGCGATCGTGGCGGGAAGGCCGCGCAGCGCCTCCAGCAGCTCGGCCTCGCGCGAGGCGCAGAGCTTGTCGCGCGCCTTGCCGAGTGTGGCGGCGAGCAGCAGCAGCGACGCCAGCTGCGTCGTGAAGGCCTTGGTGGAGGCGACGCCGATCTCGGGGCCGGCGCGGGTGAGGAAGCGCAGCTTGGTCGCGCGCACGACGGCCGACTCCGCCACGTTGCAGATGCCGAGGCTGTCGACCATGCCGAGCGCGCGCGCGTGCTCGAGGGCCGCCAGCGTGTCGGCGGTTTCCCCCGACTGCGAGATCGCCACCACCAGCGTGTCCGCCTGCGGGACCGACTGGCGATAGCGGTACTCGCTCGCGATCTCCACGTTGCAGGGGACGCCCGCGAGCGATTCGATCCACTGCTTGCCCACCAGGCCCGCGTGGCTGCTGGTGCCGCAGGCGAGGATGAGAACCTGCTTCGTGCGCGCGAAGATCGCGGCCGCCTCGGCGCCGAAGAGCCCCGGCGACAGGCTCTTCGAGTTCATCGCGAGCTCGAGCGTGTCGGCGAGCGCGCGCGGCTGCTCGAAGATCTCCTTCTGCATGAAGTGCGAATACTTGCCCAGCTCGACGCTCTCGGCCGAGAGCGTCGTGTGGTGCAGGGGGCGCGCGATGGTGCGGCCCTCGGCGTCCACGATGCGAACGCTGTCCTGGGTCACCTCGGCGCAATCACCCTCCTCGAGGTAGATCACGGTCCTGGTCACCTGCAGGAGTGCCGAAGTGTCGGAGGCGGCGAAATTCTCGTTGTCGCCCAGGCCCAGCAGCAACGGGGCCCCCATGCGCGCCACCACCATGCGGCCCGGCTCGCATTCGGAGATCACGGCGATGGCATAGGCGCCCTGCAGCTCGCGCACGGTGCGGCGCACCGCTTCCATCAGCGTGGCGCCCTGGCGGACGTTGTAGTGGACCAGGTGCGCGATCACCTCGGAATCGGTCTCGGAGACGAAGACGTAGCCCCGTTCGCGCAGCGTGGCGCGCATCGCCTCGTGGTTCTCGATGATGCCGTTGTGCACCACGGAGATTCCCTCGCTCACGTGCGGATGGGCGTTGATCTCCGAAGGCTTGCCGTGGGTGGCCCAGCGCGTGTGGGCGATGCCGAGCATGCCGTTGAAGTCGTTCTGGTCGACCAGCTCGCCCAGCTGCGCCACGCGACCGGTGCTGCGCAGGCGCTGCATGGTGCCGTTCACCACCGCGATGCCGGCCGAGTCATAGCCGCGGTACTCCAGTTTCTTCAGCCCCTCGAGGAGCATCGGGACCACGTTGCGACGGGCGACGGCGCCGACGATTCCACACATTTCGTATTTGCTCCGAAAAAGGGGGGGTGCAGGCCCTGCGACTCAGTAGGCCGAGT
The DNA here is from genome assembly GCA_031375445.1 of Burkholderiales bacterium. GTDB lineage: Bacteria > Pseudomonadota > Gammaproteobacteria > Burkholderiales > Usitatibacteraceae > Usitatibacter. The sequence goes on along the minus strand of JANMHV010000413.1, from coordinate 336 downwards.
CGGGACGCTTGAAGACCACGAAAATGGTGCGCCAGATGATCTTCAGGTCGAGCTTGAGCGACCAGTGCCTCAAGTAGTCGAGGTCGTACTCGATGCGCGCCTTCATCTTGTCCACGGTTTCGGTCTCGCCGCGCAGGCCGTTCACCTGCGCCCAGCCGGTGATTCCGGGGCGGACCTTGTGGCGGATCATGTAGCTGCGAATGAGTTTGCGGTACATCTCGTTGTGCGCCACGGCGTGGGGCCGCGGGCCCACGATGCTCATGCGGCCCTGGAGCACGTTCACGAATTGCGGCAGCTCGTCGAGCGAGGTGCGGCGGATGAAGGCGCCGAAGCGGG
>JANMHV010000364.1:0-7072 GCA_031375445.1 Burkholderiales bacterium | reverse complement strand
CGCTGGTACGGCGGCTGCGAATTCGTCGATACCGTCGAGCAACTCGCCATCGACCGCGCCTGCCAGCTCTTCGGCGCGAAGTTCGCGAACGTCCAGCCCCACTCCGGTTCGCAGGCCAACCAGGCGGTCTACATGTCGATGCTCAAGCCCGGGGACACCATCCTCGGCATGTCGCTCGCCCATGGCGGCCACTTGACCCACGGCGCCTCGGTCAACCTCTCGGGCAAGCTCTACAACGCCATCACCTACGGCCTGGATGCCAACGAGGTGCTGGATTATGACCAGGTGCGCTCGCTCGCCAGGGAGCACAAGCCGAAGATGATCGTGGCCGGCGCGTCTGCATATTCATTGCGCACCGACTGGAAGAAATTCCGCGAGATCGCGGACGAGGTCGGCGCGCTCCTCTTCGTCGACATGGCGCACTACGCGGGCCTCGTCGCGGCCGGCGTCTATCCCAGCCCCGTGGGCATCGCCGACTTCGTCACCAGCACCACCCACAAGACGCTGCGCGGCCCCCGCGGCGGCATCATCCTCGCCGGCGCGCAGCACGAGAAGGCGCTCAACTCGTCCATCTTTCCAGGCATCCAGGGCGGGCCGCTGATGCACGTGATCGCCGCCAAGGCGGTCGCGTTCCAGGAGGCGCTGCAGCCCAGCTTCAAGGCGTACCAGCAGCAGGTGCTCGACAACGCCCAGGCGATGGCGGCGCAGCTCACGAAGCGCGGATTGCGCATCGTCTCCGGCCGCACCGAAAGCCATTTGTTCCTGGTCGACCTTCGCGCCAAGAAAACCACCGGCAAGGAAGCCGAGGCGGTGCTGGGCCTGGCGCACATCACCGTCAACAAGAACGCCATTCCCAACGACCCCGAGAAGCCGTTCGTCACCAGCGGTGTGCGCATCGGCTCGCCCGCCATGACCACGCGCGGCTTTGGCAAGGCCGAGGCGCTGGTGGTGGCCGACGTCATCGCCGACGCGCTCGAGGCCGGGGGGGACGCCAAGCGGCTCGCCGAAGTCGGCGCGCGCGTGAACGAGCTGTGCGCCCGGTTCCCGGTCTACGGCCCGGCGATGCGCGCCAGCTACGGATTGAAATAGATGAAGTGCCCCTTCTGCAGCGCCGAGGACACCCAGGTGATCGACTCGCGCGTCTCGGAGGAGGGAGACTCCATCCGCCGCCGCCGCCGCTGCCAGGTGTGCAACAAGCGGTTCACCACTTACGAAACCGCCGAGCTGCGCATGCCGCAGATCGTGAAGACCGACGGCGTGCGCGAGGACTTCTCGTCACCTAAGCTGCGCACGGGCTTCCAGCGGGCTCTCCACAAGCGGCCCGTCACCACCGAGCTGGTGGATGCCGCCATCACGCGCATCGAGCAGAAGATGCTGGCGCTGGGCGAGCGCGAGATCGACTCGCGCCGTCTCGGCGAGATGGTGATGGAGGAGCTTCGCAAGCTGGACAAGGTCGCCTATATCCGCTTCGCGAGCGTCTACAAGAGCTTCTCGGACGTCGAGGATTTCAGGGATGCGATCCGCGAGGTCCGGGAAAAATAAGGCTGCCCGGGCGGCGCACCGTGCGCCGATGGCCCGGGGTCCAATCGATGACCTCGTCCTTCTCCGCCGTCGACCACGCCTTCATGGAACGGGCGCTCGCGCTCACCGCGAAGGGCCGCGACACCGCCACACCCAATCCCAACGTGGGCTGCGTCATCGCCAAGGGCGGCCGCATCATCGGCGAGGGCTGGCACGAGCGCGCGGGCGAGCCCCATGCCGAGACGCGGGCGCTTGCGGCGTGCCGGGAGTCGCCCGAAGGCGCCACCGCGTATGTGACGCTCGAGCCGTGCGCGCACCAGGGCCGCACCGGCCCCTGCACCGAGCGGCTTATCGCGGCAAAGGTCGCGCGGGTCGTGGCGGCGATGGAGGATCCGTTTCCCGAGGTGAGCGGCCGTGGCTTCGCGCGGCTCCGCGAAGCGGGCATCCAGGTGGAGAGCGGGCTCATGGCCGCCGAGGCCGAGGAAGCGCATCGCGGGTTCCTTTCCCGCATCCGCCGCGGGCGTCCCTGGCTTCGCGTCAAGGCCGCTTCGTCGCTGGACGGCCGCGTGGCGCTCGCCAATGGCGAAAGCCGATGGATCACCGGGGAGGAGGCGCGGCGCGACGTGCACGCATTGCGCGCCCGGTCCTGCGCAGTGCTGACCGGCATTGGCACCGTGCTGCATGACGATCCGCAACTCAACGTGCGCCACGTTCCATGTACCCGGCAGCCCCGCCCGGTGCTGATCGACAGCCGCCTCGAGGTGCCGCTGGAGGCGAAGATCCTGCAAGGCGAGCCGCCGATCATCTTCACGGTGGCGGAGGCGGCCGAGAAGCGCCACCGGCTGGCCGATATGGGCGCCGAGGTCGTGGACGCACCGGTCGACCCGGCCAAGACCGGCAAGACCGACCTCATGGCCATCGCGCGCATGCTCGGCGATCGCGGCTTCAACGAGGTCACCGCGGAGACCGGCGGCAACCTGATGGGATCGCTTCTCGCCTCGGGCGTCGTCGACGAGCTGGTGATCTATTACGCGCCGATGATCATCGGCAATTCGGGGCAGGGGCTCTTCGCGTTGCCGGAGATCATGTCGCTGTCGGAAGCGCTTCGTCCGCGCATCGTCGATGTGCGCTCGGTGGGCCATGACCTGCGCGTCACCGCGCGCTTCGGAGGGTAGGCATGTTCGCGGGCATCGTGACCCACGTGGGAAAGATCGTCTCGTCGCAGGCGTCCGGCGACGGCGTGCGGCTCTCGGTGGCGGTCGAGGACTTCGCGATCGACGAGGTGAAGATCGGCGATTCCATCGCGCTCCAGGGCGTTTGCCACACAGTCGTGGCCAAGTCCGCCGCCGGGTTCGAGATCGACACCTCGCGCGCCACCCTGGCCGTCACCACGGGGCTCGCGGCGGGCCGGGCGGTGAACCTCGAGAAGTCGCTGCGCCTTTCCGACCGCATCGATGGGCACCTGGTCGCGGGCCACGTCGACGGCGTGGGCACGGTCACCGTATTCGAGGATCTCGGCGGCAGCGTGCGGCTCGAGATCGAGGCGCCCGCCGAGATCGCCCGCTACATCGCGAAGAAGGGATCGATCGCGGTGGATGGCGTGAGTCTCACCGTGAACCGAATCGAAGGCGCGCGGTTCGAGATCAACCTGATTCCCCACACCCGAGCGGTCACGACCCTGGGAAGGTTGGCGCTGGGGGCGAGGGTGAACCTCGAGGTCGACATGCTGGCGAGATACGTGGAGCGGATGGTTTCCCGCTAGCGTCCCCGCCAGGCAGCCAGTGCGGCATCCTCTCTCGCAACATTCCCACAGGTCAGGTATACAGGATGATCATGATCGCTTTCGGTATCGGCGAATGCAGTCAACTGGGGGAATAGGACCATGAAGATCAAGGGAATTTTCCAGGCGGCGGTATTAGCGTGCCTTGTGGCTTGCGCCGCGCCGGCATCGGCTGAGCTCGCGATCTTCGGCGAGGGCGCCGAACCGGGCCCGGTTCACGAGTCGAGCGGGGCCGGGCCGAAGAGCCTGCTCTGCGGCCTGTTCCTGTCGGGCAGCTGGCTTTTCACACTCGAGCCCGAGTTCTCGGGCGGGCCGCGTGCGACGGTGTATGGTCCCGCTTCCCCCAACGACCTGCGCATCAACAACACCTTCAGCTCCTGCTACAGCCAGACGGGGACCCTGCGGCTCGAGTATTGGATCGCGACCAACGGCAACCAGCCCCTTTCCCAGGGCGGCGCGTTCGTCGGCACCCGCGTCGCGATCTTCCCGAACAACGGCCAGTTGTTCGCGGGCCAGATGTTCGCCAACATCAACGGCACCGCGAGCTACTCCATCCCGGCCTACGGCCAGTACTGGCTGGTGCTCTACCTCGCGCACTACCAGCCCGGCGTCTGCGGCAGCGCCGACGGCTTCTGCTATTCGGACAGCTACACGTCCGCGCAGATGTACACCATCGGCAACAACCCGCTGTCGGTTGCGAAGAACGGTGCGGGCAGCGGGACCGTCACCGGAGTTGTCAACCGGACCGGCGCTACGGCGATCAGCTGCGGCACGACCTGCCAGGCCTCGCTCTTCGGGGGCGATAACGTCACGCTTTCGGCCTCGCCCAACGCGGGCTCGATCTTCGGGGGCTGGTCCGGCGGCGGATGCGCGGGCACCGGCACCTGCACGGTGTCGATGGCCAGCGCGCCATCGGTCACGGCGACGTTCAACGTGGCACCCCCGGTGACCTACCTGCTGTCCGTTACCAAGTCCGGCATCGGCACCGTGACGTCTTCCATCGGCGGCATCAACTGCGGCGCGACCTGCTCGGCCACCTTCAACACCGGCACCGCGGTCACGCTGACGGCGACGCCTGCGGCGGGCTACACCTTCGGCGGCTGGACCCTGGACTGCGCGGGTACCGGAACGTGCAACGTCACCATGAACGGCAACCGCAACGTGACGGCCCTCTTCAACCTGTCGCCGTCGCGAGCGCGCACCGACTTCAACAACGACAGGAAGAGCGACATCCTCTACCGCAACGTCTCGACCGGGCAGCTCTACCGGTTGCTGATGAACGGATTGACGGTCACCGGCGCGGCGATGGCCTACACCGAGCCGAACCTCGCCTGGAACGTGGAGCAGGACGGGGACTTCAACTTCGACGGCAGCGCCGACCTGCTGTGGCGCAACAGTTCCACCGGCCAGGTCTTCGTGCAGCCCTTCAACGGCAGCGGCCTGCCCAGTCCCGGCACCGTGGTCCACGTCGAGCCCAATGCCGCATGGAAGATCGTGCACACGCCCGACCTGGACGGTGACGGCAAGGCCGACATCCTCTGGTGGAACTCGTCCACCGGCACCGTGTGGGGGATGCTCATGAACGGGACGGCGATCACGGCCCAGGGCGCGGTCCATGCCGAGCCCGACACCGCCTGGCGCATCGCCGCGGTGGGGGATTTCGCCGGCAGCGGGAAGCGTAACCAGCTCCTGTGGCGCCACGCGGTCGATGGGCGCGTGTACCTCATGACGGTGAACCGCGTCGGCGGCAACTTCACGACGTCGGGACAGCTGATCTACACCGAGCCCAACCTCCAGTGGAGAATCCTCGCGGCCGCCGATGCCAACGGGGACGGGCGTAGCGATATCTACTGGAGGAACGAGGCCACGGGGCAGGTGTACCTCATGCTGATGAATGGCCCGGCGATCACGTCGCAGGGCATGGTGTATGTCGAGCCGAATCTCGCATGGCAGGTGGCGGCGATCGGCGACTACGACGGCAATGGCCGGGCCGACCTGCTGTACCGCAACGAGATGACGGGCCAGGTGCACATGATGCTGATGGACGGGTTCTCCATCGTGTCGCAGGGAACCGTGTATAGCGAGCCCAACACGGCGTGGAAGGTGCTGGGGCAGTCTTTCGTCGACGACTACTGAGCCTCCGGCGGCTCCCAGCCGCCTGATCCCTCCTGGAGGGGCCCGCGCCGAAAGGCGGGGGCCCCGTCGATTCGGCCAAGCCGGGCAAGACCGGCCCGACAGCTCTGGCGCCGGAAGTCGAGCGGATGTTTCCGCTGCAATGTCGCCGATGGGCGCGTGTTCCTGCTCACTCTGAACCGGTCCGGCAGCAGCTTCACGAGCTCCGGGCAGATGATCTATCGCGAGGCCAACCTCAACTGAAAGATCCTCGCCGCAGCCGATGCCAACGGCGATGGCCGGATGGACCTCTACTGGCGTAACGAATCGACAGGCGAGGTGTACCTGATGCTGATGAGCGGGCCGGTGATCGCCTCGGCCGGCACCATCTACGTCGAGCCGAACCTCGCGTGGCAGGTTGCCGCCATCGGCGACTGCGACGGCAACGGACGCGCCGACTTGCTGTGGCGCAACGAGATGTCGGGCGAGGTCTACATGATGCTGATGGACGGGTTCATCATCGGCGCGAGCGGGACGGTCTATCGCGAGGCCGACACGGCGTGGAAGGTGCTGGGGCAGTCTTTCGTCGACGATTGATCGTCGCGGAGCAGGGCGGATTGAGCGAAGGCGCGGTCCTTTTGTCGCTCACGGGCGACAAGGAATTGCGAGATTTAACCTGTGTCCCCCTCGCTACAACACTGCGCGCATGGGAAAATACTTCCATGAAATCGATCCGATCCTTGCTCTTCGCCATCGTGTCGGCATTCGCTGCCGTCCCCGCCGCGGCTGTCGTCTACTCCACGGGCCTCAACGGTTTCAATCCCGACCATTCAGGCCTTGCGATCGCGCCGGCGGTAGCGGGCTGGCACATCGTGGCGCAGGCGGATTTCGACGGCAACTTGAAAGGCGACTTCGCCTGGCGCAACTCCGCGACGGGTGAGGTGGCCATCACGCTTTATGACGGCGCGGGCGCGGGCCCGATGCAGGTCTTCTACACCGAGCCCAACCAGGCGTGGAAGATCGTGGGCAGCGGCGACTTCAACGGCGACGGGCGCGGCGACCTCATCTGGCGCAACACCAACACCGGCGTGGTGTGGGTGATGCTGATGAACGGCGCCACGATCCTGGGCCAGGGGCAGGCGTATCGCGAGGCCAATACGGCGTGGAAGATCGTCGCGGTGGGCGATTTTTCGGGCACCGGCCGGGCCAACGAGTTGGTCTGGCGCAACTCCTCCACGGGCGAGGTCTACCAGCAGGAAATCACGTGGAATGGGGGGCAGTTCCAGCAGGCAGGCCGCATGATCTATCGTGAGCCGAACCTCGCCTGGGAGATCATCGGTGTGGCCGATTTCGACGGCGACGGCCGCGACGACATCCTTTATCGCAACCGTGCCACCGGCGTGCTCTGGCTCATGCTCATGGAGGGGGCCGCGGTGAAGGCGGCGGGTGCGCTCTACACCGTGGGCGACATCAACTGGCGGTTCGTCGCTTTCAGCGACTACGCCGGCGAAGGGCTCGTCGACATGCTCTGGCGCCATTTTTTGACCGGGGAGATCTACCTCCAGATTTCGCCTGTTCTCGATCCGACGGTGTTCCGGGTCGTCGCGAGGGACGCGACCGTGCTGCAGAAGGTCACCGGCACGGTGGATTACCCCCAGG
>JANMHV010000358.1:0-6824 GCA_031375445.1 Burkholderiales bacterium | reverse complement strand
GCCACCACCGGCGTGCCGTCGTGCCGCGTGCCGATGACCTCGCCCTTCTTGAGGGGATCGAAGCTCGCCCACGTGCGGCTGAACTTGTCGCCTTCGTGGGCGCGGTCCACCACCTCATGGATGCGCAGCGCCTCGTACTTCTCGGCGGCGGGCGGCGGCGCGCCCTTGGTGATCCCGAGGAACGAGAGCGTGTTGCGGATGGCGCGGTAGGCGACCTCGGGGGAGGTTGGGTCCTCGTGCTGCCCGCACTCGAGCGTCATCGCATAGCCGCCCACGGAGCGCATGTACTCCGTGGTCCCCACGCCGTAGCGCGGGTCGGTGTTGAGCGGGTTGCCGCGGCCCTCGGCCAGCCGGCGCTTCACGCCCTTCTCGTAGGTCGACAGCCACCCTTCGACGAAGCGCTTCACGCCCAGGATCCGTGCCATCTCGCGCTCGGCCTTGCGGTGCTTGAAGGGTTGCAAGTGGCCCGTGTTGTCCTCGGGGCCCACCAGCGCGAAGGCCTCCGTCTTGCCGCGCGTGGAGTGGAGGTCGAGCAGCACCTCGTGCTGTGCAAGCAGCGGGCAGATCCAGTTGGCGACGTGGTCTTCGAAGTCCTTCGGCTCCGATACGGGGCCCAGGTTGCGATTGAGGTTGCGGTCTCCCGCGCGCTCGCCCTTGGCATAGGCGAGGGGGTTGGTGATGGGGACGAAAGTGACCGTGCCGCGCTCGATATGGAGCGTGCCCGCGTCGACCTCGGCCATCACGCGCTCGATGCCTCGGGTGCCGCAGGTCTCGTTGCCGTGGACCGCGCCGGTGACGATGAGCCTGGGCCCTTCGCCCAGACCCCGGTAGGTGACGGACTTGAACTGGTACTTCGATTGTGGATTGATCGTGGCCATGGCCGGGATTTTACGGGGTGGAGGTGGGTTATCCACAATTTTTCGCTGGCGCGCGTGGTGAGCCACCACGCTGGTAGATTCACCCCATGGCCCTCAAGACCACAGCCGGCAACCATGGCGCCGTTGCGAAGGGGCGGGGTGCGTCCATCAATCCCGAAGGGCGCTTCGAGATCTACAACCGCGAGAGCGCGGATGATGGGTGGTTTACGGAGCCGGAGGACGGGCCTGTAAAGCCTAAGACCGTCATCGCGATCGAGCAGGCGAAGAGCGTGATCTCGCGGCACAACTCGCCGGATCTTGGATTCTCGCAGTCGATCAATCCCTACCGTGGATGCTCCCATGGCTGCTCGTACTGTAGCCATGGAGACACTCCGATCTTGATGGGGAATGGTCGGACGCTTCCCATGTCAGAGTTGCGCGTCGGAGACGAAATCTATGGGACGCGCTTCGATGGGAAATACCGGCGATATGTGAAGTCCCGAGTCCTCGCGCATTGGAGCGTCATCAAGCCTGCGTTTCGAACGACGCTCGAAGATGGCACCACCTTGGTAACTAGCGGTGACCACCGGTTCTTGAGCGATCGCGGGTGGAAGTTCGTGACGCCTGCCGTACGCCCCGAACAAAGACCGTTCCTGACAACGTCGAACAAACTGATGGGGACAGGGGCCTTTGCAGAAGGTCCGATGGAAAACGGCGAGTATCGCCGCGGTTACCTCTGCGGGATGATCCGCGGCGACGGACACCTGAAGTCCTATGAATACGATCGTCGGGGTCGAATCGATCGCGTCAACGGATTCCGACTGGCACTCGCCGATGCCGAGGCACTGCTTCAAACCCAGGACTACTTGCTTGATTTCGGCGTGTTGACCGGAGAGTTCCAATTCCTGGCGGCCGCGGGAGCCCAGCGAGCCATGCACGCCATCAGATCGAACTCCCGTGACCAATTCCTTGCTATCAAGGGTCTGATCGCCTGGCCTGCCGCTCCCACCGTCGACTGGTCCAAAGGTTTCCTCGCGGGGATGTTCGATGCCGAGGGCAGCTTCAGCCAGACGATTTGGCGACTGTCCAACACCAATCCGGAGATCATAGGTTGGGTCGGTCGGTTGCTGCGCGGGTTCGGCTTCACCTTCGTGATCGAGCATGTGCCTCATACCCACAGGAAATCGATCGATGTCGTTCGCCTGACCGGCGGGCTGCGGGAGCACCTGCGCTTCTTCCATACCATGCGTCCGGCCATCACTCGCAAGTTGGACATCGACAATCAAGTGATCAAGACGATCAACGCGAAGTTGCGTGTCGTGGCTGTCGAACCCCTCGGTCGAGCCATGCGCCTCTACGACATCACGACTTCCACCGAAGACTTCATCGCCAACGGCGTCGTCAGCCACAACTGCTTCGCCCGACCATCCCACGCCTATCTCGGGCTCTCCCCGGGCCTCGATTTCGAAACCCGCCTCAGCGCCAAGACCAACGCCGCCGAGAAGCTGCGCGAAGAGCTCGCGAAGCCGGGCTACCGCTGTGAGCCGCTCACCATCGGCGTGAACACCGACGCCTATCAGCCGATCGAGAAGGAATACCGCATCACCCGCAGCATCCTCGAGGTCGCGAGCGAGTTCCACCACCCGGTGAGCCTCATCACAAAGAACGCGATGATCGAGCGCGACCTCGACCTCCTCGCCCCGATGGCGCGCCGCAAGTTGGTCAACGTCACGCTCTCCATCACCACCCTGAGCAACGAGACCTCGCGCCACATGGAGCCGCGAGCCAGCGCCCCGATGCGCAGGTTATTGGCGGTCAAGCGCCTCTCCGAAGCCGGCATCCCGGTCAGCGTCAACGTGGCCCCCGTGATCCCCTTCCTCACCGACTCCGAGCTGGAGCCCATCATGGAAGCCGCGGCGGCGCATGGCGCCTTCGCCGCGCACTACACGCTGGTGCGCCTGCCTTGGGAAGTGAAGGATATTTTCAGGGCATGGCTCGAGGAGCACTTCCCCTTGAAAGCCGCGCACGTGATGTCGCGCATCCACGAGATGCGCGAGGGCCGCGACAACGATCCGAATTTCGGCACGCGCATGAGTGGCACGGGCCTCTTCGCCGAGCTGCTGCGCCAACGCTTCGAAAAGGCGCTCAAGCGTTTCGGCCTCGATCAACGCGAGGCGGAATTCGGCTTGGATACGAGCCTCTTCGTGCCGCCATCCCGCCAGGGGCAGGGCCGACTTTTCTAGGGGAAGTTCGGCGCTGGATTTGCGGCATTCGCCGGGGCAAGACACAATCCGTGTTCGGGGCGCGCAGCCCCAAGAGCGCCACCCCGGAGAGGTCCCGATGTCCGCATTGCCCATCACGCTGGAAGACAAGTACACCCTGCCTTCCGGGCGCATCTATTTGAGCGGCACCCAGGCGCTGGTGCGCCTGGCGATGATCCAGCGCCAGCGCGACCTCGCCGCGGGGCTGAATACCGCCGGCTTCATCTCGGGCTATCGCGGCTCGCCGCTCGGCGGCTTCGACCAGGCGTTGTGGAAAGCCAAGGGGCACCTCAAGGAGCACCACATCCACTTCACGCCCGGCGTGAACGAGGAGCTGGCCGCCACCGCCGTGTGGGGCTCGCAGCAGATCGGGCTTTTCGAGGGCGCCAGGTACGACGGCGTCTTCGCCATGTGGTACGGCAAGGGCCCGGGCGTGGACCGTTCGGGCGACGCGCTGAAGCACGGCAACGCGGCGGGCACCGCGAAGAACGGCGGCGTCCTGCTGCTGGCGGGCGACGACCACGCGTGCAAGTCCTCGACGCTCCCGCACCAGAGCGAGCATGCGTTCGATGCCGCGATGATCCCGGTGCTTTATCCCACCGGTGTGCACGAGATCATCGAGATGGGCCTGCACGGGTTCGCGATGTCGCGGTACTCCGGCTGTTACGTGGCATTCAAGGTTGTTTCGGAGACGGTGGATTCCTCGGCGTCGATCAACCTCGACCTTTCGGGTTTCCAGACGATTCTTCCGGATGACCCGGGCCTCCCCGCCGGCGGCCTCAACATCCGCTGGCCCGATGCGCCGATGGACCAGGAGCTGCGGCTCCAGCAGCACAAGGTGTACGCGGCGTTGGCTTACGCGCGCGTGAACAAGCTGAACCGCATCACCATCGATTCGGCGCATCCGCGGCTCGGCATCATCGCCTCGGGCAAGAGCTACCTCGACGTGCTGCAGGCGCTCCAGGACCTGGGGCTCGATGAACGCCAGGCGGGGGAGATCGGCATTCGCCTCTACAAGGTCGGCATGCCCTGGCCGCTCGAGCCCGATGGCGTGCGTGAATTCGCGCGGGGGTTGGAGGAGATCCTCGTCGTCGAGGAGAAGCGCCAGCTGATCGAGTACCAGCTGAAGGAGCAGCTCTACAACTGGCGCGACGACGTGCGCCCGCGCGTGGTGGGCAAGTACGACGAGCATGGCGAGTGGGAGGTGCATCGCAGCGAGTGGCTGTTGCCCGCGGCGGGGGAGCTCACGCCGGCGATGGTGGCGCGGGTGATCGCCCAGCGCATCGCCAAGTTCCACACGTCTCCCATCGTCGAGGCGCGGCTCAAGTTCATCGAGGCGAAGGAGGCGGAGCTCGCCCGACCCCGCGCCAAGGTCGCGCGCATTCCGTACTTCTGCTCGGGGTGCCCGCACAACACCTCGACGCATGTGCCCGCGGGTTCGAAAGCTCTCGCGGGCATCGGTTGCCACTACATGGCGATCTGGATCCGCCCCGAGGAGACCATGACCTTCACCCAGATGGGCGGGGAGGGCGTGCCTTGGGTCGGCATCGCGCCGTTCAGCGAAACGCAGCATGTGTTCGCGAACCTGGGCGATGGCACCTATTTCCATTCGGGCGCGCTGGCGCTGCGCCAGACGATCGCCGCGGGCGTGAACATCACCTACAAGATCCTCTTCAACGACGCGGTGGCGATGACGGGCGGGCAGCCGGTGGATGGCCAGCTCACGGTGCCGATGATCGTGCGGCAGGCGCTGGCCGAGGGGGCCAAGCGCGTGGTCGTCGTTTCCGACGAGCCGGAGAAGCACGTGGGTGCCCTGCCTCCCGGCGTCACCACCCACCATCGCGACGACCTCGATGCGGTGCAACGCGAGCTGCGGGAAATCAAGGGCACGTCGGTGATGGTCTACGACCAGACCTGCGCCGCGGAGAAGCGCCGGCGCCGCAAGCGCGGCACGTTTCCCGATCCGCAGAAGCGCGTCGTCATTAACGACCTGGTGTGCGAGGGCTGCGGGGATTGCTCGGTCAAGTCCAACTGCCTCTCGGTGGTGCCGGTGGAGACGGAGTTCGGGCGCAAGCGCGCCATCGACCAGAGCTCTTGCAACAAGGACTACTCGTGCCTCAAGGGTTTCTGCCCGAGCTTCATCACGGTGGAGGGTGGGGCGCTGCGGAAGAAGAAGGGTGTGGGGCAGGCGTTGGCTTCGGTGCTGCCTTCACCTGCGTTGCCGAGCCTCGATCGGCCCTACGGAATCATGGTGACGGGCGTGGGCGGCACCGGGGTGGTCACCATCGGCGCCATCCTCGGCATGGCCGCGCACATCGAGGGCAAGGGTGGGGCTGTGCTCGACATGACCGGGCTCGCGCAGAAGGGCGGCTCGGTGTATTCGCACATCCGCATCGCGGCGCGGCCGGAGCAGATCCACGCCGTGCGCATCGCGGCGGGGGAGGCGAACCTCGTGATCGGCTGCGACATGATCGTCGCCGCGACCGACGAGGCTATCGCCAAGATGCAGGCGGGCCACACGCGCGCGGTGATCAACGGCGATGTCGCGTCGGTGGGGGGATTCACTCGCGATCCCGACCTGCAGCTGCCGGTGGTGGAGATGGCGGAGAGCATCCGTGCGGCGTGTGGAGCGGGCGCAGTGGAGTTCGTCGATGCCACGCGGCTCGCCACGGCGCTGATGGGGGACTCCATCGCCACAAACCTCTTCATGGTGGGCTACGCGTGGCAGAAGGGGCTGATTCCGCTGGGGGAGGCTTCGATCCTGCAGGCGCTCGAGCTGAACGGCGCGGCGGTGGAGTCCAACAAGCGCGCGTTCGAATGGGGGCGGCGGGCGGTAGTGGACCTGGCGAGCGTGCAGCGTGCCGCCACGCCGCCGGAAGCCGCCACCGAAAGCCATCGCCTCTCGGAGTCGCTGGACGAGATGATCTCTCGCCGGCATGGGTTCCTGGTCTCTTATCAAAACGAGGCGTATGCGCAGCGGTATGTCGAGCTCGTGCGCAAGGTCCAGGCCGCCGAGGCTTCCGTGGCCGCTGGCAGCTCGGCGCTGGCCACCGCCGTCGCCCGCTACCTCTTCAAGCTCATGGCCTTCAAGGACGAGTACGAAGTGGCGCGCCTGCACACCGACAGCGGCTTCCTCGAGCGCGTGGCCAAGCAGTTCGAGGGCAACTATCGCCTGCGCCTGCACCTCGCCCCGCCGCTGTGGGCCAAGATCGATCCCGCCACCGGCGAGCCGCGCAAGCGCGCCTACGGGGCGTGGATGCTGGGCGCGATGCGCTTCCTCGCGAAGCTGAAGGGCCTGCGTGGCACGCCCTTCGACGTGTTCGGCTACAGCGCCGAGCGCCGCACCGAACGCCAGTTGATCGCCGACTACGAGCGGGTCGTCCAGGAGCTCATCGGGGGGCTGAATTCGGGGCGTCTGTCACTCGCGGTCGAGATCGCCTCGATCCCCGAGCTGATCCGCGGCTATGGCCCCGTGAAGGAGCGCCACCTCGCCGCCGCGAAGGCTCGCGAGTCGGAGCTGCTGGCGCAGTGGCGCGCCGGCCCTCGCCGAGAAATCCCCATCCGCGTCGCCGCTTAATGGGGTCAGGTTAGTTTTAGAAACAGTGCCCGTTTTATAAGGGAGATGTGGGCGTCGGCGTGGAAAAGGGGAAGGGTGGGAAAAAAAACAGAACCCAATAACCCCCGCAGCGAGTAACCCCCCACACGG
>JANMHV010000339.1:0-11141 GCA_031375445.1 Burkholderiales bacterium | reverse complement strand
CTCCATGGAAGGCGAGGACGGCGTGCGCGTGATCGTGCTTTCCGCCGCGGGCAGTTCGTTCTCCGCGGGCGCGGACCTGAATTGGATGAAGCGCGCCGCCGGATACACGAAGGACGAGAACCAGCGCGACGCCATGGCGCTCGGGGCGCTCATGCGCACCCTCGCCCACCTGCGCCAGCCCACCATCGCCCGGGTGCAGGGCTCGGCCTACGGCGGCGGCGTGGGGCTGGTGGCGTGCTGCGACGTGGCAGTGGCCACCAACGACACCAACTTCGCGCTGTCGGAGGCGAAGCTGGGATTGATCCCCGCGGTGATCTCCCCCTACGTGATCGCGGCGATCGGCGAGCGCGCCGCGCGCCGCTACTTCATCACCGCCGAGCGTTTCTCCGCCGCCGAGGCCTGGCGCCTGGGGCTGGTGCACGAGATCACCAATTCCGAAGGCGAGATGGACGAACGCATCGGCGAGATCGCCGACGCCATGCTCGCCTGCGGCCCCGTGGCGCAGCGCGAGGCGAAGGAGCTGATCCGCGCGGTGGCCGGGAAACCGCTGCACAGCGAAGTGATCCAGGACACCGCCGAGCGCATCGCGCGCATCCGCTCCTCGCCCGAGGGCAAGGAAGGGGTGGCTGCGTTCCTCGAGAAGCGCCGCGCCGCATGGGTGCCCCCTCCCCCGCCCGCCGAAGACATCGTGAGCCAGGAGCCGGCCGGGATCTAGGGCGCGGCGGGCCGGCAGCGCACCAGGTTCATCGCCTTCACCGTCATCACGGTGACGCCGGACTGGTTGCGAACCTCGATGTGCGAATGGAGCAACCCGCGGTCGGGCTTGGTGCGCGACTTGCGCGCCTCGAGAATGCTCACCTTCACGGTGAGCGTGTCGCCGGGCCGCACCGGCGCGGGCCAGCGCAGCTCGTCGATGCCCGGCGAGCCGAGGCTCGTCCCCGCATCGAGGAAACTCGCGACCAGGAGCGACATCATCAGGCTCGCGGTGTGCCAGCCGCTCGCGATCAGGCCGCCGAAGGGGCCCGCTACCGAGCGCTCGCGATCGACGTGGAACTCCTGCGGATCGAACTGGCGTGCGAAATCGACGATCTGCGCCTCGGTGACGACTACCGAACCCAGCTCGAAGGCCGAGCCGGGCGGGTAGTCCTCGAAATACCTCATTGCGTGGCCTTGAGGTCGAGCGAGCGCACCATCTTTCCCCACTTCTCGGTCTCGTCGCGCACCTGGGCCGCGAATTGGGCCGGCGGCGCCATCGAGACGATCGCCCCGGTGTTTGCGATCTTGTCGCGCACCGCCGGCAGCTCGAGCGCCTTGACGATCTCCGAATGCAGGCGCGCCACGATCTCGGGCGATACGCCCGCGGGAGCGACGACGCCGTACCAGACGCTCACTTCGTAGCCGGGCTTGCCCAGCTCCTCGGCGATGGTGGGGATCTCCGGGGCCTGGGGTGCCCGCTGCGGGCTGCCGACGGCGAGCGCCTTCACCTTGCCGCCCTTGATGTGGGGCAGCGCCGCGGGAAAGGTGGGGAAGTAGAACGACACCTGGCCGCTGATGGTGTCGCTGATGGCGCTGCCGAAGCTCTTGTACGGCACGTCCTGCATCTTCGTGCCCTGGAGGCTGTTGATCATCTCCATCTCGAGGTGGCTGGGCGAGCCCTTGCCGGAAGTGCCGTAGGAGAGCTTGCCCGGATTGGCTTTCGCATAGGCCATGAGCTCCTTCAGGTTGTTGTACGGCGCGTCGAGGCTGGTGACGATGGTCATCGGCTGGATCGCCACGCGGGTGACGGGAGTGAAGTCCTTCACCGGGTCGTAGGCAGGGGTCGCCTGCAGCGCCGGGCTCACCGTGAGCGTGGTGGGCGCCATGAGGATCGTGTAGCCGTCGTTGGGCGACTTCGCCGCGAGGGTGGTGCCGATGGAGCCGCCGGCGCCGTCGCGGTTCTCCACCACGACCGCCTGCCCCATCTGCTTCGAGAGCTGCTCGGCGAGGATGCGGCCCACGATGTCCGCGCCGCTGCCCGGGCCGTAGGCCACGATCATCTTGATCGGCTTCGAGGGGTACTGCTGGGCGAAGGTGGTCAGCGGGAAGGCGATGCCGGCCGCAACCAGTGCCGCGATGATGCGAATGCGATTCCTCATTTGCTTCTCCTCGTTGTCGTTGTCAGATTCGCTCGATCACGGTGGCCGAGGCCATGCCGTGACCGATGCAGAAAACGGTGAGCCCGAGCGTGCCGCCCGTGGCCTCCAGGCCCGCCAGCGTCTTGGCGACGAGGCCCGCGCCAGTGGCGCCCAGCGGATGGCCGTGGGCGATGGCGCCCCCCCAGGGATTGAGCCTTGCACGATCGGCATCGAACTCGCGCAGCCACGCGAGCGGCACGCAGGCGAAGGCCTCGTTCACCTCGATCCAGTCGAGGTCGGCGAGCGAGATGCCGGCGCGCTCCAGCGCTTTCCAGGTAGCGGGGATCACGCCGTCCAGCTGCAACACGGGGTCGGAGCCCACCACCACGCGCGCGCGGAAGCGGGCGCGGGCGCGCAGGCCATCGGCAGCCACCGCCTCGCGGTCGCCCACCAGGATCGCCGCGGCGCCATCGGTCATCTGGCTCGAGTTGCCGGCGGTGATCACGCCCGCACCCTCGGCACGGAAGATCGGCTTCAGCGACGCCATCTTCGCCGGGTCCACGCTGGCACGGATGCCTTCGTCGGCGGCAAGCGGCTTCAACGCGCCTTCGGCATCGCGCCCCTCGGTGGGCACGATCTCGCTGTTGAGGCCCGCCTGCGCCGCCGCATGGGCACGCCGGTGGCTCTCGCGGGCGAAGTCGTCGAGCTCGGTGCGAGTGATGTTCCAACGCTCGGCCACGCGCTCGGCGCTCTCGCCCTGGTGGATCAGGTCATGGCGCTCGAGCAGCGCCGGGTTCAGGCACGTCCAGTCGCGGAACTGCGCGCCGAGGGTCACGTCGAGGAACATCGGCACCCGCGACATGCTCTCCACGCCGCAGCCGATGGCATAGCGCGCGTCCCCCGCCGCCACTTCCTGTGCCGCGATGTGAACCGCGGTCTGCCCGGAGCCGCACATGCGGTTGAGCGTCATCGCCGGCGTCTCCACCGGCATGCCCGCGATGAGCCACGCGAGGCGCCCCACGTTGGCCGCCTGCTCGCCGGCTTGGGAAACACAGCCCGTCACCACGTCTTCCACGGCGGCGGGGTCGATCCCGGAGCGCCCCATGAGCGGCGCGAACACCGAGGCGAGGAGCGAGTCGGGGCGCTGCTCGCGGTAGGCCCCGCCGCGCTTGGCGAACGGGGTGCGGATGGCTTCGACGATGACGGCTTCGCGCATGGGGAC
This sequence comes from Burkholderiales bacterium, assembly GCA_031375445.1. Lineage (GTDB taxonomy): Bacteria > Pseudomonadota > Gammaproteobacteria > Burkholderiales > Usitatibacteraceae > Usitatibacter. The sequence continues at coordinate 7,805 of JANMHV010000339.1, read as the reverse complement.
TCTCAGTGAATGGTTGCGCCAACGGGATCGGGCGCGATGGCGGCACGCGCGGCGATGAGGGCCGCGATGCGATCCGGGGTGTAATCGAGCTCGCGCGCGAGCACCTCGCGGGTGTGCTCGCCCAAGCGCGGGGGTGCGACGCACGGGCCGGGCTCGTCGCCCACGCGAACGGGGTTGCGCACCATGGGCAGCTCGCGGCCACAGGCGGCCGGAGCCACGCCCAGCACTTGGTTGTGCACGACCTGCGCATCCCGGACCAGCTCGGGATACTCGTGGATCGGCGCGCACAGGATGTCGATCACGCGCAGGCGCTCCAGCCACTCCGCGCTGGTGCGGGTGGCGAACACCTTCGCCAGCTCGACATTGAGCGCATCGCGGTGGACCTGGCGCTGGCCGGTGCCGGCGAAGCGCCGGTCCGCCACCAGGGGCTCGAGGCCCATGCCGCGGCAGAACGCCTCCCACTGGTGGTCGAAGACCGTGAAGTTGATCTGGCCGTCCGCCGTGCGCACGGCCCCGGAAGGCGCGATCAGCGGATGATCGTTGCCGAGGCGCCGCGGCGGGGTGCCCGTGAGCAGGTATTCGGTGAGGGGTGGGGCCTGGAAGGCGATGATGGAATCGAGGAGCGACACGCGCACGTCGCCCGACGCGGCGCCCTTCCCCGCGCCGCGCGCGAGGAGCGCCAGCAGCACGCCGCTGAACGCATTGGTGCCGGCCACCATGTCCGAGACCACGTTGCCGACGCGAAGCGGATCGCCATCCCGCTCGCCGATGATGCTCATGAGGCCGCCGTAGGCCTGCATGATCGAATCCCCTGCGGGCATCGCCGCGTTGGGCCCGCTCTCGCCAAAGCCGGTGACGGAGCAGTAGACGAGGCGCGGATTGTCGCGCCGCAACGCTTCCCGCCCGAGGCCCAGCCGGTCCATCACGCCGGGGCGGAAGCTCTCCACCAGCACGTCGGCCTTGAGCGCGAGCGCCCGCGCCGCGTCTACACCTTCGGGACGCGCGAGATCCAGGCACAGCCCGCGCTTGTTGCGGTTCACCGCGACGAACGTGCCGGTGAGCCCGCTGCCGTCCTGGGCCCCCATGGTGCGGGCCCAGTCGCCACGCGGCGGCTCCACTTTGATCACGGCGGCGCCGTGGTCGCCGAGCAGCTGGGCGCAGTAGGGACCCGCCACGCCCTGGCCGAAATCGAGGACGCGAAGGCCCTCGAGGGTCCGGCTCATGCCGCGAGCTCGCCCTTGCGCATCATGAAGGAGCCCCAGAACTCGAGCGGGATCTCACCCTTCTGGTTGTGCACCTCGATGCGCACGGTGATGACACCGCGCTTGCCGTCGGAGACGTCCTTCAACGCCTCGACGTGGATCTCCGAGTGCAGCGTGTCGCCGATCTTCACCGGCGCCTTGAACTTGAACTTGTCGAGGCCAAGGGCGGCAAGCGTGTACTTGCCGAGGATGTCCTCCAGCATGCCGGCCGCGATCGAGGCGGTGAGCAGCCCCGGGAACACGCGCTCCTTGAAGATGCTGTGCTTCTTGCAGTACTCGACGTCGATGAAGAGCGGCAGCTTGAGCCCCGCCAGGTTGGTGTAGTTCACCAGGTCGGCCTCGGTCATGGTGCGGGCGTAGCTCGTGAATTTCTCGCCGACGGAATACTCGTCGTAGGTTTTCTGGGCCATGGGGTTCTCCGGTGGATATCAGTCGGTGGTTGGGTTGCGGCCCGCGACGAGCGCGGTGAGTCGGGAAGCGGCCTCGCGGAGCGCTGCCTGGAAGCGCCGCCGGTTCTGGCGCATGCGCTCCGAGGGCCCGGCGAGGCCCAGGCCGACGAGGAAAGCGCCCGCGGGGTCGAACACCGGTGCGGCAAGCGCGCTGGCGCCCAGCACCCGCTCGGAGTCGGTACGGGCAATCCCGTCCGCGAGGATCGCGTCGAGCTCTTCCCGCAGGCGCCTGGCGCTGGTGATCGTGTTGGGCGTGAAGGGGCGGAAATGCTCGCCCTTGAGGTACTTCTCCTGCGCCGGGCGCGGCATGTGCGCGAGCAGGAGCTTGCCCATGGCGGAGCTGTAGAGCTCGCGGCGCTCGCCGAGGGAGACGGTGTAGCGCACCGGGTTCGTGCTCTCGACCTTGTCGACGTACATCGCGAGGCTCGCGTCGGGAGCCAGCGTGCCGAGCAACGCCGTCTCCCCCGTCTCCCCGGCGAGCCGCGCCAGGACCGGTCGCGCGATCAACGCAAGGTCGTCCTTGCCGGTCACGCGCATCGCGAGCGCCAGCATGCGGGGCCCAAGCGTGTAGACGCCGCTGGCCCCCCGGGCGAGGTAGCCGCCATCGAGCATTCCCGCCAGCAGGCCCACCATGCTGGTCTTGGGCGCCTGGACGTGGCGCGCGATGCCGGCGAGCGTATCGCCCCCGCGATCGGCGGCGAGATGGTCGATCACGGCGAAGATGCGCTCCACCGATTGGGGCGCGGGGGTCTTCGGCAGGGGCAGTGCGTCGCGCTTCAAGGGGTTGCTCCTCCGGGGGGCTTCGGGCGCGTGGAGAAATTGCGCCACGGAAATCTCCGCGCCCCGGTTGTGTACGTTTATGCGTACATCGTATGTTTACCGGAACAACCGCATAGTACCGCGCGCCGCTGCGGCGGTGTCAACGCCCCAGGAAGAACCGCAGCATCTCCCTCGAGGCACCGGGGCCCCGGGGATCGGTGTGCGAGCCTGCGGCATCGCCGCCCGACCACGCGTGCCCTGCCCCGTGAACCAGCCAGTGCTCGGAATCCACGCGCCCGTCGGGCCCGCGAAGCTGCGTGCGCGTGAATTCGCGCCCGCCCGCCGATGTGCCGCGGGTGACCTCGCGCGCCGCGGCCGGCTCCGTGGCGGAAGGATTCGCGACGCTATCGGCGGCGACCCGCTCCCCGTTGCACGGATGAACCGTCGTGTCCGCGTCGCCATGGAAGACGATGGTGGGAACCGAAGGCGCGCCGGTGCGCGAGACGGGGTTTGCCGCGCGCATCGCCGCGAGCGCGGAAGGCAAATCCCGTGCCGCGCCGTAGGGGAGGCCCGAATGCACCCCCACCGCGGCGAAGAGCTCCGGGTAGGTGGCGCCGAGGATCACAGCCATGGCGCCGCCGGCCGACATGCCCGCCACGAACATGCGATCCCGGTCGATGGGATGGGTCGCCGCGATTTCCTCGACGAGGCCCGCCAGAATCGCGGGCTCCCCGTTGCCGCGTTCCTGGTCGCCGCTGCGGAACCAGTTCCAGCAGCGCGAGGTGTTGGCCGACTGGGGTTGCGCGGGATAGGCGACAAAGCATCCGTGCTCCTGGGCCAGCGCATTCATCCGCGTGCCGCGAGCGAAATCGTCCGGATCCTGGGTACAGCCGTGGAGGAGCAAGAGCAGTGGACGCGGCTCGATGCCGTCGCGGACCGGCACGAACAGCTTGTACTTGCGCGCTCCCTGGGAAGAGGCGAACACGCGCTCGCGAAACTCGCCCTGGACCGACGGCGCCTCTTTCGCGGGCGTGACGTCGCGCTCGAACGATTCCGCGCGGGCGGTGTGCGGCACGGGACCGGCGGTGGGATTGCCGAGGCCGCGCTGGATGGCGGCGGTGGCGGCCGCGAGATCGCCGGATTGCATGAGGCGCATGGCCTCCTGGAGATGCGGAAGGGTCTGGATCAATGGATGCCTTTGAGTGGATTACCTGGTGCGGTCGCGAAGCGCCGCTTTCACCGCCGGGCTTGCCTGCAGCGCGCCCAGGACGGTGACCGATTCGATGGTGGATGCCGCCAATGCGGCGGTTACGTCCGGCGCGATGCGCGCGAGGCCGAGCACCTGGATGCGCAGCTTCGTTCCGGACTTCTTCACCTCCTCCAGGTCGGCGCGGGTGTATTCGACCAGCCCGAGCGAGAGCGTCTTTCGCACCACCGCCTGCCGCAGGGCATCGGCGTGGGTGCCGAGCTGGTTGCGGATGGCGGTGCGGATGAAGTCGGTGCGGTTGGAATAGAAGCCCTCCTGCACCAGGAGGTCCACCTGCCCCAGGTCGACCAACCCCAGGTTGATGGTGATCTTCTCGCTGTCGAGCGCCTTCACGGAGGTCTGCGGCATTCGTTTTCTCCCTGTCTGGATGCATATTACCATCCAAGTGGATGCTAAGGGGAAGTATTTGTGCTTCCGGTCCTTCCCTCCCGCCGCGCCGCCGCGGTGCGGCCTATCATTCGTCGCACCAAGGAGAAACACCATGCGTTCACGCCTGCTGTTGTTCGTCGCGACCTTCCTGTGGGCCGTCGCCGCCCCCGCCGCCACCCTCGCAGACCGTTCGCTCTTCACCCAGGGTCACTGGTGGAACGAGGCGCGCCCCGGCAGCGGGTTCGAGATCTTCCACGCCGGGGGCCAGGCGATGGTGATCTGGTACACCTATACGCCCGACGGGAAGCCCGTCTGGTACACGGCGCAGGGCGAGGTCGCGACGCTTGGAACTCCGTGGACGCTGCTCAGGCATCGCTGGGCCAATGGCCGCAAGGCCGGGGCGGACAGCGTCGGCACGATCACGCTGCGCATCGAGACCGCGGAAACGGCGGCGTTCGAGTTCGACCTGGCCGGAACGCGCGGCACTTTCAAGCTGAAGCCCTTCACGGTGTCCGGGCTCGGCAACGAGGTCGACCACAGCGGCTCGTGGTTCGATCCGGCGAACAGCGGCTGGGGCATCACGGTCACGGAACAGGGCGACGTGCTGGGTGGCGTGCTCTACACGTACGACGCCGGCGGCGCGCCGACGTGGCTGGCGGGATTCGACCGCAACCGCCGCGACATCGAGATGTTCACCTACACGGGCTCGTGCCCGAACTGCGCGTGGACCGCGTCCACTCCCCGAAGCGCCGGGCGAATCACCTTCGATTTCGCTTCCGAGACGCGACTCTCGCTGCGCGACCTGCCCGCGATCCCCATGGCGGCGGGTGTCGCCATCGAAGGGGCGGCGCTCGCGCAGATCGGCCGCCCCGCTTCCTCGCGCGCGGCCGACCGCAGCCTGGTGCCGTTCGCCGAGAGTTCGCGGCTCAAGGCGTACATCGCCAGCGGGCTCGTGAACTATGTCGGCTCCAGCGGCGTGGACTTCTCGCCGGCGCCCGCCTCGACCACGTTCTCGGGGACGAACCTGATCGAGGCCGGCGTGGACGAAGCCGACCTCATGAAGAGCGATGGAGAGTATGTCTACACCTTCGCGCAGGACGCCTTCGGCGCTCGCCTGCCGCGGCTGCGCATCGCGCAGGTGGGCGGGGGCGGAACCTCCCTCGCGTTCCGCGGCGAGGCGCCCCTCGACGGCGAGACCATCAGCCGCGCCGGAGGCGGGCTGATGCTCGACGGCACGCGCCTCGTCGCCATCTCGGGCACGCGCGCCTCGGCCATCGCTTTCGGCCCCGGAGCCGGCGTCTGGAGCTCCTATTCGGCATGGGTCGGCGGCAAGACTTATGTGGAAATCCTCGATGCCACGCAGCGCGCTGCTCCCCAGAGCCGCTGGCGCGCACGCATCGACGGACACCTGGTGGCCACCCGGCGAATCGGCGAGACCTTGTATGTGGTCACGCGAAACGTGCCTTCCGTTTCCGGCTTCACCTCCGGATATGTTCCGGCGCCGCTGCGCACCCTCGAACGCGCCAACGCAGTGCCGCTCGAGGAAATGTTGCCGCGCGTGGTGATCAACGGGGCTCCTGCCGTGCCCCTCGTCGACGCTTCACAGGTGTTCGCGCCGCCCCAGGGCGATCGCCTGCCCTCGGCCGACATGACGGTGGTGACCGCGATCGACCTCGCGCAGCCGCGCATCCGCCAGTCGCTGGCCGTGGCGGGCAGCACCGATGCGGTATACGTCACCGAAACGAATCTGTACCTCGCCGGCACGCGGCAGGCGATGCGTGCCAACTCCGGACTCCTGCTGCCGGTGCAGCCATCCTTCGCGGTCACCGATGTGCACCGGTTGCGCCTGGGAACGAATTCCATGGAGGCCGTGGGCACCGGCACCGTGGAGGGATACCTCGGCACCGAGCCGGACAAGGCGGCTTTCCGCATGGGAGAGGCGGCGGGAAGGTTGCGCGTGGTGTCGAGCGCCACCACCGGACAATGGGGTGCCAGCGTGAGCAACCGGCTCACCATCCTCGAGCCGTCGACCGTGACGCCTGGCCTGCTGCGCACCCTGTCCTACCTGCCCAACACCGCGCGCCCCGAGCGGATCGGCAAGCCGAACGAGTTGCTCTACGCGACGCGTTTCGTCGGCGACCGGCTCTATGCCGTCACGTTCCTCAAGACCGACCCGCTGTACGTGGTCGACCTCACGAACGCCGCGGACCCGAAGATCACCGGGGCCCTCGAGGTGCCGGGCTTCTCCGACTACCTCCATCCCCTGCCCGGCAACCGCCTGCTGGGCTTCGGCCTGGACGCGATTCCCGCGGGCTCCTTCGGCGACTCGCAGTTCGCGTGGTTCCAGGGGCTGCAGGTGGCGATCTTCGACGTCTCCGAGGATGGCAAGCCCAGGGAGATGCAGCGGGTGAACATCGGCAAGCGCGGCAGCGACTCGGCGTTGCTGAAGAGCCACCACGCGTTCAGCTCGCTCGCTCGCGCGGACGGCACGTTGTCGTTCGCGATCCCCGCGCGCGTGCATGACGGCGCGCCGAACGGACCTTCCGTTCCCCAGAGCTACCCGTACCTGCGCAGCGAGCTGCTTCGCTTCGAGCTGGTAGGGACGCGCCTGCTGCAGCAATCTTCGCTCGTATTCCAGGCGCCTACGTCGAGCGAACCCTACGGGCCCAGCTTCGATCCCGGCCGCGAGGATGGGCGTTCGTTGATCCTGGGCGACGCCGTCGTGTTCGTGGGTGGAGGCCGCTTCTGGCTCCAAAGTCCCGCGGGCGCGCGGACCGGGCCGCTTTGATGGGCGCCTGGGTTCGGGCCGCTCCCCTCGCGGCGTGTGCCGCGCTCGCATCGGGATTTTTCGCCCCCGTGAAGGCGCAGGAGTTTCCCGCGCGCCAGCCGGTGAAGCTCATCGTGACCTTCGCCCCGGGCGGCGGCTCCGACACCATCGCCCGCACGCTCAACACGAAGGTCGGCGAGGCCCTCGGCCAGGTGGTCATCGTCGAGAACAAGGCCGGCGCCGGGGGTGCGATCGCAACGGACTTCGTGGCCAAGGCTCAGCCCGACGGCTACAACGTCCTCTTCACCGTGTCGTCCCACAGCATCAACCAGGCGCTGGTCCCGACGCTGACCTTCAACACCGAGCGCGACCTGCGCGGCGTGACGCTGATCGGCGCGCTGCCGCAAGTGCTCGCGGTGCATCCTTCCGTGCCGGCGAACAACCTGCAGGAGTGGGTCGCGCTCGGAAAGAAGGATCCGCGCTACCTGCAGTACGCGAGCGGCGGCATCGGGTCACCCGGGCACTTCGCCGGCGCGCTGCTGCAGTCCGTCGGCAAGCTCGCCCTCGTCCACGTGCCGTACAAGGGCGCGGGGCCGGCGATCACCGACGTGATCGGCAACCAGGTCCCCGCGGTGCTCGGAACCCTGAGCGGCATCCTGCCCCACGTGAAGGCGGGGAAGCTGAAGGCGATCGCGGTGACCTCCACGCGGCGCTCGCCGCTCATTCCCGATGTCGCGACGATCGCGGAATCCGGATTCCCCGGCTACGAGTCGGACACCTGGATCGGCACCTTCGTACCGCGCGCCACTCCCGACGCGATCGTGAACAAGTTGCACCAGGCGACCCTCACGGCGCTGAAGGATCCGGCGGTCGCGGCACGCATGGAGAGCCAGGCGGGGCACGTGATCGGCGGCTCGCCCGCGGAGCTCGAC
>JANMHV010000273.1:0-10534 GCA_031375445.1 Burkholderiales bacterium | reverse complement strand
GATCGAGGCGGTGGTGGTCGACCCGGCCTCCAACTGGCCCCTCTTCGCCGAGAAGGCGCGCCAGCTCATCACCCAGGACAAGGCCGCGGCCGTCTTCGGCTGCTGGACTTCCGTCTCCCGCAAGTCGGTGCTGCCGGTGTTCGAGGAGCTGAACGGCCTCCTCTTCTACCCGGTGCAGTACGAAGGTGAAGAGCTCTCCAAGAACGTGTTCTACACCGGGGCTGCGCCCAACCAGCAGGCGATCCCGGCGGTGGAGTACCTGATGAGCAAGGACGGCGGCGGCGCCAAGCGCTTCGTGCTGCTGGGCACCGACTACGTCTACCCGCGCACCACCAACAAGATCCTGCGCGCGTTCCTCAAGAGCAAGGGCGTGAAGGACACCGACATCGACGAGAAGTACACGCCGTTCGGCCACAGCGACTACCAGACCATCGTGGCGGACGTGAAGAAGTTCTCCGCCGGCGGCAAGACCGCGGTGATCTCCACCATCAACGGCGACTCCAACGTGCCGTTCTACAAGGAGCTCGGCAACCAGGGGCTCAAGGCGACCGACGTGCCGGTGGTGGCGTTCTCGGTCGGTGAAGAGGAACTGCGCGGCGTGGACACGAAGCCGCTGGTGGGACACCTCGCCGCATGGAACTACTTCATGTCGGTCAAGAACCCGACCAACGACGAATTCACCAAGAAGTGGGCGGCCTACGCCAAGGCGAAGAACATCGCCGGCCACAAGGACAAGCCGCTCACCAACGACCCGATGGAAGCGACATACATCGGCGTGTACATGTGGAAGCAGGCGGTCGAGAAGGCCAAGAGCTTCGACACCGACAAGGTGATCGCCGCGATGGGCGGGCAGACGTTCAAGGCGCCGTCCGGGTTCGTGGCGACCATGGATGCCAAGAACCACCACCTGCACAAGCCGGTGTTCATCGGCGAGATCAAGGCCGACGGCCAGTTCAGCGTCGTGTGGAAGACGCCCGGCCCGATCAAGGCGAAGCCGTGGAGCCCGTACATCGTCGGCAACGACAAGAAGAAGGACGAGCCCGAGATGGCCGCCCCGGCCGCGGCCGCGGCTCCGGCCCCGGCGGGCGCACCGAAGAAGACCTGATCGACGCCTGATCGCATGAAGACGGCGGCGCGCGAGCGCCGCCGTCGCTTGGAGACCCTCATTTTCGCGCGCTTCCTGCTGGTCCTCGCCTGCCTCGCCCTGCCCGCCCACGCGCTCGACGCGGCGGTGGTGGAGCGTCTCAAGACCGGCGACAACGACGAGAAGGTCGCCGCCATCGGCGCCCTTGTGGCCTCGGGCGAGCCGGAAGCACTGCAACTGCTGCAGGATGTCGCCGACGAGAAAGTCGAGGGCATCGTGCTCAACAACCGCCTGCGCCGCGAGCTCGACGCCGCGACCTCGGCGTTGAAGCTCCTGTCCCCCGACATCGCGGTCCGCCGTGCCGCCGCCAACGGGCTCGCCGCCGGCGCCGACATCGCGATGCGGCCCCTGGTGCGCACGGCGCTCGCGAAGGAGACCGACCCCGGCATCCAGGCGGTGCTCGCCCCGATCGCCGCGGCACTCGACCTGCAGGCCGGCAGCCGCGAGGAGAAGCTCGCCGCCGTGAAGCGCCTCGAGGCTTTCGGCAGCCCGCAGACCAAGACCCTGCTGCTGGGCCGTCTCGACGCGGCTGCCGAACCCGATGAAGAAGTGCGCGCCGCGGCAAAGGCGGGCCTGCGCAAGGTGGAGGCGCGCCTTGCGCGCGAGCAGTTCGCGGGCCTCGCCTTCTCCGGCGTGAGCCTGGGCTCGATCCTGCTGCTGGCCGCCCTCGGGCTCGCCATCACCTACGGGCTGATGGGCGTCATCAACATGGCCCACGGCGAGCTGATCATGATCGGCGCCTACACCACTTACGTCGTACAGAACCTGTTCCGCGCGCACCTGCCGGGCGCCTTCGACGCGTACCTCCTGGTGGCGGTGCCGGCCTCCTTCGCGGTCGCCGCCGCCGTCGGCATGGTGCTGGAAAGGAGCGTCATCCGATGGCTCTACGGACGGCCGCTCGAGACGCTGCTCGCCACCTGGGGCATCAGCCTGATCCTGATACAAGCAGTCCGCACGATCTTCGGCGCGCAGAACGTTCAAGTGGAAAATCCCGCCTTCATGTCCGGCGGCTTCGAAGTCTTCGCCGGTGTCGTCCTGCCGTGGAGCCGCGTCGTGATCATCGCCTTCGCGCTCGGCGTGCTCGCCTGCATCGGGCTCCTGCTCACCCGCACCCGCCTCGGCCTCTTCGTGCGCGGCGTGACCCAGAACCGCGAGATGGCGGCGTGCATGGGCGTGCCCACCGCGCGCGTCGACATGTGGGCCTTCGGCATCGGCTCCGGCCTCGCCGGCCTCTCCGGGTGCGCCCTCTCCCAGATCGGCAACGTCGGGCCCGACCTCGGGCAAAGCTATATCGTCGATTCCTTCATGGTGGTGGTGCTGGGCGGCGTGGGGCAGCTCGCCGGCACCGTGTACGCGGCCCTCGGCCTCGGCTTCGCCAACAAGCTGCTCGAAACCTGGCAGGGTGCGGTCATCGCCAAGATCGTGGTGCTGGTGTTCATCATCGTCTTCATCCAGAAGCGTCCCCAGGGACTCTTCGCGGTGAAGGGAAGGGCGCTGGAAGCCTGATGTTCTCGCGCCTCTACGGACCGAAAGGCTGGCTCGCGATCCTCGCGGCCGCGATCGTCGTGTTCGTCGCATTCCCCGCCGCGAACCTGCTGCTGCCCCCGGACAACCCGCTGCACGTCTCCGCCTTCGGCGTGGGGCTCGGGGGCAAGATCATGTGCTACATGATCGTGGCCATCGCCATGGACCTGGTGTGGGGCTACGCCGGCATCCTCTCGCTCGGCCACGGGCTCTTCTTCGCCCTCGGCGGCTACGCGATGGGCATGTACCTGATGCGCCAGATCGGGGCCGACGGCCAGTACCGCATGAACATGCCCGACTTCATGGTGTTCCTCGACTGGAAGACCTTCCCGTGGCACTGGTGGAACACCGATTCGTTCCTGTGGTGCATGTTCCTGGTGGTCGCGGTGCCCGGGCTCCTCGCCTTCGTGTTCGGGTACTTCGCGTTCCGTTCGCGGGTAAAGGGCGTGTACTTCTCGATCATCACCCAGGCGCTCACGTTCGCCGCGATGCTGCTCTTCTTCAGGAACGACACCGGCTTCGGCGGCAACAACGGCTTCACCGACTTCAAGCGCATCCTCGGCATTCCCATCACCACCCCCGGCATGCGCATGACCCTTTTCGCCATCACCGGCGCAGTGCTGATCGCAACACTCCTCGGGTGCCGATGGCTCGTCACCTCGCGCTTCGGCCGGGTGCTCGCGGCGATTCGCGATGCCGAGGCGAGGGCGCGCTTCTGCGGCTACGACACCCTCTGGTACAAGCTCTTCGTCTGGACGCTCTCGGCGGTGCTGTGCGGCATCGCCGGCGCGCTCTACGTGCCCCAGGTGGGCATCATCAACCCGGGCGAGATGTCGCCCGCCAACTCGATCGAGATCGCGATCTGGGCGGCGGTGGGCGGTCGCGGCACGCTGGTGGGGCCGATCATCGGCGCCGGCCTCGTGAATGGTGCCAAGACGATCTTCACCGTCGCGATGCCCGAGTACTGGCTCTTCGTCCTGGGGGCGATCTTCATCGGTGTGACACTCTTCATGCCCCACGGCGTGGTGGGCCTCGCACGAAAACTCTCCCTCTCCCTTGGGAGAGGGCCGGGGAGAGGGTCGGGCGACGGTTCCTCCCTCGACGGGAGAGGGCCGGGTATCGGGTCATGAACCTCAAAGACCCTCCCGTCACCATCCCCCCCGGACGCCCCTGGCCGTGGTGGCCGCCCGCGCCGCGCGCGGTGGCCGCCACACAACCTTCGAGCGACGCGAGCTACGGCCGCACCGTCACCGGCCAGCTCGACGTGGCCCACGGCGTGGTGCTGTACCTCGAGGGCATCACCGTGAGCTTCGACGGCTTCCGGGCCCTGAACGACCTGTCGCTCGCCATCGACGTGGGCGAGCTGCGCTGCGTGATCGGCCCCAACGGCGCCGGCAAGACCACGATGATGGACGTGATCACCGGCAAGACGCGGCCCGACACGGGCCGCGCGTTTTTCGGCCAGACCATCGACCTCACGCGCTTGACCGAGGCCCAGATCGCCCACGCCGGCATCGGGCGCAAGTTCCAGAAGCCCACCATCTTCGAGCACCACAGCGCGTTCGAGAACCTCGAGCTCGCGATGAAGGCCGACAAGCGCGTGCGCCGAACGCTGTTCGCGAAGCTGTCGTCGACGGAGCGCGACCGCATCGCCGCCACCCTCGAGCGCATCGGCCTCGCCGGCCAGGAAGACCGCGAGGCCGGGCTCCTCTCCCACGGGCAGAAGCAGTGGCTCGAGATCGGCATGCTGCTGATGCAGGAGCCGCGCCTGCTGCTGCTCGACGAGCCGGTGGCGGGCATGAGCGACGACGAGACCGAGCGCACCGCCGAGCTCTTCGTCTCGCTCGCGGGCGAGCACTCGCTGGTGGTGGTGGAGCACGACATGGCGTTCGTGAAGGCGCTGGGCGGCAAGGTCACCGTGCTGCACGAAGGCTCCGTGCTCGCCGAGGGTCCGCTCGACGCGGTGCAGAACGACGCGCGCGTGATCGAGGTTTACCTTGGACGTTGACTTCACCACAAAGGACACAAAGGGACACGAAGGTTCACGAAGGCCAACCATGGCGAATGTTCCGTGGCTAAGTTGGCAAGCACGAACACCTACTGGCCCTTTGCTTGCCTTCGTGAACCTTCGTGTTCCTTCGCGTCCTTCGTGGTGGATCCGCTGAATATATGCTCACGGTTTCGAACCTGAACCAGTACTACGGCGGCAGCCACATCCTGCGCGACGTGGGTTTCGAGCTTCCCGCCGGGAAGGTGACGGTGCTGATGGGCCGCAACGGCGTCGGCAAGACGACCCTCCTGCGCACGTTGATGGGCCTCATCCCCGCGAAGACCGGCAGCGTGAAGCTCGCCGATCGCGACCTCACCCACGCGCGGCCCGACCAGCGCGCCGCCGCCGGCATCGGCTACGTGCCCCAGGGGCGCGAGATCTTCAGCCGCCTCACCGTGGCCGAGAACCTTGCCATGGGACTCGCCACGCGCAAGCGCGGGGAAGAGCTGCCGCCGCGCATCTTCGAGATGTTCCCGGTGCTCAAGGAGATGCTCGCCCGCCGCGGCGGCGACCTCTCCGGTGGCCAGCAGCAGCAGCTCGCCATCGGCCGCGCGCTCGCCATGGGACCGCGGCTGCTGATCCTCGACGAGCCGACCGAAGGCATCCAGCCCTCGATCATCAAGGATATCGAGCGGGCGATCCGCTCGCTCGCTTCCGGCGGCGACCTCGCGATCCTGCTGGTGGAGCAGTACTACGATTTCGCGCGCTCGCTCGCCGACCAGTACCTGGTGATGGAACGCGGCGAGATCGTGGCGCGCGGCGCGGGTGCCGACATGGACACGGACAACGTCCGCGGGACGCTTTCAGTATGATCGACCCATGCCCCCCGACGACCGCGTGGCCGCCGCTCCCGGCTGGAAAGCCCGGCTCGCCCTCGGGTTCGAGCGGCGCGGGCCGCGCAGCGTGCTCGCCTCCCGCATCCACGAGGGTCCCCTCGTGGTGCAGAAATCCCTGCATCCCGAAGGCGATGCCGTGTGCCACGCGATCGTGGTCCATCCGCCGGCGGGCATCGCGGGCGGCGACGACCTCGCCATCGATGTCCACGCGGCCTCGGGCGCCCACGCGCTCCTCACCACCCCCGGCGCCGGGAAGTGGTATCGAACCGCGGGCCCGTGGGCGCGGCAACGCGTCGACCTCGCGATCGCCGCCGGCGCCGCGATCGAGTGGTTGCCCCAGGAAACCCTGATCTATGACGGCGCGCAGCCCGACATTCGCTGGGAGGCGCGGCTCGAGGGCGACGCACGCCTCGTGTCGTGGGACATCCTCTGCCTCGGCCGCACGGCATCGGGCGAGCGTTTCACGCGCGGCGAGTGCCGGCTCTCCTCGCGCCTCTATCGGGACGGAAAGCTTCAGTGGGCGGAGCGCGGGCACCTGCGGCCCGGCTCCCTCGCGACCGACTCGGCGCCCGGCCTCGCCGGACACACGGTCTTCGGCACCATGATCGTCGCCGCCATCGCCCTGGAGGGCGCGCTCGTCGCGGGCTGCCGCGAGGAGTCACCGCGCGAGGGCGAAGGCGGGGTCACGCAGCTGCCGGGCGTGCTGCTCGCACGCTACCGCGGCGATTCCACCGAGGCGGCGCGCGAGTACTTCGCGGCACTCTGGATGCGGCTGCGCGAGCCCGTGCTCGGCCGCGCCGCCGTGCCGCCGCGCATCTGGCGCACCTAGGAGCTCCATGGAACTCACGCCTCGCGAGAAGGACAAGCTCCTCGTCTTCACCGCCGCCCTGCTGGCCGAGCGCCGCCGCGCGCGGGGCCTCAAGCTCAACTACCCCGAGGCGGTCGCCTTCATCAGCGCCGCCATCATGGAAGGCGCCCGCGACGGGCGTCCGGTCTCGGAGCTGATGGGATGGGGGGCCACGATCCTCACGCGGGACGACGTGATGGAAGGGGTGGCGGAAATGATCCCCGAGATCCAGGTGGAGGCCACGTTCCCCGACGGCACCAAGCTCGTGACCGTCCACCACCCCATCGTATGAGGGCACCGCGATGATTCCCGGCGAGATGCAGGTCGCCCCCGGCGACATAGAGCTCAACGCGGGCCGCAAGACGCTCACGTTGCGCGTGACCAACACCGGCGACCGGCCGATCCAGGTCGGTTCGCACTATCACTTCTTCGAGACCAACGACGCGCTCGACTTCGACCGTGCCAAGGCGCGCGGCTTCCGGCTCAATATCGCCGCGGGAACCGCGGTGCGCTTCGAGCCGGGACAGTCGCGCACGGTGGAGCTGGTGGCGCTGGCGGGAGCTCGCCGGGTGTTCGGCTTCCAGGGCAAGGTGATGGGGGCGCTCGGCAAATGAAGATCACGCGCCAGGCCTACGCCGAGATGTTCGGCCCCACGACGGGCGACCGCGTGCGCCTTGCCGACACCGAGCTCTGGATCGAGGTCGAGCGCGACCTCACGGTCTACGGCGAGGAAGTGAAGTTCGGCGGCGGCAAGGTGATCCGCGACGGCATGGGCCAGTCGCAACGCCTCTCTGCCCAGGTCGCGGACACCATCATCACCAACGCGCTCATCGTCGACCACTGGGGCATCGTGAAAGCCGACGTGGGCCTGAAGGGCGGGCGCATCTGGAAGATCGGCAAGGGCGGCAACCCCGACATCCAGCCGGGCGTCACCATTCCCATCGGCGCCGGCACCGAGGTGATCGCGGGCGAGGGCATGATCCTCACCGCGGGCGGCATCGACAGCCACATCCACTTCATCTGCCCGCAGCAGATCGAGGAGGCGCTGATGTCCGGCGTCACCACCATGATCGGCGGCGGCACCGGGCCGGCTACCGGCACCAACGCGACGACCTGCACGCCTGGCCCGTGGCATCTGGCCCGCATGCTCGAAGCGGCCGAGGCCTTCCCGATGAACCTGGGCTTTGCCGGCAAGGGCAACGCCTCGCAGCCTGGGGCCTTGGTCGAGCAGATCGAGGCCGGCGCGTGCGCGATGAAGCTGCACGAGGATTGGGGCACGACGCCCGCGGCCATCGACACGTGCCTGAGCGTGGCCGACGACCACGACGTGCAGGTCATGATCCACACCGACACGCTGAACGAAAGTGGCTTTGTCGAGGACACGATCGCGGCGTTCAAGGGGCGCACGATTCACGCCTTTCACACCGAAGGCGCGGGCGGTGGGCATGCGCCGGACATCATGAAGGTGGCGGGCTTGAAGAATGTACTGCCATCGTCAACAAATCCGACGCGGCCGTTCACGGTGAATACGCTGGATGAGCATCTCGACATGTTGATGGTTTGCCACCATCTCGACAGTTCAATTCCAGAAGATCTCGCATTTGCCGAAAGTCGCATCCGCAAGGAAACCATTGCGGCTGAGGACATTCTGCACGATATGGGCGCGCTCTCAATGATGAGCTCCGACAGCCAAGCCATGGGCCGCGTCGGCGAGGTGATCATCCGCACCTGGCAGACCGCGCACAAGATGCGCCAGCAGCGTGGGCCGCTGCCGCAGGACAAGGGCAAGGCCAACGATAACTTCCGCGCCAAGCGGTATGTGGCGAAGTATACGATCAATCCGGCCATTGCGCATGGTGTGTCGACGCACATCGGCTCGGTGGAGGTGGGCAAGCTGGCCGATCTCGTTGTCTGGAGTCCGGCGTTCTTTGGCGTGAAGCCGGACATCATCATCAAGGGTGGCGCGATTGCGGCGGCGGCCATGGGCGACGCCAACGCGTCGATCCCGACGCCGCAGCCGGTGCACTACCGGCCGATGTTCGGTGCCTATGGTGCCGCGCGGACCGCAACATCGCTGACGTTTGTCAGCGAGGCTTTCGCCGGAGGTAAGCTCGCCAAGAAGTGGGGTTTGCGCAAGCAGGCCGTCGCCGTCAAAGGCACCCGCAGCGGCCTCTCCAAAAAGAGCATGATCCACAACGACGCCACGCCGGAGATTTCGATCAATCCTGAAACCTACGAAGTCCGCGCTGACGGGGAATTGCTGGTGTGCGAGCCGGCCAAGGAATTGCCGATGGCGCAGCGGTATTTTTTGTTTTGAGATCGATGCCGACCTGCGGTCTGTCCCACGTCGATGGTAACGAGACGGATGCGACTCCTTTGTGTTTGGCCGTGCGTTTAACGCTTGTTCTGGGTGGCGATGTCGCCTTGCGGATCCACCGCGATATCGACTTCCTTGCCGTTCGCCCACACCTTACCCCGCCAAATGTTCTCGGCGTCCAAAATCAAAGGTCCGGTTGGTCGGAAGCCGGACGCGCGAACGCGTTTTTCGGCCTCTTCGAGAGGGATGGGTGCAGCACCTGGGGTAATGTCGCCTTTGCCTCGGCCGCCGGCCTTGTTTTCCCGCTCGTCTTGAAGGGACCCTGTCGCGGGGGCGGCGGGCGCATTTGGCGGGCTGCCAGCGCCTACATTGGTCGGCCCCGCAAACACGCCGTTGAGGCAGAACGTCAGGAATTCCTGCCGGGTGAGCGTGCCGCCGCGGATCGTGCCGGTGCCGCGTGTCGCCAGAAGTTTCAGATAGCCGGACGTGTCCTCTTGCTCCGTCAGTACGCCATTTGCATCGGCATCTACGGCAATCCATTGCTGAGCGCACGCAGCTTCCGACACCGCTTCCGCTCCAGCTGGGGCACCGACTGCGGCCGTTATAATCGCTGCTGCGAATAGTGTTGAGCATCCAGCCCACATCGACTTATCCTCCACACTGAGTGTGTTAAAGCGGTTGTCGTGGGATAGAACGCTGCTACGGCCGCCCGGTTCCAGTGCGTGTCGTGTTCGTTGTCATCACCACCACAAGGCATGCGCTGAGGATTTCGGCTCGTGAGTGACATGTTGGGTTACGCGCGGATCGGGAATTGCGCATAATCATCGAAATCGGTGAGCGCGCTAACCCAAC
Organism: Burkholderiales bacterium; assembly: GCA_031375445.1. Taxonomy (GTDB): domain Bacteria; phylum Pseudomonadota; class Gammaproteobacteria; order Burkholderiales; family Usitatibacteraceae; genus Usitatibacter. The sequence continues at coordinate 964 of JANMHV010000273.1, read as the reverse complement.
CTACGGAATCCACGCTTTGTTGGAACTGCAATTCTGGACCTCCCATGACCCGTGCCACCCATCTCATCCGCCGCGCTGACATTAATGGCCGCATCGCTGTCGACAGCATCACGCTGGACCGGCAGGCGCGGCACCGTCGGCGGGTGCTGCTGGAGACGGATCGCGGGCATGAGGTGATGCTCGATCTCGCTGAGGCGACCTACATGGCGCACGGCGACCTGCTGGCGCTGGACAACGGGACCTACATCAAGATCATCGCGGCGGCGGAGGCACTGCTGGTAATTCACGCGCCCACCTCAAGCACGGGCGGCGCGGTGGAGCTGGCGCGGATCGCGTGGCACATCGGCAACCGGCACACGCCGTGTGAGATCGGCCGGGACGCGATCTACATCCAGCCGGATCATGTGCTGGAGGAGATGGTGACCGGGCTTGGCGCGCATGTGCATCACGTCACGCGGCCGTTTGAGCCGGAGGGTGGTGCTTATGGCGGCAAAGGGCCATTGCACGAGAGCCATCATGGGCAGAGCCACAGTCATGCACACGCTGGGGCACACGCTGGGGCGCACGCGCACAGCACGCATGCGTCATCGCATAGTCACGCCCATGCACAGGGCCATTCCCATAGCCACGCTCACGAGCATCATCATCACGACCACCACGATGCGCATCACGCGCCACCGAAGAAGACGTGACGATGGGGCTGGATGGTGCGTCGCTGAGTGATGCGGATACGCTCCCCGCAGTGCCGCGCGGCGCGTCACCGGACCGCCTGCTGTTTGTGTGGCTATCGCCGTCGTTTCCAGTGGGTGCCTATGCTTATAGCCAGGGCCTGGAGATAGCGGTAGAGCGTCAACTGGTAACATCACGCGCGACGCTGGCCGATTGGCTCGGCGCGCTGATCACACATGGCTCGCTGCGCAATGATCTCATTCTCCTGGCGGCGGCGCATCGATGTGCGATGGCG